>CAKSZE010000062.1 GCA_934525325.1 uncultured Faecalibacterium sp.
CAGGCATTGCCGGGCAGGTAGGCGCGGCAGGCTTCCACCACCTGCGGGTCCATCTCCACAAGGTCGATGCGCTCCACACGGTCGTAGCGGGTCAGCTCCCGCACCACGCCGCCGTCACCGGCACCGATGACCAGAATATCCTTGGCTTCCTTATGCACCGCCATGGGCACATGGACGATCATTTCATCGTAGATGAACTCGTCGCGCTCGGTCAGCATCACGTTGCCGTCCAGCGTGAGCACCCGACCGAACTCCGGGGTCTCAAAAATATCAATGCGCTGGTAATCGCTCTGCTTGGAGTAGAGCTGCTTATTCACACGGATGCTGTGCTTCACATCCGGGGTGTGAAACTCTGAAAACCAAAATTCCATCTCTTTCCCTCCTTATGCCAGAACATTCAGGTGCAAAATTTCGGGATCCTCCGGGCCGGTCATGCTGCAGCCCTTGGCCTTGGCGTACTCGATGTAGTTCAAGATCTCCTTGGTGATGCGCTCGCCGGGTGCAAGGATGGGGATGCCCGGGGGATAGCACATCACGAACTCGCTGCACACCATGCCCTCGGTCTCCCGCAGGGGCAGGCTCTTTTTGGGGGCGTAGAAAGCCTCCTGCGGGCTGGCAGCCACCACGGGGTCGATGTATTCCTGGCTCAGCAGACCCGAGCCGTCGGTGCGGTAGCGGCGCTTGATCTCTGCCAGTGCACTGACCAGACGCTCCACCTCCTGCGGGCGGTCGCCGATGGACAGGTAGGCAAGGATGTTGCCGATATCGCCGAACTCGATCTGAATGTCGTACTCATCCCGCAGGATGTCGTAGACTTCGATGCCGGCAAGACCGATATCCAGCGTATGGACGCTGAGCTTGGTGGTGTCGAAGTCAAAGACGGAATCGCCGTTGCACAGTTCCTTGCCAAAGGCGTAGTAGCCGCCCACGGCGTTGATCTCCTCGCGGGCATACTCGGCAATATCCGCCACCTGATGGAACACCTGCCGTCCCCGCAGCGCCAGATTGCGGCGGGAGATATCCAGACTGGACATCAGCAGATAGCTGCCGGAGGTGGTCTGGGTCAGGTTGATGATCTGGCGCACATAGCCCGGGTGCACGTTGGGGCCGATAAGCAGCAGGCTGGACTGGGTCAGGCTGCCGCCGCTCTTGTGCATGGACACCGAGGCCATATCGGCGCCCGCCGCCATGGCAGACACCGGCAGACCGCCGCCAAAGTAGAAGTGGGTGCCGTGGGCCTCGTCCGCAAGGCAGAGCATTCCGGCATCGTGCGCCATTTTTACGATGGCACGCAGGTCGGAGCAGATGCCGTAGTAGGTGGGGTTATTCACCAGCACAGCCACGGCGTTGGGGTGCTCCTTGATGGCCTTTGCCACCTGCTCCCGCTTCATACCCAGCGAGATGCCCAGACGCTTATCCACCTCCGGGTTCACATACACCGGCACAGCGCCGCACAACACCAGCGCGTTCAGCACGCTGCGGTGCACGTTGCGGGGCAGAATGATCTCATCACCCCGCTTGCAGGCGGTAAGCACCATGCTCTGCACGCTGCTGGTGGTGCCGCCCACCATTAAAAAGGCGTGTGCTGCGCCAAAGGCATCGGCAGCAAGCTCCTCGGCTTCCCGGATGACCGATACCGGGTGGCAGAGGTTATCCAGCGGTTTCATACTGTTCACGTCCACGCCCACGCACTGCTGACCCAGAAAAGCGGTCAGCTCCGGGTTGCCGCGGCCCCGCTTGTGGCCGGGCACGTCAAAGGGCACCACCCGCATCTGCCGGAACCGCTCCAGCGCCTCGTAAATGGGCGCACGGCGCTGGTCCAGCCGGGAACGCGCTTTGTTCTCGTTCATCTTTTCCTCCGTCCCTGTTCTCTTTTTGCACAACAAAAAAGCGCAGGCACTGCACAAACGTGCAGACCTGCGCTTGGAAAAGCTTTTTCCGCGCTGATAAAGCACCCAGCCGAAAGTGCCGGTGCTGCGCGTTATTCGCGATCCAAAAAGACGGGGTGATGAGAGTCTATATAGCAACTACACTTTTACTACTCTTATTGACCGTTTCACAAGTCTGCGCATAGGCTGCGCAATTTCATGGTTGTAAAGGAACCAACTTATAAAATTTGAGCTTCAAACTCAATCAATAATGGCAGCTTGCGCCGCCGGTCGGCAGTGGACCCGGCTGTCCGTATGGCCTTAGCCCCGTTTGGGCGGTCCCGAGTAAATTGCTTTGAAAAGACTCTGCAAGGCGGTGTCTCTCAAAATCAACAAAAGAATAACATGATTCGCCCCATCTGTCAACCAAAACTTTTTGGCAGTCGGCCGCTGCGGGTGCTCCGGGCATCGCTCCGCGCGCAAAAAGGGACGTTTTGTGCAAAAAACAGATGCCCTTCCCGCCGCAGTATGCTATAATAAAGGAACATGAATGGAGAAAGAGGGTGTAGGGATGGCACTGCCAATCGCCATCGTAGAGGATCAGACCCCGGACGCCCAGCGGCTGGAGGAGTTGCTGCAACAGCAGCTGCCCGAAGCCGAGTGCACATGGTTTACCTGCGGGGATGATTTTCTCCGCGCCGCAGCAGAGCCCGGCTTATACGCCGTGGTGTTTCTGGATATCTGCATGGCGGGCACCAACGGCATCGAGACTGCCCGCCGGCTGCGGCAGGCCGACCCGGAGGTGCTGATCGTATTCGTGACCTCCTCGCCGGAATATGTATGGGATGCCTTTCCGGTGCACCCCTTCGATTACCTGCTCAAGCCCTATCAGGAGGAAAAATTCGAGCACCTTGCCGCCGAGCTGCGGCGGGCGCTGCGTTGCAAGGAGCCAGAACTGGAGATCCGCATTGCCCGCCAGAGCATTCAGCTGCCGCTGCGCAAGGTGCTGTATGCCATTGCCCGAAACCACTACGTCCTGATCACCACCGAGGATGGCGAGTACCGTGCCATGTGCAGCTTTGCACAGATCGAAGAAAAGCTTACCGCGCGGGAAAACTTTATGAGCTGCAACCGGGGCGTTATCATCAATATGGACAAGGTGCTGCGGTTCGGGGAGGACTGCATTGAGATTCTGGACGGCACCTGCCTGCCGGTACGGCAAAAGGATAAATGCATCCTGCTTGCCCGCTTTACACAGTACCAGTTCCGCCACATGCGGCAGGAGCTGCATTGAGGAAAGGAGCAGCCGCCATGGATCTTGCCCTGTTCGGCCGTTATTTTCTGGATTTTGCGCTGCTGTACCCCAGCGCGTTTCTGTGTCTGGCGTCTCTATGGGAAAAGATGCGCACCCCTAAGCGCACTGCCTGCATCGCCGCCGGGTGCATCACCCTGCTGTGCATCGGCTGCGCCGCGCTCTGCACCGTGTTCGGGCTGAACAGCAATGCTTTTCTGCCCGTTATCGTGCTGATCTCCTTCTGGCTGCTGCGCTGGCGGGTAGCGCCAGAGGTGACCGTAAGCCAGACCGCCTTTTTGTTTTCCATCTCTGCCGTGATGATGGCGGTGTGTTCCCTGCTGTCGATGGTACTCAACGCCCGGGCAGAGGTCTCCAACCCACAGACTGCCTGCCTTGCCTCCACGGCGCTGCTGCGACTGGGCCTTGCCGTGGTGCTCACCGTGCTGTTCTGGTTCACTGCCGTGCAGTGGAGCCGGTGGCTGCTGCGGGAGTACAGCGGCGAAGCCTTCTGGCAGTCCGCGTGGCCGCTGCCCGCCCTCTACGCCGTTTTTCTGGTGTACTGTATGCCGCTGGACCCCGCCGTGGTGCTGGTCGGACGGCTGAAGATCATCTCGGTGCTGGCGGTGTCCATCTCGCTGTTCGGCATCTTTCTGCTGCTGTACGAGATGTACCGCGTTGCCCGGGAGTTCACCCGCAACGCCCGGCTGGACCGGGAAAACCAGCTGCTGGCCATGGAGTCCCGCCGATATATGGAGTTACAGACCTATCTGGACAACACCCGCCGTCTGCGGCACGACTTCCGGCAGCATCTGCATGTGATCGCCGGATTGACCGAGACCGGGCAGCTGGAGGAGCTGAAAAGCTATCTGCGCCAGTACGAAAGCGAGCTCAGTGAGCACCGCCCCAGCCTGTGCGCCAATGCCGCCGTGGATGCGCTGGCCGGATATTACGACCACGCGGCCGGGCAGCAGGGTATCCTTGTGGAGTGGAAGCTGGCACTGCCCCGGCAGCTGCCCATGCCGGAGGCCGACCTGTGCACCGTTCTGGGCAATCTGCTGGAAAACGCCCTGCACGCCAGCCAGAAGCTGCCGCCGGAGCAGCGCCGGGTGCAGGTGATGGCGCAGATGCTCAGCCCTGCCATGCTGGGACTTGTGGTCGAGAACCGTTACGACGGCGTGCTGAAAAAGCAGCAGGGCATCCTGCACTCCACCAAGCACGAGGGTACCGGCATCGGGCTGGTATCTGCCGAGACGGTGGTGCACAAATACAACGGCAGTCTGCATCTGGAGACCGAGGGACAAATCTTCCGGGTAAATGTCCTGCTAAATCTGTAATCACCGGCAGACAGCACCATTTACATATAACGTAATCGCGTAAAAAAGGCAGCGCCGTCCTTTGCAGAGAGGTTTTTCTGCGAAGGGCGGCGCTTTATTATTTCTCGGTTTTTTCCGCGTTTTTCTGTGCGGCTTCCAGCTCGTCCACCCGCTTTTGCAGGGCGGTGATCTTATCGTCCATTTTCAAAAATGTCCAGACCAGAACAGCCAGCACCAGCGCGGGAGGAACGACCATCCACAGGGACTGCTGACACCAGAGCAGCAGCGAATAGCCGCCAAATACCGTAAAAATGAATACGGCAAACAGGCTTGCAGCCAGTACAGCAAAAAATCCCATACAGAAAGTCTCCTTTCGGTTATTCTTCCGTCTCTTCCTCGTCCGGGTCCAGCTCGATGCTGAACACGGCTTTTTTCAGCTTGCCGCAGCCCTGCGCCTTCAGGCCGGATTTATACGGCTCCCCGGCCAAATACAGGGCAAAGCGTCCCTCGCACAGCATCCCGGCAATGCTGGTTCCGGCAGTGCCTACAGTGGTGTCGGCAGCTTCATCGGTGGGCTTGGTGGGGGTCAGCTCCGCAAGGCTTACCTCAAACAGCTCGCTGCCGTCCAAGTCAGTCTCCAGCGTGATGTGGTTGTCGTGGCGCTGGAACAGTGCCTTGTCGGACGTCTGGGGCGTGACGGTGCTCACGGTGACCACCGCCTTGTCTCCATCAATGCGGGTGCGCCCGGCGGGCAGGGTGGTGATATCCCGCGCCATGATGTACTCGATGACAGTGTCCAGATTGTCGCTTACGCCCAGATAGTTGGGCAGGTTATTCAGGGTATCATAGATCATGGAAAAAGTCCTCCATCTGTGTAGTTTCTGTTACCTGTATGGTATCACAGGTCCGGGGCAGATGCAATATCTGCGGGAGAGGGACTTGTGCGCGTTCCCTTGTGCAAAAAATGCAAACAGATATCATATCCTGCTGATTGACACCGCAAATCAGGGTACACTATACTTATAATAAAAGAACAGGAAGATCTCAACAGACTGGCGCGGCATTCTTGTCGCGCCGTTTTGGTTTGTGGTATACTGAAAAAACAGGTGGAGGAGGATCTCTATGTATCGTCTGATCATTGCGGATGACGAGGAAAGCATTCGCAACGGCATTGCACATAGCCTTCCGTGGCGGGAATGGGGCTATGAAGTCTGTGCGCTTTGTTCCGATGGGCAGGAAGTGCTGGAACAGCTGAAGATTGTTCATCCCGATGTTGTGCTTTCGGATATCCGAATGCCCGGAATGGATGGCGTAGAGCTTATGCAGCGGCTGAGCAGCGCTTACCCTGATGTAAAGATCGTGATCCTGAGCGGTTACAGCGATTTTGAGTATCTGAATATGTCCATCAAAAATCATGTAGCGGAATATTTGCTGAAGCCGACGGATTTTGAAGATTTCGAGGAGACCTTCCTGCGTTTGAAAAATACATTGGACAAGGAACGCCTGCAAACGGCGCGCGTCAGCGAGAGCGTTCAGCGGCATTTTCAGATCTGGCTGACCTCTTTGCTGGAAGGCACTGCACTTCCGCAAGAAAGCGAACGCTTTCTTCCGATGCTTACCGCGCAGGGGATCGACACGGATAACCTTGTCGTGGCCGCTTTTACGCTGGACGGACACGGCGGAGACGAAAAAGCAGATCTGCTGGAACTGTGGCGGAACATCTGGAAGATCAGCAGTCAGCTCCCTGCCGGGCAGCTGCGTCAACTGCCTTTTTTGTTTGGCGGCGAACGGCTGCTCATTTTATACAGCAGCGAATCCGAGATCCAGATGGATGATGTGACGACGCAGATCCGGCAGCTGCAGGAGGCGGTGCGCACGCAGCTTCGCGCTGCATTATCCGCCGGCATCAGCAGCCTTTGCACCGAACTGGAGATGCTGCCGCAGGCTTATGAGCAGGCAAATTGCTGTGCAAAGCAGAGCGCTTTTTCCGGGACGGAAAGCGTCTTTTATTTCCAGCAGATCCAGAACGCGCAGCCCAAAGTCCCCCTCTATTTTGACACTGAAAAGATAGAAAAATCCCTGTTGGCGCAGGATTACAATACGCTGCGCACCGAGATCGACCGGGTGCTTTTGCTGCCAGGCACGGCACAGCTGGACTACCAGACCGTAGACCGCCTGTGCCTGTCGCTGCTGTTCCATGTTTCGCTGTGGAGCCTGCGCTATGGCGTGCAGATGGAAGAAGTTTTGCGGACACTGGGGGCGCACTACACCGACATTCACCAGTGCGGCACCCTGACCAGCAAACGGGATTTCGTGCTGGCGTGCCTGTT
Source organism: uncultured Faecalibacterium sp. (assembly GCA_934525325.1). Lineage (GTDB taxonomy): Bacteria > Bacillota > Clostridia > Oscillospirales > Ruminococcaceae > Faecalibacterium. Next base: position 6,806 of record CAKSZE010000062.1, read on the forward strand.
TGCCTGTCAGCAGGCACTTGCCCACCGCCGCAATCATGGCCGCACGGTCAACAGCGTTGCGCAGCGCGTCCGGGAATATGTGGACAGCGAATACGCTTCCCACATGATCTCGCTGGAAAGCGTGGCGGCAAGCGTCCATAAAACGCCGGCTTACATTTCCCGTGTGTTCAAGAACGAACTTGGCTGCAATTTTTCCGATTACCTGACCGAAAAACGAATGCACCGCGCGGCAGAACTGCTGAAAGAACCCGATGGAAAAGTGTATCTCATTGCCCAGCAGTGCGGCTATGCGGATACCTCCAACTTCATCCGGGTCTTTAAGAAATATTACGGCATCAGTCCGGTGGAATACCGTGCAGCACAGGGAGGAGCAGAATGAAAAGCGGACACCTGACCCTGCGCAAAAAGATGATTTTGGCATTACTGGCTTCTTTTTTGCCGATGCTGCTTGCGATCACGCTGCTGTTTGCCCGCTCGATCCGGGTGCAGCACCGGGCGCATGTTCAAGCCATCAGCTATACGGCACAGGACATCAGCAAAACGCTGGACCGATTTACCGAGGGCGTGTACAGTGTTTCCGATGCCTTTTCCACCGATGAGCGTCTGCTGGAGATCCTTGACCGCAGTTACAGCGATAATCCGAATGCCAAAAAGTACGCCATCACCTACGCGAACGGCGCACTGTTTGAAAGCTATTCCCGGCTGGTAAAGCAGAAAAAGATCGATGCAATCTATGTAGTCAACCGCCACGATGTTCTGGACTTTCTGGACCCGAACCAGACCACGACCCTGCTCATCAAAAGCTTTGAAGCACTGGGAATGGACGATGCACAGAAATTCGGAAAGTTCTACTTTTACCCTTTGCAGGAGAATTTTCTCCGCACAGAGCAGTACGGTGAGGTGCGGCGGGATCAGGTGGTTCTGGGTAGCCGCCGGGTGTATTCGGCGCTGAAAAGCGGATATCCCTATATCCATGTCTTTGCCATTGAGGAAAAGACCCTATATGACCTGTATGAATTGCAGGCCAAGCGCATTGGTGCCGAGGTGTATATCCTGACGCAGGACGGCAAGCTGATCTCCTCTACCAATGAGGATGCTGTTGCATCCGGCTGTGTACCGGAAGGCATTGCCGCCGCTCTGGCAGAGCATCCGGGCGAAAACGGCACGCTCCGCATCGGTGAAAGCGCTTATGATGTAGCATTTGCCAAAGGGGACTCGACCCCTTGGACAACGGTGCTTCTGGCTCCGACCAAAAGCCTGACTTCCGCAACCTCGGAGCTGTATCTCCAGACGATCCTCGTTCTGGCGGTCTGCGGCGGGGTGTTTGCCCTGCTGATCCTATACTTCTACTGGCGGTTCATGATTCCGATGACCCAGCTGGAAGAAGCCATGCGGAACGCAGACGCCGGGGATCTGCACTCCTACGCAAAGCCGCAGGGTCCGGAGGAGGTCTCGCGGATGATGACCACCTACAATTCCATGCTGGACAGCATCCGGGTGGGGCTGGACCAGCAGGTGCAGATGGAGCGCCGGAAGCAAGAACTGGAAATGCAGGTCCTGATGAGCCAGATCAATCCGCATTTTCTCTACAATACGCTGGAAACCATCGTCTGGAAGGCCAGCGAAGCCGGGAGACCGGATATCAGCAAAATGGCATCCAGTCTGGGCAAATTGTACCGGCTGAGCATTTCGGGCGGGCTGTTCGTGCCGCTCCGACAGGAGCTGGAGCATGTTCAGATGTACATGAACATCCAGCGCATCCGCTACGGAAGCAAAATTGACTATGAAGTCCGGCTCCACGGCTGCGATGCCGCAAGCGTGGAAGTGCTCAAGCTGATCCTTCAGCCGGTGGTGGAGAACAGTATCCTCTACGGCATGGAGGGGCTGGAACACGTTCTGCGCATCCGGGTGGCTGCGTACCACCGGGGGGACAAGCTGGTGCTGACGGTCACGGATAACGGCATCGGCATGGACGAGACTGCGCTGAAAAATCTGCGGCATCAGATCGCACACGGCCGCAAGCCCTCGGCAGAAAAGAACCGCCGCAGCACCGGTATCGGTCTGCACAACATTGAAGCACGCCTGCGGCTGTATGCAGGTGCATCCGATCATGTCACGGTGCAGAGCCGTCCCGGTTTTGGCACACGGGTCCGCATTGAACTGCCGTGGAAAACCATCTGAATCCAAAAACTGAGGGATGCCGCTGACAGTTGCGGCATCCCTCAATTTGATATATCAGGTTTTTTTGACATTCATTGTCTGTTTTTGACTTATGTCAAAAAATGCGGATAAAAGAGAATTTTTGCCTATTTTCACAAATAAGTCATACTGATATACTAAAGCCATCAAAGGCAAGGCGGCCTGCACAAACCGCCTGCCGCACACGAAATTCTTGTAGAAGGAGAAATCATCATGTCAAGATCCATTTCCCGTCGTTCCTTCCTGAAAGCCGCCGGCGTGGGTGCTGCTGCGCTGGGTCTGGCCGCCTGCGGCGGCTCTTCCAGCAGCTCTACCGCAGCCAGCGCACCGGCTTCCTCCGCTGCCGCAAGCGCCGCATCCGGCTCCGGCAAGCCCTACGAAGGTGTCGTTCTGCACTATGCCGCAACCGATACCGAGGCAACCGGCAACGAGATGCAGGATATCGTAAAGATGGTCAAGGAAAAGACCGGTATCGAGATCCAGTTCACCATCATCCCCAAGGCCGATGTGGGCGAAGTGGACAAGCGTCTGGTCAGCCTGCAGGCAGGCGACGA
>CAKSZE010000063.1 GCA_934525325.1 uncultured Faecalibacterium sp.
CAGTTTGGACGTGCCTTTCTGGAACAGTGGCCGCTGAAATGCGTCAACGGAACGCTGTACACGCTGGACGGCCCGGTAGAGGACGAAAGCGAGATCAAGCAGCGCATCTTGGAGAACATCGAGGAATATGTCACCTCCGGCCTGTCCAAAAAGGTCACCAACATTCTGGAGACCATCAAGCTGCTGGCCTTTTCCGACCCGTTTCCCATCGAACAGGACTGCATCCACCTCCAGAACGGCGTGTACCATCTGCCGGACGGCTCTTTTCAGGAGAGCCGCCTGTTCTGCCAGAACCGCCTGCCTGTGAAGTATGACCCCAAAGCACCCACCCCGGACCGCTGGCTGACCTTCCTGCACGAACTGCTGGACGATGCCGACATCCCCACCTTGCAGGAGTATCTGGGCTACTGCCTGATTCCCAGCACCAAGGGGCAGAAGATGATGCTCATTGTCGGCAAGGGCGGCGAGGGCAAGTCCCGCATCGGGCTGGTGCTGAAACGGCTCATGGGAGATGCCGCCAGCAACGGCAGTGTCCAGAAAGTGGAGAACAACCGCTTTGCCCGTGCCGATCTGGAACGCCGCCTGCTGATGATCGACGATGACATGGACATGAACGCCCTGCCCAAAACGAATTATATCAAGACCATCGTGACCGCCGAAGCCAAGCTGGACTTGGAACGCAAGGGTGTCCAGAGCTACCAGCGGGACATTTACGCCCGGTTCCTCTGCTTCGGCAACGGTGCGCTGACATCACTGTACGACCATTCGGATGGCTTCTTTCGCCGCCAGCTTATCCTGACCATCAAGGACAAACCTGCCGACCGCATGGATGACCCTTTCCTCGTGGAGAAAATGTGTGCCGAGTTGGAGGGCATCCTGCTCTGGTGTCTGGAAGGGCTGCACCGGCTGGTGCAGAACGATTTCCGCTTTACGGTCAGCGAACGAGCCGCTGCCAACGTGGACACCATCAAACGCAGCAGCAACAATGTCATCGACTTCATGGAATCCGAGGGCTACTTCCGCTTCAAGGCGGACTACTCCATCAATTCCAAAGATTTCTATGAGATCTACAAACTGTGGTGTGAGGACAACGCCTGTCACAGCGTGTCGGCGATTCGTTTCAGCGCAGAACTGCGCCAGAACGACCGCCGTTACAACCTTGAAGCCACCAACAACATCTACCTGCCCGGTGGCCGCAGGGTGCGTGGTTTTGTAGGCATCGAACCGCTTGTCCACCCCTGCCCGTAAAAAGTGCATTTTTTCACGGAAGAAGTTCGTACAACCTGTACGGTCTGTACTTGTACGCACCCGTACGGCAAATTGAAGCAAATTAAAGCGCATTATCGTTTATATTTCGGATTTCCGTACACCGTACGAACCGTACAGGTTATTTGAAGTCCGTACGCAATTTTTTCAGATGCGTACGGAGCAATCAAGTTCGCATTGTGCGAACTTGTCGGGGCGAGGCCCCTCCATCTTGCTGGCGCAAGACCGTTCGGTCACTTAAAAGCCCCACTGGGGCTTTCATTGCTTCGCAAACGTGAACTTGATTAACTCTCCCGCAGGAGACGTTCTCCCTCGGAGAGCCCACTACACTTTGCAGACCGCAGGGCTGAAAGTGTCATAGTGGGTTATTACACTTCCGCAGAAGTGCATCTCCGTTCCCCGTCACCTCTCAATGAACCTTGAAAGGAGGAATGCCCTTTGGCAAGAAATGATGGCATCGACCGCACCAGTGTCCGAAACCTTGCCGTTTCGGACAAGGCCGTTGGCAACACCCAGCAGCACAATGAACGCGAAAAGGACAGCTATCGGAACCCCGACATTATCCCCCAGCGCACTGCATGGAACGTCCACTTCAAAAAGCCCTCTGCCAGCTATACCGACCTGTTCGCCCAACTGGAAGCCGATGGAACCATTTCCACGCGCGGTCTGAAACCGGATGCCACTCACTATTGCGAGCTGGTCTTTGATGTCAACTCGGCCTATTTCGACAACCACGGTGGCTATGAGTTCGCCAAGCAGTTCTATGAGGATGCCTACAAAGCAGCCGTTCAGATCGTGGGTGGTGAACAGTATATCCTCTCGGCAGTCATGCACGCGGATGAGATCAACCGCGCCATGACCGAAGCACTAGGCCGGGAGGTCTACCACTACCATCTCCATGTGGTCTATGTACCTGTGGTGGAAAAGCAGATCCTGTGGTCGAAACGCTGCAAGGATAAGGCACTGGTCGGCACAGTCAAGGAGACCGTCATGCAGGTCAGCCGAAGCAAGAAGTGGGCATCCAAGCCCTTGCTGGACGATGCCGGAAAGCCTGTCCTGCAAAAGAATGGCAAGCCCGTCCTGAAGAAGTCGTACAGTGTCCTGCAAGACGATTTCTTCAACTATATGCGCAACGTCGGGTACACGGATGTAGAGCGCGGTGAACGCGGCAGCACCGAAGAACACCTGACCGTCACTCAATTCAAAGTCCAACGGGAACAGGAGCGGCTGGACACCCTGACCGCACAAGCCGACCAGAAAGAACAATCGCTTGCCCAAACCAACGCTGTTCTTTCCAAGAAGGAGCGGGAACTTGCCGCTGTGCAGAAAAAGACCATGCTCACGAAAGAAGCCCTCATTCATGCGCGCGATCTGGATTATATTGGCAAGCGCACCTTTCTCGGTAACTACTCGCTGACCGAAGAAGAGTTTTCCAAGCTGAAAAAGCAAGCCGACCACGGCTATATGATGGATGTAGAGAACCGCCGCCTGAAAGAAGAACTTTCCATCGCCAAGAAAGAAGCAGTTCGTTGGAGCAACAAGTACCACGACCTGTGGTACGATGTGAAGCCCTATCTGGATGCTCTCCACCGTGCGCCGGAACTGGTGCGCGGCTTTCTCGAAAAGATTCTTGCCCCCAAGCAGGAGCGCACCATGAATGTACAGCAGCGAAACCGCAGGCGTGGGCAGGATGTAGAACTTTGATTTTCGGAGGATACTATTTGAACAAAAAGAAGAAGTCAAACAAATCCGGCTACCCGGATGAAGCAATCAAGACACTTGCGCGTTGCTTTTATCCTTCCATGGTTGAGTTTTTCAACAGTGAAGAAGGCCAGCGTGAATACGAGGAATGGCTGAAAGAGCAGGAAGCTCTACAAGCACTGCCTGTTGCAGCATAAAAACAGCAGGACGCTCCCGATAAAGGGAACGCCCTGCCTTATATAGATGTATCTCACCGAGGTGTGTCCAGTTGGGCACACCTCTTATTTTTTTGCCCTTAATCTTCTAACCCATGGCTCCCATCCACATTCTTCAAATATTCCTCCGGGTCACCATTCAGAATCAAATCCGCGTAGCCCAGCGGGTCATTATAGATAAGGTAGTCCAGTTCTGTCTGTTGCGCCATAGTCACATCCAGCGCATCCTCAACCCCGGTGCAGTCGATGGAAATTTTTCTCCCATCCCGGAGCAGCAGCTCCACGCACCCGGTGTCCATGTTAAACTTGCAGGCTCGTTCATTGTACTTCATAATCATATCCTCCAAATCTTGTTATCGGTTTACGGCCTATGACAAGGCATCGGAGTTTTGTGCCGTCCATGGGAGCCTTCATTGTTGCACCCGAAGAAAACAAAAAATCCGAACCCTTCTCCAATCGGAAACAGGTTCGGATTTTTCTTGTTTGGTGGGCGCGGGTGGATTGCGCGAGCCGCGCATCTAAAAAAGCCCCGCAGGGGCTTTTTTCCCCGCCGGACTGTTCGGCGGGTCGATGCTGTTCGAATCCACCCTTGCTTCCCCTTTTGCAAAACAGATAAAACAGAAACTCCAGTACCCGGTTCGGATACTGGAGTTCTTGGTGGGCGCGGGTGGATTCGAACCACCGAAGCTGAAAGCAGCAGATTTACAGTCTGTCCCCATTGGCCACTCGGGAACACGCCCATATTCATTTTTCGCAGCCGCGTGGACTGCCTGTATATGTTACCACTGAAAGCGCGATTTGTCAACCCATAATTTGGGCTGGGCACAAAAAATATCTGCGGGAATCACAAAAGCCCTCCCGTCCGGGTGCGCTTTACAGCGTCCGGGCGGGAGGGCTTTTCAGCCTGACAAAAAATCAGGAGAAGATCACTTCTGGTTCTTCATATAGATATGGTGCGGCAGACCGGCAATGTACAGCGGGGTCAGCTCGGCCTGGATCAGCGGACGAGCGTAGTCCAGGAAATCCTCGGTCATCTGGGTGTGGTTGTTGTTCATCCAGCTCAGGGGGACTTTCTTTTCCAAGTTGGCGACCTCGCTGATGGGGTGCAGCTCGGTGGTGCACTGGTAGGGGTTGTTGGAGATACGCTTCAGAGCCACCATCTGACCGGTAACGCCCTCAAAGGCTGCCTTGGCAGCGGCACCGCCTACCTGATAGGCTTCGGTGATGTCGGTGCGGCTGGTCAGGTGACCGGCGCAGCGCTGCAGGGTGGAAAGCTCGATGCAGCGGGTCTTGGTGTCCAGATTGCGTGCCACCACGTTAGCCAGATACCGTGCGGTACCGGTCAGCGCCTTGTGGCCGAAAGCGTCCACTGCGTGCACGTCGTCAGCCAGCTCGCAGACATAGCGGCCATCCTCCAGCTTTACGCCCTCGGAAACGGCAATGACGATGCTGGGCTTCTTTTCCTGCATCACACGCACCTTTTCCACAAAGCGCTCTACATTGAAGGGAACCTCGGGCAGGCAGATCATGTCCACGCCCTCGCAATCGTCGCTCTTGGCCAGTGCGGCAGCGGCGGTCAGCCAGCCGGCGTTACGGCCCATGATCTCCACCACAGTAACGTACTTGGTGCCGTACACGGTGGCGTCGCGGATGATCTCCTTCATCACAACGCCGATGTACTTAGCCGCAGAGCCGTAGCCGGGGGTGTGGTCGGTGACCATCAGGTCGTTGTCGATGGTCTTGGGCACGCCCATAAAGCGGATGTCGCTCCCAACGCGCTGGCCGTAGTCTGCCAGCTTGCCGATGGTGTCCATGGAGTCGTTGCCGCCGATGTAGAAGAAGTAGCCGATGTTCAGCTTTTCCAGAATGGCGAACAGCTTTTTGTACACCGCCTCGTCATCCCGCCAGTCGGGCAGCTTGTAGCGGCAGCTGCCCAGAAAGCTGGACGGGGTGCGCTTGAGCAGCTCGATGTCCAGGTCATCGGTCAGCAGGGTGGAAAGATCCACCACCCGCTCCTCCAGCAGACCGGCAACACCGTTGCACATACCGTACACGACGTCTGCGCCGCGGTTCTTGCAGCTTTCAAAGACACCCGCCAGACTGGCATTGATGACAGAGGTGGGGCCGCCGGACTGACCGACGATTGCGTTTTTTCCCATGATGATTTCTCCTTTTTTGTTTTTTCTGTTTCGGCTATAAAAACGTGCAGTCGCACGAAAACAGACGCGGAAGGGAAAGGCGGATCACAGACGGATGTGGCGGGGGGTACCGTTCACATAAACGGGGGTCACCTCGTCCAGGATCAGCGGACGGGCGTACTCCTCAAAGGCTTCGGTCACCTGCATCCCGTCCGGGGTGATCCATTCCAGCGGGACCTTCTTTTCCAGATTTGCCACCTGCTGCACATCCACAGACTCGGTGATGCACTGGTATGGGTAGTTGGAAACGCGCTTGAGGGCGATCATGCGGCCGCTCTCGCCGGCAAAGGCAGCAGCTGCGGCGGCACCGCCAACGGCGTAGGCCTCGTTCACATCCGTGCGGCTGGCCAGATGGCTGGCGCAGCGCTGCAAGGTAGAGAACTCGATGGCGCGGCTCTTGCACTGCAGCTTGTCGTGGATGAGCTCCGAAAGGTAACGGCTGGTGCCGCTGAGGATGGCCTTGTGGCCAAAAGCATCCAGCTGCCCGGCGGTGGAAACCAGATCGCACAGGTAGGTACCGTCTGCGGTCTTTACGCCCTCGCTGGCTGCGATGATAACGTTGGACTTCACCCGCTGCAGCTCGTCCACCCGGGCAAGGAACTTGTCCTGATCGAAGGGCACTTCCGGCAGCAGGATCAGGTCGGGGCCTTCGCAGTCCTCACCGCCTGCCAGACAGGCCGCACCTGCCAGCCAGCCTGCGTGGCGGCCCATGATCTCGGCCACCGTCACGCTGCGGATGTTGTACACAGAGGAATCACGGATGACTTCTTTCAGAATGGTGGCAATGTACTTTGCGGCAGAGCCGTAGCCGGGGGTGTGGTCGGTAAGGCACAGGTCGTTGTCGATGGTCTTGGGCACACCGATGAACCGCACGCTGCTGCCCACCCGCTGCCCGTAGCGGGACAGCTTTGCGATGGTATCCATCGAGTCGTTGCCGCCGATGTAGAACACGGCGCAGATGTCGTACTTGTCAAACAGGGTGAACAGCTTGACGAACGGGGTGGCATCGGTGTCCGGGTCGGGCAGCTTGAAGCGGCAGCTGCCCAGATAGCTGGACGGGGTGCGCTTGAGCAGCTCGATGCTCATGCGGTCATCCAGCAGAACGTTGAGCTCCAGCAGCTCTTCCTTGAGCAGACCCTCGATGCCGTACTTCATGCCGTACACCTTGTCTGCACCCAGACTGCGGGCAGCTTTGTATACGCCCGCAAGGCTGGAGTTGATCACGGCGGTAGGGCCGCCGCTCTGACCAATGATGATATTCTTGGCCATGGAAACCTCCTTCAGATCATATAAAATGTGTCCGCTGCCGGGCAAACGGCTTTCCGCACCGTCCGGTAAAGTGGTCTGTCGGCCCTGCACTGCCAACGGACCGGGACGGCAAAACAGACGTCTGCCGCAACTGACACAAAAATATTTGCAGCTTGTGTATTCGCTTTTTGTAAAATGTGCAAAATAAGCTGCAATCCTATTGTACCCGTTTTGCCTGTTGTATGCAAGACCCAATTGGTTGCACAGGCAAAAAAAATATGATAAAATGGGTGCGCACTCCAAAAATACCGGGCAGCAGTGCCTGCCTGTTGGGATAAATGCAGAAAGCTGGACAGAGAATATGGGCATTTCACACGAGTATCATTCGGCACCCCGGCGGCGCACGCGCGGGGGCATCGGCGGCAAGCTGCGGCTGGCGGGGGTCATTGTGGCCATCCTGCTGGTCGCCTATGCGGTGACCGCCATCTTGGAGAAAGGGACTGTGGAGGAAGAAAGTACCCCGCAGACCGGCGCAGGCGGCATTGCACAGAACATTCTGGCACCGCTGCCCATGCAGGGCGAGGCGGCTTCCGGCAGCGGCAGCGAGGGTACAGCCGATAGCAGCGGCACGGCGCAGGCGGTGCAGCTGGAAAACTTCGGCCCCGCCCGGCAGACCGACGGTGCCTATACCATTAAAGCGTATGACGCCAGTGTTATCCGTCAGCCGACCTGCGGTCAGGTAGACCTGAGCTATTTTTCGGACGCTGCCTTTCTGGGCGACAGCCTGACGGTGGGCTTCTCGGATTATCAAATCAATCTGAGCGGCGCGCTCATCTGCGGCTATACGGGTGTGGGGCCGGACGCCATCGCCAACCGCACCGCCGTCAAGAGCCCCACCCGCGGGGAGGAGGTGGCACTGGATGTGCTGGCAGCAGCGCAGCCCAAAAAGCTGTATATCCTGCTGGGCACCAACACCCTGACCACCTTGGGCGCTGCGGACCGTTTTCTGGCCTACTACGGCCAGATGCTGGACGAGCTGCGCCAGACGCTGGGGGACGACTGCATTATTTATGTGCAGTCCATCCCGCCGGTACGGCCTGCGGCAGCGGAAAAGAAGCCGGGTCTTGCCTCGGACGTGCTGCGCGGCGTGAACGAGCAGCTGGCACAGCTGGCTGCCAGCAAGGGCTGCGTTTATCTGGACCTGTGGGAGGCACTGGCTGACGGCGAAGGCAACCTGAAAGAGATGATCGCTGCACCGGACGGCGTGCACCTTTCGGCCGGCAACGGCTACGGTGCATGGGTCACCTACCTGCGCAACCACGCAAAATATTCCGCAAGTAACCCGTGGATCATGGGCAGCGCGTACAGCGCAGAATAAAAAACAAAAAGCAGGTGCACCGCCTTTTCAAAAGCCAACGCTTTTGATAAAGATGCGGTGCACCTGTTTTTTGTATTATTTTTTATCTGGCGGGTCATCCAGCCCTTGGAACATCACCATGCCCAGACTGGCAAAACTGGCGCCCAGTACAAAACCGACCGTTCCCAGTGTCACACTGAACGCAGCGCCCATGGCAACACCGAACAGGATGCCTGCAACCTGACTTTTCTTCATTTTACTGCTCTGCCTTTCCGTACCATGCAACGGACAGCCGCCACGAGAGGGCGTACAGCGCCAGAACCGCCGCCAGCACGACCACCAGCACCAGCAGCGAGCCATGGGCGGGCAGGATGCTGTTCAGCAGAATCCCACCGGAGGACACCGTAATGCCCATCAAGCCTCCCAGCATACCAATGCAAAGATAATACACATATTTTGCCTTCTCGTAGCCAAAGCGGTAGGTCAGGGGCAGCAGGATAATGTTGCCCAGCAGGGTCAGCATCGCCACCTGAAACAGGGTCGCCACGGTGAGCCGCACCGTTACTGTACCCCAGAGCAACTGTGCTGCTGCCAGCGCCGCCATACTCAGCAGCTCCGCCAGCGCCATACCACACAGACCGATGATATATTTGCCGCCCACGATCTGCTCTTTTGTCACCGGCAGAGCAGCGCAGTAAGCGCTGAACCGGCTGTTCTGGTCGTACGCCAGCAAGGTCATGGGCAGCATCCCCAGCATAATCCCGCTGTACTGCATAAAGAAATTAGAGCCTTCCTTCATGCAAAACACTCCCACCAGCATCATAGCAATCGACACCAGAATGATCCATCTGATATAGCACCACGTCTGATAGGCATCCTTCAATAGCAGACCTTTCATTGCACATTCTCCCCTTTCACCATCAGCACAAACAGTTCCTCAATGCTTACCGGGGTAAGCTCTGCCCCGGCGGGCATTGCATCCCGGCGCACAAGTGCCTCTGCCCCGTAGGGGCTGACCCGCTTGCCGTACACCCGTGTATCCAGTGCCGCCAGCTGCGCCGCCGTGCCATGCCACAAGGCGTATTCCTCCCGCAGGGCGTCCTTTTCCTCACAGAGCAGCAGTCTGCCCTTGTGCAGGAAGGCGATGGTATCGCACAGCTTTTCCAAGTCGCTGACGATGTGGGAGGAGATGAGGATGGA
>CAKSZE010000064.1 GCA_934525325.1 uncultured Faecalibacterium sp.
CAAAAAGCAGAATTTGTTTAAAAAAACAGATAAAAAGTAACAGCTGCTTCACAAAACGAAAATTAAAAGCCGGAATGCGCCGCGAACCTTGTTTTTTAAAGTGCACTGCCGCCCCAAAGCCGCCCGGAAAAGACTGTCTTTTGCACGGCGGCGGGCGATATACGCTCAGCGGGCTGCTGTCAGCCAGTCCAAAAGCCCCAGTGTGCTGTCCAGATAGGCCTGCGGCACATCAAAATGCGTAGCGCCCTCGCGCACAGTCAGCCGGGCGTTGGGGTTTTTCTCTTGCAGTGCAGTGATGAACTGCTCCGAGGCGTCCGGCTTGACGATGGTGTCGGCACTGCCAACCACTGCCCATACCGGCAGGCTCTGCAAAGAGGTCAGGTTCTGCTCAGTAAGCCGAACCGAGCCGGACAGCGGCGCAGCAACGCAGAAAGCCTCTGGGTGCGCCAATGCCAGATCCCAGCAGCCGGTGCCGCCCATGCTGTGGCCGGTCAGCGCGGTGCGGGCAATGGGGTACTGCGCCTTAATGACGGCCAGCAGTTGCATCAACTGGGCAGTGCGGTCGCTCCAGCCTTTGCAGTTGGCGGGCAGCTGCGGCATTACCACATAGGCATCCGGGGCAAGCTGCCCCTCCTGTAGGAAGCGGGGCAGACTTTCGGCTTCCAGCACGGCGTTCAGATCGCTGCCTTTGCCGCTGCCGCCGTGCAGATAAAGCACCAGCGTCTTTGGGGTACCGGTGCTTTGCGGGGTGTAGAGCCAATAAGAAAGACCGGTGCCCCCGGTGTGGGCGGTCAGCGTTCCGGCAGGGGAAACGGCAGCGGCATCGCCGCAGCCGGCACAGAGCAGGCAAAAAGCGGATGCAGCGGTAAGGGACAAAAAGCCCCGGCGGGTCAGTTCCATAATAGCCTCCTGAAATTCAGATGAAATATTTCTGCCTATATCCTAACACGGAACATAGGCAGAAAGCAATCATGAAACTGTGAAAAAGGCTGCTGCACAGCAATTGTGCAGCAGCCAAAGGGTCAGATCATTTCAGCAGCTTTTCGCAGGCGTCTGCTGCGCCTTCCAAAAATTCGCCGCCATAGGTCTCGATCATACCGGCGTCGGAAAGTTCTGCCAGCTTGGGGTCGATGGGGCACTTGGCCAGCACGGGCAGGTGATGCTTTGCGGCAACCTCGTCCACATGGCTGTTGCCAAACACATTGATGTGCTTGCCGCAGTCCGGGCAGACGATGTAGCTCATGTTCTCCACGATGCCCAGCATGGGCACCTTCATCATCTCGGCCATGTTCACAGCCTTTGCCACGATCATGCTTACCAGCTCCTGCGGGCTTGCCACCACAACGATGCCGTCCACCGGCAGGCTCTGGAACACGGTCAGGGGCACGTCACCGGTGCCCGGGGGCATATCCACGAACAGGAAATCCACGTCCTTCCAGACCACATCGGTCCAGAACTGCTTGACCGCACCGGCGATCACCGGGCCACGCCACACAACGGGATCTTCCTCGTTCTCCACCAGCAGGTTGATGCTCATCACATCAATGCCCATGCGGCTCTGGATGGGCCAGCAGCCCTTGTCGTCCGCCATGGCACGGCCATGAATGCCGAACAGCTTGGGGATGGACGGGCCGGTGATATCGGCATCCAGAATGCCGCAGTGGTAGCCGCGGCGGGCCATGGCACAGGCCAGCAGGGCGCTGGTCATGCTCTTGCCCACGCCGCCCTTGCCTGAAACAACGCCGATGACCTTTTTCACACTGCTGTTGGGGTTGGGGGCATCGTGCTGCGGAGCGGCATCGCGGGAAGAACAGGCTGCACTGCAATTAGAGCAGTCATGGGTACATTCTTCGCTCATTCTCTTTGTCGCGCACGGCAGGGGCAGGACCCGGGCGGTGCGCTTCCTCCTTGCTCAAAATACAGGCGGGGGCTTGCGCCCTGCCTGACCACTGTTAACTATACCATAAAAAGTGCGCAGAAACAACCCATAGCGCCGCTCATGTTTTGCAAAGCCGCTGCATAGGCTGAACCGTGAACGCCCGTTCCGGGGCAGGGGGAGGTGCAGGGTGCGGCAGAACTACTTTAAAAACGCGGCGCTGCTTACCGGCTCGGACGTGGTGCTGCGGCTGGCAGGCATGGGGCTGCGCATCTGGCTGGCAAACGCCTTGGGCGGGGCGGGCATGGGGCTGTATCAGCTGGTGCTGGCGGTGTACGGGCTGTTCGTTACGCTGGCTACGGCGGGCATCTCGGTGGCGGCTACCCGGCTGCTGACCGAGGAACTCAGCCGGGATAAGGCCGCTGCGCGCGGGATGCTGGTGCGGCTGGTGCTGGCAGGGCTTACGCTGGGCGGGCTTGCCATGCTTGCCCAGCTTGCCACCGCAGGCCTTGCGGCAAAATGGTGGCTGGGGGATGTCCGCGCCGCTGCCGCGCTGCGCACCTCGGCGCTGGGACTGCCGTGGATGGCGATCTCTGCGGTGCTGCGCGGCTTTTTTCTGGCGCGGCGGCGGGTGGAGCCCAATGTGCTCAGCCAGCTGGCAGAGCAGACGGTGCGCATTGCCGCCGTAGTGTGGGCGCTTTCCCGCACGCAGGGCTGGCCGGACGGCAGCCGCTGCGCACTGGTGCTGGCGGCTACCGCCCTGAGCGAGGCCGTATCCACTGCCCTGATGGCACTGTTTTACCGGCGGGAGGCGGCACGCTGCTTCGGCAGCACAGCGCCGCGCCCGCCAAGGGAGGTGTCCCGGCGGCTGTGGGACATCCTTTGGCCGGTGGAGGGCGGCAGGGCGCTTTCCAGCGCGCTGCACACCGCCGAGAATATGCTGGTGCCCGCCTGCCTTGCGGTGTATCTGGCGACTTCCGGCGGGCGCACCGCTGCGCTGGAGCAGTACGGCACCTTAAAGGGCATGGCACTGCCGCTGCTCAATTTCCCCTTCGGGCTGCTGGGTAGTCTGGCGGTTTTGCTGATGCCGGAGATCACGCAGGCGCATATCGAGGGGCAGATCGCCCGGCTGAACGCCCTGCTGGACCGGATGCTGCGGCTTACGGGGTATTTCTCTGCGCTGGCGGGTACGCTGTTCTGGGTGTGGGGCAGGCCGCTGGCGCAGCTGCTCTACCATAGCCCGGAGGCCGGGTTCTATCTGGAGACGCTAGCCCCGGCCATGCCGCTGATGTACTTGGAAAGCATGGTGGACGGTGCCATGAAGGGCATCGGGGAGCAGAAAGCCGCTTTCCGGTACAGTGTGTGGGACGCGGTGCTGCGCATTGGCGGGGTGGCGGTGCTGCTGCCCCGGTACGGGATGCGGGGCTTTCTGGCGGTGATCCTACTTTCCAGTTTCTACACCTGCGCAGCCAACACCGGGCGGCTGCTGCTTTCCAGCGGCACAGGGCACGCTTTCCGGCGCTGGCTGGGTGCACCGCTGCTGGCGGCTGCCGCCGCCGGTGCAGCCGGGCGGGGTGTGCGCCGGGCGCTGGCGGGCTTTCCGGCACAGGGGCTGTGGGAGCAGCTGGCAGTGCTGACGGCGGGCGGCACGGTGACCGCCATCGTGTTTTTACTGGCGGCGCTGCCGCTGGGGCTTTGGGAAGAGCTGCAAGCGGTGCTGCGGCAGGCAAAGACCGGGAAAAACAGGGGAAAGTGATAAAAACGTAAATTTTCTGGACACAGGCGGGAATTGTGAGTATAATACAAACGTGTAGTTGTATCCTTCCGGCCTGCCGGTGGAACACTTCCGAAAAAGCAGCGCAGGGGGCAAAGCGTCCCGCGCTGAGAGGGAAAAAGAGGATCGTAAGTGAAAGATAGAACCAAGAATACCCCGCAGGTGCTGCTGCGCCGTGCGCTGCTGGTGCTGCTGGATGCAGCCATTGTGGCATTCAGCTTTTATTTTGCCCTGCTGCTGCGGGCAGACGGTGCCGTGGAGGCCGTGTGGTGGCCGCATAACCGCGCCCTGTTGTACGAAAACCTGCCGTGGATCGTGGCGGTGTATATCGTCTGCTTTCTGGCAGGCGGGCTGTACTCGGTGCTGTGGAAGTACGCCGGTGAGCGGGATCTGATCCGCCTTGCCGGGATGATCGCTGTGCCCACCGCCGTGGTGTATGTGGTGAACCGCTGCTTTATCCACGGTGTGCTGTTCAATTCTGCCAACTGCATGGCCGCGGTGCTTATCCTTTTGCTCATCGGCGGCAGCCGCTTGGCATGGCGGCTGTTTTTGAACCATCCGCTGGGCGAGCGGCTGCGCCGCGTGCCCGCCAAAGACCCCAACCGCCCGGTGATGATCGTGGGCGCGGGCGAAGCCGGTGCATGGGCCATCAATGTGTGCAAATCCAACAAGGAATACGGCCACGCCGTGGTGGCGGTGGACGATGACCCCGCAAAGCTGAACCAGACCATCCACGGCGTACCGGTCAAGGGCACGCTGGAGGACATCCCGGAGCTGTGCAAGCGCTACGGCATCCACAGCATCATTATTGCCATCCCCACCTTAAAGGGCAGCCGCCTGAGCCATGTCATCGACCTGTGCGTCAGCACCCACTGTGCGGTGCAGGTGCTCAGCGACCCGCAGCTGGTGGGCAGCGGCACACCCCAGCAGGAGGTGTTCCGTGAGCTGAACCCTGCCGACTTCCTCTCCCGCGAGGAAGTCACGCTGGATACCGATAAAATCTCCGGCTACCTTACCGGCAAAACGGTGCTGGTAACGGGCGGCGGCGGCTCCATCGGCAGTGAGCTGTGCCGTCAGGTCATGCGCTTCAAGCCCGGCAAGCTGCTCATCTTTGATATCTACGAAAACTGCGCCTATGAGCTGCTGATGGAACTGCAGCAGAAGTACGGCCGCGATATCCCGGTCACGGTGCTCATCGGCTCTATCCGGGATAAAAAGCGCTTAGACGAGGTATTTGATACCTATCACCCCACGGTGGTGTTCCACGCAGCGGCGCACAAGCACGTTCCGCTGATGGAGGTAAGCCCTGCCGAGGCCGTAAAGAACAATGTGCTGGGCACCAAAAACCTGCTGGTCAGCGCCAGCGAGCACGGGGTGGAGCGCTTTGTGCAGCTTTCCACCGATAAGGCCGTGAACCCCACCAGTGTCATGGGCTGCACTAAGCGCATCTGCGAGATGCTTATCCAGACCTTTGCGGGCAACACGGACATGAAGTGCGTGGCGGTGCGGTTCGGCAACGTGCTGGGCAGCCACGGCAGCGTTATCCCGCTGTTTGAAGCCCAGATCAAAAAGGGCGGGCCTGTCACCCTGACCGACCCCAACATCGTGCGCTACTTTATGACCATCCCGGAGGCAGCACAGCTGGTGCTGCAGGCGGGTGCACTGGCAGAGAGCGGCAATATCTATGTGCTGGATATGGGCGAGCCGGTGCGCATTATGGACTTGGCAAAGCAGCTCATCCGCTTTTACGGCTACGAGCCGGGCGTGAATATGGAGATCAAGATCGTGGGTCTGCGCCCCGGCGAAAAGCTTTACGAAGAGCTGATGATGGACGAGGAGCAGGACAAGATGCGCCGCACCCAGCACAACAAGATCTTTGTGGCAAGCCCCCGCACCATTGATCTGGCCGAGTTCTACGGGCAGCTGCAGACGCTGGAAGCCGCTGCCGCCCACAACGATGAGGGTGTGGTGCGCCAGCTGGCAGCTATGATCCCCACCTTTACCCCCACCCGGGAGAACCTGAAACTGTAACAGCTTGAACTGCGGCACTGGGCCGCATGGAATAGACCGCAGGCCGGAACATGCCGGGCTGCGCAAAACGAGAGGGATGTTATTATGGAAAAGAAACCGTTTCTGACCGAGGCGATGGCACAGCAGATCATCGAGGATGTGCCCACGCCGTTCCACATCTACGACGAAAAGGGCATCCGGGAGAATGTCCGCCGCATCAACAAGGCCTTCAGCTGGAACAAGGGCTTCAAGGAGTATTTTGCGGTCAAGGCACTGCCCAACCCCGTTATCCTGCAGATCCTCAAGGAGGAGGGCTGCGGTGTGGACTGCTCCTCCTTGACCGAACTGATGCTCAGCGAGGCCTGCGGCTTTACCGGCCACGACATCATGTTCTCCTCCAACCAGACCCCTGTGGAGGATATGCAGAAGGCCTACGAGCTGGGCGCCTACATCAATCTGGACGACGCCACTATGGTGGAGTTTCTGGAGCGGGTGGCCGGTGTGCCGCAGGAGATCTTCTGCCGCTATAACCCCGGCGGGACCTTCCAGCTGGGCGAGAGCGAAGAGGGCTTTCAGGTCATGGACAAGCCCGGCGATGCCAAGTACGGCATGACCGAGCAGCAGATGATCGACAGCTACAAAAAACTGATGCAGAAGGGCGCAAAGCAGTTCGGCATCCATGCGTTCCTTGCCTCCAACACCATCTCGGACGCCTACTACCCGGAGCTGGCAGCCATCCTGTTCCGGTTGGCTGTCCGGGTGCAGCAGGCTACCGGTGCCCATATCAGCTACATCAACCTGTCCGGCGGCGTGGGCATCCCGTACCGCCCGGAGCAGACCGAGAACGACATCATGGCCATCGGCGAGGGTGTGCGCCAGAAGTTTGAGGAGATCCTTGTGCCCGCCGGTATGGGCGATGTAGCTATCTTCAGCGAGATGGGCCGCTTTACCACCGGCCCCTACGGTGCACTGGTGTCCACCGTCATCCACGAAAAGCACATCTATAAGGAGTACATCGGTCTGGACGCCTGCGCCGCAAACCTGATGCGTCCCGCCATGTACGGTGCTTACCATCACATTACGGTGCTGGGCAAGGAGAACGAGCCCTGCGACCACAAGTACGACGTGGTGGGCGGCCTGTGCGAGAACAACGACAAGTTTGCCATCGACCGGATGCTGCCCAAGATCGATATCGGGGATATCCTTTACATCCACGATACCGGTGCTCACGGCTCCGCTATGGGCTACAACTACAACGGCAAGCTGCACTGCGCCGAGGTGCTGCTGTGCGAGGACGGCTCTCACCGGCTGATCCGCCGCGCCCAGACCCCCCGCGATTACTTTGCAACGCTGGACTTCCTGCCCTTTATGAAGCCCCTGTTTGAGGACTGATCCGATTTTTGCATCCTGATAAAAGAGGTATAACTCATGTTTTTTGGCTTTCAGCTTACCCTTGGCCTGATGATGGCCTTTTACGGTTTTTCGGTGATGAAAAATCCCCGCGTGTGGGGCGATCAGGGACGCAGGGCGGTCAAGGCCGAAAACTTTGAGGAGTACTGCCGCCAGAACGGCCAGTTCTTTTTAAAGGCAGGCTGCGTTGTGGCGGTGATCGGCGCACTGGATGCCCTGATCACGCTGGATGCCCTGCTGTACGCGCTGCTGTACATTTTTGGTCTGGCGTTTGCCTTCTACCCCCTTACCCGCTGGTGCAAGCAGAACGAGGGCTTTTCCTGGCCGTGGCCCCACGTCCAGAGCGAGAAAAAGCGCATCAAGGAACTGCGCCGCGAACAGCAGGCACAGGAGAACGAGGAAAAAGGGGAGAA
Source organism: uncultured Faecalibacterium sp. (assembly GCA_934525325.1). GTDB lineage: Bacteria > Bacillota > Clostridia > Oscillospirales > Ruminococcaceae > Faecalibacterium. Next base: position 7,484 of record CAKSZE010000064.1, read on the forward strand.
GTGATCCCCCGGATATAGCATAGATCGCAAAAGAACAGCTCCCGGTCACGACGTGACCGGGAGCTGTTTTAGTTTACTGTTTGCGGAGAAACGGGCGCTTACTCGGCGTCCTTCGGGTCGGTCATCAGCTCCTTGATGCTGGGCACAACGCCGCCCAGATTCTGCAGCTCAGAGGGGATGATGATCTTGGTGGCCTTGCCGTTGGCAACCTTGGCCAGTGCTTCAAGGCTGCGGATAGCCAGCACCTTGTCGCTGGGCATGGCCTCGTTCAGCAGACGGATGGCATCGGCGTTGGCCTTCTGCACAGCCAGAATGGCCTGTGCCTCGCCCTCGGCCTCCAGAATGCGCTGCTGCTTCACGGCATCGGCGCGCAGGATGGCGGCTTCCTTTTCGCCCTCGGCGGCGGTGATGGCAGCCTGCTTTTCACCGTCTGCCTTCAGGATGACGGCGCGCTTCTCGCGCTCAGCCTTCATCTGCTTTTCCATGGCTTCCTGAATTTCCCGCGGCGGGATGATGTTCTTCACCTCCACGCGGTTCACCTTGATGCCCCACTTGTCGGTGGCTTCGTCAAGGATGGCGGTGATCTTGCCGTTGATGACATCGCGGCTGGTCAGGGTGTGATCCAGCTCCATCTCACCAATGATGTTGCGCAGGGTGGTGGCAGAAAGACTTTCGATGGCGGCAATGGGCTGGTTGACACCGTAGGTGTACAGCTTTGCGTCCATGACCTGAAAGAACACCACCGTGTCGATCTGCATGGTCACGTTATCGCGGGTGATCACGGGCTGAGGGGGAAAGTCTGCCACCTGCTCCTTCAGGCTTACCTTTTTGGCAATGCGCTCAATAAAGGGGATCTTGACGTGCAGGCCGGCAGTCCATGTATCGGAGTAGCTGCCCAGCCGCTCAATGACATACACCTTGGACTGTGGTACGATGACGATGTTGGAAACAATGACCAGCACCAGAACAAAAACAAGCGCAAGGATGACAAAAAACAGAACCATAATACATCTCCTTTGTCAGGTGGTTGTGTGGGGGTTACGGCTTTCGGTCAGAACAGGCTCTACGATGAGCAGGGTGCTGTGGATCTCGGTAACGCGGCAAAGCGCACCGGGTGCAAGGGTATCGCCGGGGGTGGCGCAGCGGGCGTTCCAGTCCACGCCGTCCAGCCGCACCCGGCCGGGGAGCTCGGCGGTGACAGGGGAAAGCACGATGGCCTCCCGTCCCAGATTGCGGTCGCCGTTGGTGGCGGTATGCTTGAGCCGCAGCTTTGCCGCCAGCGGGCGGAAGGCTGCAAGGCACAGGATGCTTACCACCAGAAAGACCACAGCCTGCACCCGGAACGACCCGGTGAACACGCAGCACAGCAAAGCGGCGGCGGAACCGATGGCAAACCAGATGGAGGTCATATTAAAAGTGCTGGCCTCCAGTGCCAGAAAGCCCACGGCTGCAGCCAGCCAGAGAATGGGGGAGATCTGCATGGTATGTTACCTCCTTATGCTGCTATTATACGGCATCCCCTTGGGGGAAGGTCAAGGGCTTTTTACTGGAACGTTGC
>CAKSZE010000065.1 GCA_934525325.1 uncultured Faecalibacterium sp.
TTCCGGCTGTTGAGCGCCCTGTGCGCCGCTGCCGAAAAGGCCGGGTACTGGACGCTGCAATCCACCGTTTTGCAGGATAATGCCGCCAGCCGTGCCCTGCACGCCAAGTGCGGCTTCCGGCTGGTTGGACGCCGGGAGCGCATTGCGCGGGACTGTCACGGCCGCTGGCTGGACACCTACCTAATGGAGCGCCGTGCCGCCGCAGACGAGCCGGAGGGGTTCAAAAAGCTGTGACCAGCCGCTTTGCGTCGGCTAACGATTGGGTATGGTCTCCGCTTACGCTCTGACCATTTTCAGCGGAATTACTATTTTATTTGTAGACCGGGAAAATCTGCGGATTTTCCCGGTCTACCTCTTCACGAAGTAGGAGCATAAAGCAGAAGGAGCCCCTGCACTTTTTGGGTGCAGCGGCTCCTTTTATTTGCGATGATCCAATTTTACCACTCGTCGTATTCGCCATCGGCGTTTTTGGCGGCAGCCACACGGCTGCGCTTGAACATACTTTCCACCACAGCGCAGTACTTATCGGCAAGGCAGACGATGATGGCCTCGCGGCAGCTGGGCACATGACGGAAGGTCAGCGGCCACATGTGGCTGGAAATGATGCTCTGTTCCTTTTTGGTGATATGGAACACCTTTTCTGCATTGACGCAGGCACGACCCGGATGGGAGAAGCCGTGCATCTCGAACAGGCGGCGGATGCCGTGGAAGGTGCCCTTTTTGTGCCAGTCATACAGATAAAAATCGTGCAGGAAAGCACCGACAGCCAACGAGGTCTCGTCTGCACCCAGATGCAGACGATGGTTCAGCCAGCAGCTGACCAGCACCACGTTCTTGCAGTGCTGATAGGTGGTAACATCCCCGTGCTGGATAAACTCCCGCATCTGCTGCACCTTGGGGTTCTGATCATATTTTTCCAGAATGGCATAAAGCTGTTCACGTTCCGTAACAGAAAGCTGCATGAGCAAAATTTCCTTTCAACTCAAAACATGATTCAAGAGCGGAGCTGCACCGGGTTGGAATTACCGAAGTTTTCGGCCTTGGAAGGGTTTGCCCGCTTGAGGGTCAGATCTACAAGATACTGCTTGCCGTCACCCAGCTCTTCCAGCTGGGCAAGCTTTGCATTGGCAGAGGCTTCGTCCGGGTACCACTGGATGAGGAAGAAGTTGTCCGCCTCTACCCCGTAGTACAGCCAGAAGCCGTCTGCCCGCAGCAGGTCGTCCAGATGATCCACCTCTTCGCCATCCGGCAGGCCAAGGCCTTCCTCGGCATAGAGATTTTCCGGTTCTACCTGAAGCATCTCAATGACCTGAATGGAGCTTTGCAGGTACTCGTCCTGCGAGGTGCTCTTATCCGAGCGCTCCCAGCCGGTGAGAAATGCCTGCATGAGCAGATCGCGCACCTTGATGCGCGGCAGTGTGGGATCCATAACCATTTTTGTTTCCTTCTTTCGTGGTTTTATCCCCGTTGGACAGTATACGGCATACGCCTGTGCAAGTCAACGGTTTATTTGTGAATTTTTTGTAGGTACGGCCAAAATTTACAAACGCTTTTCCGGTTTCAGTCGGTTATCTCAGGCGTGGTAGGAAAAGGTATCGTTCAGCCACTCCACCGCAAGCTGTACCCAGCGGTGACGGTGGGCGCTGTCGGCGTCCACCTCCGGGGTGGAAATGCTGGTGCCGTGGCGTCCCTTTTCAAACAGGTGTGCTTCGCACGGTACGCCCGCCTTGTGCAGGGCACTGAGCAGCAGCAGGGTGTTTTCCACCGGGACGGTCTCGTCCTCCATGGTATGCCAGACGAACACCGGCGGTGTGGCCGGGGTGATCTTATCCTCCAGCGTAAAGCGCTGGTGGGCGGCAATATCCTGCGTACCGGACAGCTGCACAAAGCTGCCGCGGTGGGCATACTCTCCGGCGGTGACCACCGGGTAGGCCAGCAGTAAAGCGTTGGGGCGCGGCTGGTCTGCCATGCCGGGGATATTCCACACTGCACCGGACAGTGCAAGATGCCCGCCGGCAGAAAAGCCACACAGGGCGATCTGATCCGGCAGAATGTTCCACTGCGCCGCGTGCTGCCGCACAAGGCTAATGGCCTGTGCCAGCTGCCGCATGGGCAGCGCATCCCGGGCGTTCTCCCCTACTGCGTAGTGCAGCACCGCCGTGTGGTACCCCGCTGCCGCAAATTGCAGCGCTACGGGGTCGCCCTCCCGGGGGCTGACGTGGTTATACCCGCCGCCGGGCACCACCAGCACCAGCGGGCGCTGCCGGAAGTGCGGCATGGCTTCCACGCTCTCCCGCAGGTAAAGCGTCAGCGTACCGCCGCCGGTCAGTTCCAGTTGCTCAAGCTGCATTCAGGCATCCTCCCTGTAAAAACTGTGCCGTCCCTCCGGGTGGGCTGCAATAAATTCTGCGCATAGGTCGGCACAAATGCGGCACAGCTCCGGGCAGGGGCGTTTTTTATAATAGTCTGCGGTGCGGTCCTCTGCTACCGTCCCTTCGGCAGGGGCAGCACCCGCCTTTGCCAGCAGCTCCCGGCAGATGATGCTGCCGCCGCCGTTGCAGGCACGGTACTGCTCTGCCGCCTGCTGCACCAGTGCGTACATCCGGGATTTATCCTTGGGGTCGGCGGGGTCGGCATAGACCATGCTCAGCACGGTCACCACGCCGCAGAACGCCCCGCACACCTCCCGCATCCGGCCAATGCCAGCGCCAAACCCTGCGGAAAGGCGCAGCGCCATCTCCTCGGTCAGGCCAAGCTGCGGTGCAAACGCCGCCACCACGCTCTGACTGCAATTATAACCCTTTAAGAACCATGCGTAGGCGGCATCGCCCTGTTTTGACATTTTCTCACATCCTTCCGGCATACTCGCTCCATTATAGCACAGTCTGCGCAAAAGTGGGAAAGCTTTTCAGGAAAAATTTCGTCCTTCATATAAGAAACGATCCGGGCGCGCCGTTTCGTGCACGGGAGAACAAATTTTAACTTTTTTAACTTTTTATGAAAAGCCTTGATTTTCCCTGCAAGTCGTTGTATATTAGCGCTCAGAAGTTATGAGTGCTAAGTATTCCGGCGTTTTGCCGGACACAGCGCACCAAATATGTGATAAAAGAGGTTTTGTATTATGGCCAAGAAAGAATTTCAGGCAGAGAGCAAAAAACTGATGGACATGATGATCAACTCCATCTATACCAATAAAGAGATCTTCCTGCGCGAGCTGATCTCCAACGCTTCGGACGCCATCGACAAGCTGTATTATAAGAGCCTGACCGACACCTCCGTGGGCATGAACAAGGGCGATTTCCGCATCCTCATCACCCGCGATAAGGAAAACCGCATCCTGACCGTGGAGGATAACGGCATCGGTATGACCAAGGAAGAGCTAGAGCAGAATCTGGGCACCATTGCACACTCCGGCTCTCTGGATTTCAAGAAGGACAACAAGGACGAGAACATTGATATCATCGGCCAGTTCGGCGTGGGCTTCTACTCTGCCTTTATGGTGGCCGATAAGCTGACCGTTATCTCCAAGGCTTACGGCTCGGACGAGGCTTGGCAGTGGGAGTCCTCCGGCGTGGACGGTTACGAGATGACCCCCGCCCAGAAGAATACCGTGGGCACCCAGATCATTCTGCACATCAAGCCGGACACCGACACCGAGCAGTACGACAACTTCCTGGATGAATACGGCATCGTGGCTATCGTGAAAAAGTACAGCGACTACGTGCGCTACCCCATCCAGATGGAGCGCGAAAAGAGCCGTCAGAAGCCGGAACCGGACCCCAAGCCCGAGGACTATAAGCCGGAGTGGGAGACCTACACCGAGCTGGAAACTCTGAACAGCATGATCCCCATCTGGAAGAAGCAGAAGAGCGAAGTGACCGACGAGGAGTACAACAGCTTCTACAAGGATAAGTTCGGCGATTACGCCGACCCCGCCCGGGTCATCGTGAGCCGCACCGAGGGCACTGCCAACTACAACGCCCTGCTGTTCGTGCCCAGCCACCGCCCCTATGATTTCTACACCAAGGACTACGAAAAGGGTCTGGCACTGTACGCTTCCGGCGTGCTGATTATGGAAAAGTGCGCCGACCTGCTGCCGGATTACTTCAGCTTTGTGAAGGGCATTGTGGACAGTCAGGATCTGAGCCTGAACATCAGCCGTGAGATGCTGCAGAAGGACAGCCAGCTGAAGCTGATCCACAACGCACTGGAAAAGAAGATCAAGAACGAGCTGCACGCCATGCTGAACAATGACCGTGCGAAGTACGAGGAGTTCTGGAAGGAGTTCGGCCGTCAGATCAAGTTTGGTGCTTACTCTGACTACGGCATGCACGCCGAGCTGCTGCGCGACCTGCTGCTGTTCTGGTCTGCCAAGGAGCAGAAGATGGTCACCCTGCAGGAGTACATCGACAAGATGCCCGCCGAGCAGAAGTACATCTACTTTGCCGCAGGCGATTCCACCGACCGTCTGGCAAAGCTGCCCTCCGCAGAGCTGGTGCTGGACAAGGGCTTTGACGTGCTGCTGCTGACCGAGGACGTGGACGAATTCTGCCTGCAGATCCTGCACAGCTACCCCCGCAAGGATGCTGAGGGCAAGGACGGCACTGTGGAGTTCAAGAACGTGAACAGCGGCGATCTGGGTCTGGAATCCGAGGAGGAAAAGAAGGCCGCCGAGGATGCCACCGCCGAGAACAAGGCACTGTTCGACGCCATGAAGGACGCGCTGAACGGCAAGGTGAAGGAGGTCAAGGTCTCCACCCGCCTGAAGGATCACCCCGTCTGCCTGAGCGCTGACGGCCCGCTGTCCATCGAGATGGAGAAGGTGCTTTCCAAGCAGCCCGGCAGCGAGGGCGTGAAGAGCGACAAGGTGCTGGAACTGAACGTGAACCACCCTGTGTTTGCTGCCCTGAAGGCCGCACAGGAAGCCGGCGACACCGAGAAGCTGAACAAGTACAGTGCCCTGCTGTACGCACAGGCACAGCTGATCGAGGGTCTGCCCGTGGACGACCCCGCCGCATACGCCGAAGCCGTTTGCAGCCTGATGAAGTAAGTTTTTCACGCACAGAAATACCCCCTTAACAAAAAGGCCGCGCTCCGCTATAATAGAGTGGAACGCGGTCTTTTATTTTTATCTTTCTGTGAAAGGAATTCTGTTTCATGGAGCCGAGAAAACATTATTTTGCAAAGATCCCCACCATTGCCATTTTTATTGTGATGGCGATGTCCGGGCCGTTGGGGGTGCTGCTGTTCATCCTGAAAGGCATCGACCAGAAGGTGCAGAAGGAAGAGCAGGAAGCCGCCCGCGCCCGGGGCGGCTACCGCCCCGCCCCAGAACCCGCACGCGTGCCGAAAACGCCGCCTTTCCCCGGGCAGGATGTTCCCACGGCAGAGCAGAAGAGCGCCAAGCAGTGGCATAAGAATATTGCCGCCATCTGTACCATTATGGGTGCCGTTTTCCTGTTTGCCGGTGTGATGGATGCGGTGGATATCATCGGTGCGTGGCAGGTGCTGCCTGACCCCGGGGAGCTGTTTTCCGATATCGTCATGGCCATTGGCGGCGGCGGTGCACTGCTGACCGGCCTGCGGATGAAGAGCACCCACAAGCTGGAGCAGCTGCTGGATAAGGTGGTGGGCGAGCGGGATAATATCCCCCTGCCGGAACTGTTTGCCGCAGCCGGGGTGGATGCCGCCCGGGGACGCGCTGCCGTAAGAAGCGCCATTGAGCACGGATACTTCGGTGCAGACGCCTACATTGACAACCGCACCGACACGCTGGTGGTGCGGGGCGCGGCACCGCAGCCGAAAAAGCCAGCACCCGCTCCGGCACCTAAAGCTCAGCCCGCCGCAGAGGACGAGTACGCTGCCCTGCTGCGCCAGCTGCGGGAGGTGAACGATGCCATCCCCGACCCAGTGATGAGCCAGAAGATCTCCCGGCTGGAAGAAGTCAGCGGACGCATCTTTGCGCTGGCGCAGAAGGACCCGGAGAAAAAAGCGCAGCTGCAAAAGTTTATGAACTACTATCTGCCCACCGCACTCAAGCTGCTGAACACCTACGCCAGCCTTTCCGGGCAGGCAGTGGAGGGCACGAACATCACCGACGCCAAGCACAGCATCGAGCGCAGCATGGACCTGCTGGTGACCGCCTTTGAAAACCAGCTGGACAAGCTGTTCCAGGCCGATGCGCTGGACGTGAACGCCGACATTGCCGCACTGGAAGGAATGCTGAACCTTGACGGACTGACCGGCAGCGAATTTACCCGCTGAACCACACCCCCGCACCCGATGGCTGCATCGGTGCGGGGGTGTTTTTTGTGCAAAGTGCAATTTTCCATCCCGTCATTTTTGGGCGCTGCGCTCAAATTTCCGAGATTTGTGTGCATTTATGCCAAGCATTTTGATTTGACCGAAAAATTTTTATTTTATTTGTTTGGCAGCAACTAATCGAGCTGCACGGGTGTTTTTTGCAACTTTTCATCGAGATGCAACAATAACACATGGTTTTTTGCGTTGCATTTGACTATTATAGAAGCAGCTACGGCAGCTGCACCCCGTGAGCAGCTGCATCGACTTTCCCGATCATAATAGTAGGAGGAAATTTCCATGATGAAGTCCATTTCCACCTGGAAGCAGGAGCTGACCGAGGGCGCACACGCTGCGCGTCTGGCTGCGCTGTACTGCTGCACTCCCGACAAGACCCCTGCACAGGCAGCCCGCTATGCGGCTGTTCTGGACGGGTTAGAGACCACCTTTGGTGCACATACCGAGGCCGGTCTGTATAGTGCCCCCGGCCGCACCGAGATCGGCGGCAATCACACCGACCACCAGCATGGCCGTGTGCTGGCAGGCAGCGTGAACATTGATATGATCGCTGCTGCCGCCCCCAACAGCCTGAACCAGCTGCGCGTGCAGAGCGAGGGGTACGACCTGTGCGTCATCGACCTTGACGACCTGACTGCCCGCAAGGAGGAGGAGAACACCACCGCTTCCCTGCTGCGCGGCGAGTGCGAAGCTTTCCGTCAGCGCGGCGCAAAGCTGTCCGGTCTGGACGTGTACATCTCCTCCAACGTGCCCAAGGGCAGCGGCGTTTCTTCCTCTGCCGCCTTTGAGGTTCTGGTCGGCGTGATCCTGAACGACTGCTTCATGGCCGAAAAGGTCTCTCCTATCGCCATTGCACAGATCGGCCAGTGGGCAGAGAATGTCTACTTTGGCAAGCCCTGCGGCCTGATGGATCAGATGGCTTCCAGCGTGGGCAACATTATCACCATCGACTTTGCCGACAAGGAAAACCCTGATGTAGAGCCGGTGCAGGTAGACTTTTCCAAGGCCGGTCTGGCGCTGTGCATTCTGGACTCCGGTGCAGACCACGCCGACCTGACCGATGAGTACGCCGCCATCCCCAACGAGTGCCGCGCTGTGGCCGCTGTGTGCGGCGGCGAAGTGCTGCGGGACGTGCCTTTCGAGACCTTCCTTGCAAACATCCCGGCTTGCCGCAAGCAGTGCGGCGACCGCGCCGTGCTGCGCGCCTTCCACTTCTACGCCGATAACGACCGCGTACCTCAGCAGGTAGCTGCCCTGCGCGAGGGCGACTTTGAAGCCTTTTTGCAGATGGTGACCGCCTCCGGCGACAGCAGCTGGGAGTATCTGCAGAACGTGATCCCCGCCGGGTACAAGGAGCATCAGGAGGTGGCTGTGACCATCGCCGCTGCCAAGCATTATCTGGGCGGCAAGGGCGCTGTGCGCGTGCATGGCGGCGGCTTTGCCGGTACGGTGCAGGCTTTTGTGCCGGTGGAGATGCTGGCAGACTTTAAGGCCAACATGGAAAAGATCCTCGGCGCTGGCCGCTGCCATGTGCTGAACATCCGCCCCGAGGGAGGTGCTGTGCTGTGATCTCCACTGCCATCCAGCAGCTCGTGAACTACGGGCTGGACACCGGGCTGATCTTGCCCGATGACGAGATCTATATCCGCAACCAGCTGCTGATGACCATGCAGCTGGACGATTTTACCGCCCCGGACAGCGAAGTGTGCTATACCGATCTGGAAAGCATCCTCAAGACCCTTGTGGACGATGCCGTTGCCCGCGGCGTGTGCGCGGACAACTCCACCGCACGCGATCTGTTCGACACCAAGCTGATGGGCGTGCTGACCCCGCGCCCCAGCATCGTGCGCGCAAACTTTGAGGAGCGGTACGAGAACGAAGGCCCGCAGGCTGCTACCGACTGGTTCTACAAGTTCAGTCAGGACACCGACTATATCCGCCGTTACCGCATCAAGCGCGATCTGAAATGGGTCACCAAGACCGAGTACGGCAATCTGGATATCACCATCAACCTGTCCAAGCCGGAAAAAGACCCCAAGGCCATTGCCGCCGCAAAGCTTGCGCCCCAGAGCGCCTACCCCAAGTGCCAGCTGTGCGTGGAGAACGAGGGTTACGCAGGCCGCATGAATCACCCCGCCCGCGAGAACCACCGCATCATCCCGCTGACCATCAACGACAGCGCGTGGAATTTGCAGTACAGCCCCTACGTTTACTACAACGAGCACTGCATCGTGTTCAACAACCAGCACACCCCCATGAAGATCGAGCGGGCGACCTTCCGCAAGCTGCTGGATTTTGTGGGTCTGTTCCCCCACTACTTTGTGGGCAGCAACGCCGATCTGCCCATCGTGGGCGGCAGCATCCTGAGCCATGACCACTTCCAGGGCGGTCATTACGAGTTTGCCATGGCCAAGGCTCCCATCGAAAAGACTTGGGTGTTCCCCGGCTTTGAGGATGTGGAGGCCGGTATCGTGCACTGGCCCATGAGCTGCATCCGTCTGACCTGTGCAGACGACACACGCCTTGTGGAGCTGGCCGATAAGCTGCTGGTTGCATGGCGCGGCTACACCGATGAGAGCTGCTTTATCTTTGCCGAGACGGATGGCGAGCCCCACAACACCATCACCCCCATTGCCCGGATGCGGGACGGCAAGTATCAGCTGGATTTGGTGCTGCGCAACAACATCACCACCCCGGAGCATCCGCTGGG
>CAKSZE010000066.1 GCA_934525325.1 uncultured Faecalibacterium sp.
TCCTGTGCGCCGCAGCCTTAGCGGCTGACGACTTGATTATTTTACCACAGAAGCGGTTTTTTGTCAAGCACTTTTTTTGAGAAGCTTTTGAAGTTTTTTCGAACTTAAATCGTTCAGCAGTTTCTCGGTGCTAACCGGAACATTTGAACGTTCATTGGTTCTTTTCAAGGGCTTCCTGCTGAGCTTTCAGAAGTCATTCTTTTGTCTCAGCGCTTGGCGCTCAAGTATAATACCACACCCCGGGGTTCTTGTCAACACTTTTGGACATCTTTTTTTAAATAAAATCAAGTTTGCTTCACTTATATTATTCTCCCCTCTCTTCCCATGCAAAAAGGCCGTCCATGCACTGCACAGACGGCCTTGGGTCTATATATAATTACTTATATAATGGGTGAAACGCTCAGCGGATCTCGATGCCCAGCTTGAACTTCAGGTTGCCAAGGATCTTCTTGACCACGCGCTCCACTTCCTCAGCGGAAACTTCCTTCTTGGGGTCGGACAGAGACAGGCTGAAGGCCATGCTCTTTTTGCCCTCGCCAAGGTTTGCACCGCGATAGATATCGAACAGCTTGACCTCACTGACCAACGGGCTGGCCTTGCGGATGGTCTCCTCGATCTCGCCGCAGGACACAGTCTCGTTGCAGACCAGAGCCAGATCGCGCTTGACCGGTGCATAGGGGCTGAGGGGCTTATAGCGCAGCTCGCCCTCTACGCAGGACATCAGAGCCTCGTAGTCCAGCTCGCCCAGATAGATATTCTGGCTGTCCTTCTGCTCCTTGGCGATCTCCAGCTCGGCGTTGATCTCGTTGGCAAGCTTGCCGAACACGCCCAGACGCTTGCCGTTGCAGTACACGGCGGCGCTGATGCCGGGGTGCAGCCATGCAGCGGTCTCACGCTGATAATCAAAGGTCAGGCCAAAACCGGCTGCCAGTGCTTCCAGTGCGCCCTTGACGGTGAAGAAATCCTCCTCGGGGCCGAAGGCACCGATGCAGAGGGTCTGGCGCTCGTGGGGATGCTCATTGATGGGCAGTTCCTTGGCCAGATAGACCGGTGCCATCTCGAACAGGCGACCCTCAGCGTTGCCCTTTTTCAGGTTATCCACGATGACGTTCAACATGGAAGGGGTCAGCAGGGTGCGCATGATGGACAGGTTCTCGCTGATGGGGTTCAGGATGCGGATGGCCTTGCGGGCTTCGTCCTCGGCGGGGATATGCAGCATATCCAGCTCGGCGTTGGAGTAGAAAGCCAGCGTGGATGCCTCGTAGAAGCCCTGTGCAGCCAGCAGGCGCTTGGTCTTGAGCTGCTGCTTCTGGTCGTAGTTCAGACCGCCGTTGGTGACAGAGGCAGTGTTCAGGAAGGTGGGCACGATATGGTCGTAGCCGTACTCGCGGATGACCTCCTCGGCCAGATCCGGGAAGCTCTCCACGTCATCGCGGTACAGGGGTGCGGACACATCCCAGCTGCCATCGACCTGCACGTCCACGGTGAACTCCAGACGCTGCAGGATGTCGATCATGGTCTGGTCGGGCACGGTGATGCCCAACACGCCGCAGATCTTTGCCGGGGTGGTGACGATGTGCTTGCGCTCCAGCGGACGGCCATCGGTCAGGTCGTATTCCAGCGTGGTGATATCACCGCAATCCAGCTGCTGGATCAGGTGCAGAGCGCGTGCCAGACCCAGCTGCGGAGAATAACGATCCACACCCTTTTCATAGCGGGCAGAGGAGTCGCTGTTCTGACCCAGTGCGCGGCTGGTCTTGCGGACGCTGTCACGGGCAAAGGTAGCACACTCGAACAGCAGGCTGGTGGTGTTATCGTCCATACCGGAGTTTGCGCCGCCCATGATACCGGCCAGTGCCACCGGCTTTTCGGCATCGCAGATGACCAGATTATTGGGGTTGAGGGTAAATTCCTTCTCGTCCAGCGTGACGATCTTTTCACCCTCGTGGGCGCGGCGCACATCAATGATGCGGCCGGCGACCTTGTTCAGGTCAAAGGCGTGCATGGGCTGACCCATCTCCAGCAGGGTGTGGTTGGTGATATCCACCACGTTGCTGATGGAGCGCAGGCCGCACAGCGCCAGATGGCGCTTCATCCAGCGGGGAGACTCGCCCATGCGGATGTTGCGCACATAGTGTGCCATGTAGCGGGGGCACAGGTCCGGTGCCTCCACCTTGACGGTGATGGGCGCATCCGGTTCGCAGACAGTCTTGTAGTCCATGGCGGGCATGTGCAGGGGCTTGCCCAGAACAGCAGCCACCTCGCGGGCGATGCCCAGAACGGACTGGCAGTCCGGGCGGTTGGCGGTGATGGAGATATCGAAGATGTAGTCGTCCAGACCCACCACCGGGGCAATGTCAGTGCCGGGGACAGAGTCCTCGGGCAGGATGAGCAGGCCGTAGACCTCAGAGCCCGGGAACAGGTCATCGTTCAGGCCCAGCTCTGCGCCGGAGCACAGCATACCGTTGGACTCCACGCCCTGCATCTTGCGGGCCTTGATGGTGATGCCGCCGGGCAGGGTGGAGCCGTCCAGTGCGGTGGGCACACAATCGCCCTGCTTCATGTTGGCGGCACCGGTGCTGATGCGGATCTCGTGGCCGTAAGCGCCGCAGTCCACCACACACTTGGTCAGGTGGGTGCCCTCCTGCTTTTCCATCTCCACGATCTTGCCGACGACCACCTTGCTGATGCCAGCATCCAGCGGGATGAGCTCTTCCACCTCGAAACCGCAGGAGAACAGCTTCTCCTCCAGTTCCTGTGCGGTAACATCGATATCAACGAATTCTTTTAACCAACTGAAAGGTACTTTCATTGTTTGTTCTCTCCCCTCTTATTCGTGGAACTGCTTGAGGAACTGCAGATTATTCTCGAACATCAGACCAATGTTGTTGATGCCGTACTTCAGCATGGCGATACGCTCGATGCCGATGCCGAAGGCAAAACCGGAGTACTCGTCCGGGTCGATGTTGCAGTTTTCCAGCACCTTACGGTTGACAACGCCGCCGCCCAGCACCTCGATCCAGCCGGTGTGCTTGCACAGGGGGCAGCCCTTGCCGTGGCACTCGAAGCAGCTCACGTCCACCTCCACGCTGGGCTCGGTGAACGGGAAGTAGGAGGGGCGCAGGCGGGTGCGGGTGTCGGCACCGAACAGCTTCTGCACGAAGGTGTTCAGCGCGCCCTGCAGATCGCCCAGCGTGATGCCCTTATCCACGACCAGACCCTCCATCTGGTGGAACATGGGGCTATGGGTAGCGTCCGAGTCAGAGCGGAACACGCGGCCGGGGATCAGCACCTTGATGGGCGGCTTCTGGCTGTCCATGGTGCGGATCTGACCGCCGGAGGTCTGGGTGCGCAGCAGGAATTCATCAGACAGGTAGAAGGTATCCTGCATATCGCGGGCGGGATGATCCTTGGGCACGTTCAGGCGGGTGAAGTTGTGGTCGTCGTCCTCGATCTCCGGGGCATCTGCCACGGCAAAGCCCATACCGGAGAACACATCGATGATCTGGTTGGTGACCAGCGTCAACGGGTGCAGACCGCCTACGGAGCGGGTCTTGGCGGGCAGGGTGATATCCACCGTCTCGGCGGCGTTGCGGGCAGCAAGTTCTGCCTGCTTCACGGTCTCGGCGGCGGCATCGTAGTCTGCCTGCACCTTCTGCTTGAGTTCGTTGATGATCTTGCCCATAGCGGGGCGCTCTTCCGGCGCAACGGTGCGCAGGTTCTTCATCAGGGCAGGGATCTTGCCGTTTTTGCTGAGGTATTCCTGCCAGAAGGAAGCCAGCGTCTCCTTGCTGGACACCTGACCAAGGCTTTCAGCGGCCTGCTTGGCCAGCTCATCGATCATTGCTTGCATGGATTTTCTCTCCTTTATTCTTTGTGTTCATGGAGCGGAGTATAACAAAAAAGCCCCGTCCCCTACCCGACTGCTCAGGCAAAAGGGACGAAGCTGTAACCATTTCTGCTCCGCGGTACCACCCGGTTTCCGCCTGCACTAGGGCAGACGGCGCTCAAACGCCGTAACGGGGCGCAACCGTCCTGTGCTAATAGATGTGCTTTGCATCGTTCGCGCAGACCGCTCGGGAGCGAACTTCGGCCCCTGCCGCACATGGAAGCCCTTTCAGCCGGTGAAGCTTCTCTCTTTGCCGTGCAGACAGCGCCTACTCTCTCCGTCGCTGCGTTTGGTATTATGATAACCAAGAGTTATGTTACCACATTTTGCGGCGGTTTGCAAGCCGCTGAGCGGTTTTTGTTTGCCGGAGCTGCATTTTGCGTCCTCTTTCCGGTCAAACGGCAGGCCTCGCACGCCGTGATGCAGCACACCGCGAACACCAGCAGGGCGCAGTCTGTCGGCACCCGCTGCATGGGCACCACCCGGGCACACAGGGTATTGAAGCTTTCCACAGCGCTCTGCGGCAAACCCAGATAAAACAGCGCCAGTGAAAGCGGCAGATGCAGCACCCTGCCCCACAGCAAAGGGCGAAGCGAGACCTCCGGCGGGCAGAGAGTGCGCACCTGCAGCAGCACCGAAGCACCCTGCACGCTGAGCGCAGCACAGCACAGCCCGCTTGCCCACAGACCGGTGCGGGCGGCGTAATCGCAGCCGGAGCACACCTCCAGCAGCATGGCCGGAAAGGGCGCAAGCGCTGCCGGCAGCAGCAGCCCACAGCCTGCCGCCAGCAGCCGAAAATACAGCACAAAACCGCACAGTTTCAGGTAAGTCACCGCTGCCTGTGCAAGGATGGCATCCAGCGCCGGCGGCGGTGCTGCTTGCACGGCGGCGGGCGGTGCGGGCAAAGGTTTTGGTCTGCCGCAAACACGACAGAGCAGTGCCGCCGTCAGCCAGCCCGCCAGCACCTGTGCGGCAAACAGGCAAACCCCTGCTGTGCGGCTGCCCAGCAGCTGCTCCCCTACCGTCAGGATAACAAAAGACGGCCCGGAGCAGATGCAGGCAGGCAACAGAGCCGAAGCCTCCTGCGGGGTCAACTCCCCGCTGCGGACTGCCTCGGCAGCAGCGGCGGCGGCAGGGGCAAAGCCGCCCACAAGGCCGATGAGCAGCACACTGCCCGCGCTGCGGCTGCGCAGACCGATACCGCGCACCACCGGCCAGAGCAGCACGCCCAGCACCGCACCTGCGCCGCTGCGCATGATGAGCGCCGACACCACCAGAAACGGAAACAGCGACACCAGCAGCGGCCCGCCGCAGAGCGCAAGACCCTGTCGCAAAGCTTCCGCACAGGTCTGCGGTGCGGTAAACACCAGTACCGCCGTGGCTACACCCAGCAAAAAGAGCCCCGGATACAGCCGTTTGCAGCTTTTACTCATAAGCACGCCCTCCCCCTCCATATATATGGAAACATGGGCTGTGCAATGTACAAAGCGCGGGACGGGAGGGACAAAGATGGCCAGAGCACACCACGACCGGCGCACCCCGGGCGACTGGCTGCGCGGGCTGTTCCGACAGCCGCCGCCCGGGTTTTACAGCCGCCCTGCCGTATACCTGAGCGGCGACCGGATGGAGATAGAGCATTTTTGCACGGTGTTGTTTTTTGATGAAAGCAAGCTGTGTCTGCGGCTGGCGAAGGGGCGGTTCACAGTATACGGCAGCGGACTGCGCATCTGCACCCTGACCGCCGCCCGTCTGACGGTGCAGGGGCAGTTTTTGCGCACCGATTTTTCCGATGATTAGGAGGCCGCCATGGAAGCTGCAAGCCTTTGGGCCGGGGTGCGCTTTACCGCCCGGAACGGCAGCCCTGAGGCGCTTTTGACCGATGCCGCCGGGCAAGGGCTGCATTTATATGGCATTTCTTCCCTGCCCGGGGGCTTTTGCGCCCATTGCGCCGCCTGGCAGTACCGGCGGCTGGCCGCACTTGCCCGGCACAGGCGGGTGCGGCTGCGGATAGAAAAACGGATGGGGCTTTATTTTTTGCTGTGCCCTCTGCTGCGGCGTAAGGGACTTTGGGCAGGGCTTGTCGCTTGGGGGCTGGTGCTGGTCTGGCTGCAAGGACTGGTATGGGCGGTGGACTACGGCAGCCTGACCACCGGGCAGCGGGCACGGGCGGGTGCGGTGCTGCGCAGCTGCGGCTTGCAGCCCGGCACTGTCATAACCGAAGAGCTGCTGCTCACCGGAGAATATGCCCTGCTGGAAAGCGGCGAATTCTCGTGGGCAAGCCTGAATTTTGAAAAAGGCCGGCTTGCGGTAGAAGCTGCCCCTGCCCGTGCCCAGCCTGAGATCGCCGCAGGCACCCTGCACGGGCTGCGGGCAAAGTGCAACGGGACGGTGCTGCGCACAAATCTTACCAGCGGCACCATGCTGGTAGCCCCCGGGCAGACCGTAGAAGCCGGGCAAGGGCTGATCGGCACGGCACGCAGCGAGCGGGACGGCACCTTGATCTTTGCCCCGGCGGCAGGCACGGTGGTGGCACAGCTGGAATGGCAGACAAATCAAAGCGTTCCGCTGGCAGAGCCCCTGCCGCAGCTGACCGGCGAATGCACAACAAATTACCGGCTATTTTTTGCAGGTCATTCTGCCGCGTTTTCGCCTTCTGCGCCTGACGGGGACGGGCTGTGCCGCACCCGGCATCTACAATTAGAGGTTTTCGGTCTGCCCCTGCCCTGCGCGGTGGAGGAGACCACTTATTACGGGCAGCAGCAGGAAACGATATATCGCACCGAAGCGCAGGCGCTTACGCTGGCACGGCTGCAGGGGCTGCGGGCGCTGCACGATGCTTTCCCGGATGCGGAGATCTTCGCCCGCCGGGAGGCGTGCACCGTGCAGGAAGATATCCTGCATTACAATGCCGTGTACACCGTGGCGGCAGATATCTGCACATGACAAAAGGCGGCTGTACCTAACTGCACAGCCGCCTTTTGAAAAGCGTTTTTTGATTTTACTGGATGGTCTGAGCGGCTTCAGCGGCCTGTGCATTGTACTCAGCAAGCAGAGCGTTCAAATCATACTGATACTTGCTGTGGCAGAAGTGGCACACTACCTCACAGGTGGGGTCCTCGTCCCGCATCCGCTCAAGCTCGGCACGGCCAAGGCTGAGCAGCATCTCCTTGGTGCGCTCGGCACTGCAATCGCACTGGTACTGCACCGTGCGCTCGTCCAACACGTTGGGATTGAAACCCGCCAGCGCCATCTGCATCATATCCTCGGGGGTCTTGCCCGCATGGAGCAGTTCGGTGACAGAGGGCATGGCGCTGATGTTCTTTTCCAGCTGGTCGATCTCGGCATCGGTAGCACCGGGCAGAAGCTGCACCATAAAGCCGCCGGCGCAGAGGATGGACAAATCTTTGTCCACCAGCACGCCCAGCGCCATCACGGTAGGCACCTGCTCGCTGTAGGCATAGTAGCTGGTCAGATCCTCGGCGATCTCACCGGATACCAGCGGCACCTGCCCGACCGTGGGCTCCTTTTGCAGGCGGTTGTCCCGGATAACGGTCAGCACGCCGTTCTTGCCCACGGCGGTGCCCACGTCCAAGTGGCCGTTGGCTTTGGCGGGCAGCTCCACCAAGGGGTTATCAATGCAGCCCTTCACGTTGCCGGTGCCGTCGGTGCAGGCGATGAGCACACCGGCAGGGCCGCCGCCTGCCACACGCAGGGTGATGCGGTCGCGGTCGTCCTTGAGCATGGAGCCCATCAGGGTCGCGCCCGTGAGCAGACGGCCCAGTGCCGCACTGCAGGTAGCGCTTGTGGTGTGAAGCTTTTCTGCTTTACGGACAATATCGGTGGAATCCACACCGCAGAACACGACACCGCCGTTCTCGGACAGGCCGCGGATCAGGTTTGCCATAGGTTATTCCTCCAGTTGTGTATACTGTTTTGTTGCGCAGAAGAAGTAGCGCTGGCTTTCCTCGGTCAGCGGGCCAAAGGTCTCGCCGTCGCAGACACTTTCCAGCGCAAAGCCGTGCTTTTCCAGCGATGCACGGATGGTTTCCAGATCATAGGTATACTCGCAGAATTCCTCGTGGAAATGCTCGCCGGTCTCGTGATAATCAATGTCCACCGTGATCTCCACCCTGCGGTCGGCAGCGTTATAGTGGTTGTGCCACACGCAGGCGGCATCCTCTTCCTCAAAGGTGAATGCGTTATCGCCCAGAACCTTCCGGTGCTTATAGGGGGTGTTCATATCAAAGAGGAACACTCCACCCTTTTCCATAAAAAAGCCCGCGTTGGCAATAGCGGTATCCAGATCCGGGATGTGGTTGAAGGTATCAAAGGTGGATACCGCCGCCCGGATGGTACCATAGAGATCCAGCTTGAGCAGATCCTGCCGGAGCAGCAGCAAGCGGCCGGAAAGCCCCAGCTGCTCGGCCTTATCCCGCACCACGCAGAGCATCTCCTCCGACTGATCGATGCCGATCATATCGTAGCCTGCCTGCGTCAGCATCAGGGTCAGTTCCCCGGTACCGCAGCCAAGGTCGGCTACAATGCCGTCATGGATGCCGTGGGCTTCCAGCTTTGCATGGATCTGGCTGTACAAGGCATCGTAGTCCGCTTCGCCGTTGAATTCATCGTAAAAATAGGCAAATTCGTTGTAAGCCATGGCGTTACTCCGCTTCCTCGTTTTCCGCAGCCACTGCGGCATTGAGCACCGCCTGCAGCTCCGGGATGCCGTAGCCGTTTTCGCCGCTGGTCAGCACCACCTTCTGGCAGCCGTAGGGGCGGCAGATGTTTTCAAAGTCCTCCTGCGTTTTGGCAAGCTGGCTCTTTTTCAGCTTATCCGCCTTGGTCAGTGCCACCACATAGGGGATGCGGTGGTAGTGCAGATAGCGCAACATCTGTAAGTCGTCTGCGCTGGGGGCGTGGCGGCAGTCCAGCAGCTGCACCAGCAGGGTGTGGTGGCGGGGTGCCTCGAAGTAGCTGTTGATGAGGTCATCCCAGCGCTC
>CAKSZE010000067.1 GCA_934525325.1 uncultured Faecalibacterium sp.
GGCTCCACGCCCAGAATGATGTTGTCCAGCACGCTGAAGCATTCCACCAGCTTGAAGTGCTGGTGCACCATGCCGATGCCCAGTGCGTTGGCATCGTTGGGGTTGCGGATGGCGACCTCCTTGCCGTTTTTCAGGATCTTGCCCTGTTCCGGCTGATACAGGCCGAACAGCACGCTCATCAGCGTACTTTTGCCCGCACCGTTCTCGCCCAGAAGGGCGTGTACCTCGC
The DNA here is from genome assembly GCA_934525325.1 of uncultured Faecalibacterium sp. Lineage (GTDB taxonomy): Bacteria > Bacillota > Clostridia > Oscillospirales > Ruminococcaceae > Faecalibacterium. The sequence continues at coordinate 230 of CAKSZE010000067.1, forward strand.
CCTTGCGCAGTTGCAGGGTAATATCATCGTTTGCCTTGATACCGGGGAATTCCTTGGTAATGTGGAGCATCTCGATCACATAATCCTCTGCCAATCTGCTCACTCTCCTTTCGTGCCGTAACGACACCTTTTCTATTCTACCAACCATTATACCTGATTTTTTGCGGTTTGCACACGGCTTTTTGATTTTTTGTCAAAAAGCACAAGCAAAAGTATTACTTTTGTACGGTCTGCATGATTTCCCGCCCGTTTCTCCTACACAGGCATACAAAAAGGGCGGGGTGCCCCTGCATGAGCACCCCGCCCCTATTCACGGGAGTAATTCCGGGAAAGCGATTACTGGATGTAGTTGACCTTGGTGAACTCGCTGACGGTGGGCTTGGTAGCGTCGTCGGAGCTGTTGTCCACAACGAGCTCGCCGGAAGCGATCTTGGTCTTCAGGGTCTCGTACTCGTCCTTGGTGAAGGTCTTGAAGTTCCAGCTATCATCAGCAGTGGGCAGACCAACATAGTCGCCATCCTCCAGACCGAAGTTGCCGTTGGTAGCAGCGATGTTGCTCCACTCGCCGGCCTCGATGTCGCCCAGAGCGGTGCTGACAGACTCAGACAGGCCCTTCATAGCAGAGGTAACGAACGGGTTGTATGCGTAGCCGTCCTTTGCCACGCCGTTCACGCCGATGTAGTTCTGGTCAACGTCAACACCCACAACGTAGCCGTTGTTCTTCAGAGCAGCCTCGACAGCGGAGGTGTAGATGCCGCCGCCGCAGGCAAAGACGATCTGGGTGCCGTTGGCATACCAGCCCTCCATACGGGAGGTGATGTTGGCATCGCCGTAGAACTGGCCGCCGTAGAAGTAGTTGATGTCGATGTTGGTGCCCAGCTCCTTTGCAGCAGCGTCAGCGCCCTGCACATAGCCGTAGCCGTAACGGATAACGGCGGGCACAGCCATGCCGCCCAGGAAGCCCAGCTTGGTGTAGCCGTCCTTAACAACGGCGTAACCTGCCAGATAGCCTGCCTGCTCCTCCTTGAAGGTGATGCAGTAGCAGTTTGCGGGGATGCTGTCGGTGCCGATATCGCCCTGAGTCACATCGATAGCGATGAACTTGATGTCGGGGTACTGCTCAGCAGCCCATGCCAGAGATGCACCGTACAGGTAGCCCACGCAGACGATGACATCAGCGCCATCGTTGACAGCCTGACGGATCATGGTCTCGCGGTCCTCATCGGAAGCATCAGATTCGGGGATATAGTACTGGCAGTTGTCGCTCATGTAGCCGGAGACAGCAGCCCAGCAAGCCTGGTTGAAGCTCTCATCATCGATCGTGCCGGTATCGCAGGTCAGAGCGACCTTGGCGATCTTCTCAGCGCCATCTGCTGCGCCGGAAGCGGCGGCAGAGCTGGCAGCTGCGGAAGAAGCAGTGCTGGTAGAAGAAGCGGAAGAACCACCGCAGGCGGTCAAAGCAGCGGCAGCGGCAGCAGCACCGGCCACAGCCAGAAAGTTACGACGAGAAATCTTCATAAGAAACTCTCCTTTATTTTAAAAAATTGCGTCAAATAAATGAAATGTGCGCTCTGGCACATTTACTGGCTCAAGTATAGCGGGTGGAAGTGACAGATGCAAGCAATTTCCGATTACAAATTCTTTACAAATCCCTTGTATAATTTATAGAAAAGTGATGCTTATTCACCAATTTCCCCTGCTTGCGCTGTTTTTCACGGAAAGACAGTTACTTCCCTTCCACGGCGCTGTTTCCCGCCACATTGGAGGGGCCAAAGCCGAAGGGCAACAGTTCGTCCATGCTGCGCTCGATGAAATCCTCCGGGGTCTTTGCCATAATGACGTTCAGCTCCGGCCCGCCGAACTCAAACAGTGCCTGACGGCACACCCCGCAGGGCGAAGTGATCTGCCGGTTCACCTCACCCCGGCGGCTGCCCACCACCGCGATATCCGTAAACTCAGTCACACCCTCTGCCACCGCCTTGAACAGAGCGGTGCGCTCGGCGCAGCTGGTGGGGGTAAAGGCGGCGTTCTCCACGTTGCAACCGGTAAAGATGCGGCCGTCCGCAGCGCGCAGCGCAGCGCCCACCATAAAATCGCTGTAAGGGGCATAGGCCTTTTCCCGCGCAGCCAGCGCCATGCGGATCAGCTGCTGCTTTTCTTCCATGGTCAGTTTGGTCATGCTGTTCCCTCCTTTTACGGGCAAAAACAGCGCGGCTGTGCCTTGGGGCGGCAGCCGCGCTGGAAAAGTATGCGATCAGTACTCTGCGCCCAGAGCGACCTTCATCATGTCGGTAAAACTCTTCTGGCGCTCCTCGGCGGTGGTGATGCCGGGAGCCACAAAGCTGTCCGAGATGGTCAGCAGGCAGGCGGCATTCTTGCCCAGCACCTGCGCGTTGGCAAACAGGGCAAAGCTTTCCATCTCCACACACAGGCAGCCATCCTCGTCCCGCAGCTTTTCCCAGTAGGTGGGCTTTGCGTCCGAGGGCTGGCGGTAGAACACATCCGAGGAGTGGATGTTGCCCTCGATCAGGGGGATGCCCTGCTTTGCAGCGGAGGCACGCAGCTTTTCGTTCAAAGCTGCACTGGGCAGGGTGATGTTACCGGTAAAGCCGCTCTGCACCCGGGCGTAGTTGCTCTCGCTCACAGCACCGGTAGCCAACACGGTGTCGAACAGCTTAGCCTTTTCGGTATAGCTGCCGGCAGAGCCGATGCGGATGATGTTTTCCACGCCGTAGAAGCTGAACAGCTCGTAGGAGTAGATGCCGATGGAGGGCATCCCCATACCGCTGCCCATCACGCTGATGGGACGGCCTTCGTAGGTGCCGGTAAAGCCCAGCATCCCGCGCACACCGGTCACCTGCCGGACATCCTGCAAAAAGGTATCGGCAATAAACTTGGCACGCAGGGGGTCACCCGGCATAAGGACTGTCTTGGCGAAATCGCCCATTTCTGCGCTGATGTGAGGGGTAGACATAGATGATCTCTCCTTTTTATTCACGATACAGCAGAGAGGCTTTCCCCTGTGGAAAAGCCCTTGCTGCTATTTAACGATATTTGCTGCGGTTGAACACATTCTGCGGTGCAATGTAGGAGCCGTTGCGGCGGATCTCGAAGTGGCAGTGGTTGCCGCTGGAACGTCCGGTACTGCCCACATAGCCGATGAGCTGACCCTGCTTGACCGACTGACCGGCGTGCACCACCAGCGACAGGCAGTGGGCGTACACGGTGGTGTAGCCGTTGCCATGGTTGATGATGATGGAGTTGCCGTAGCCGTTGCCTGCACCGGCGCGGTTATAGCCAGCCTTGGTCACCGTACCGCCTGCCGAAGCATAGATAGGCGTACCGGCGGCGGCGCAGATATCCACGCCCTTGTGGCTGCCGCCGTACCAGCGGGAGCAGTTCCGGTAGCCGGGCACCGGCCAGATGAACCGTCCGCTGCCGGTGATATAGGATGCACCGGAGGACACCTTTTTGGTGCCCACCGTAACTTTTTCAGTCACAGGCTCCTTGGTCACCACAGTGCTCAGGATCTGCTGAGAAAGCTGATTGCCGTTTGTATCGTACACCCGCTGTGCCGTCACGGTGCGGATGCCGTTCTCACCCTTCTGGGTAACGCGCTTGGTACCGGAGTTCAGCTCTTTGGACTTAGTGGTCTCGGTGGTGTAGGCGATCTCTTCCTCCCAGCTTTCCACCTTGGTGATGCGCACCTCCAGCGTCTCCTCCTCCCGCACCACGGTCAGTGCATCGCCGGGCAGGATCTTGGAGTTCTGGGTCAGGCCGTTTTCCCCGTTGGCGTTAAAGCCGGTGTTCATTTCACACAGTTCCTTCACGGTCAGGCCGTTTTTCTGGGCGATGGACCAGATGGTATCGCCGTTCTGCACCGTATAGGATTTTTCTGCCTGCTGCACGCCGGAGAGCAACTGCTCCACCTCGGCTTCCTCCTGGAAGCTCTCGTTGAAGTAGATGCCGTTTTCCAGCGTGACATCCTTGTTGAAGCCCACGGTGGTGTTGGGGTCATCGGGGTTCTCGTAGGGTTCCAGCAGGCTGCTGATGTATCGCTGCAGGCTGTTGCCGTCCGCACACACGGCGGTCAGCTCACCATCCAGATACAGGGCAGTGCCCTCGCTGATCTGGTCACTGGAGGTTTTGAGGATGGCGTCAGCCACGTCATTTTCGTCCATTACATCATGGGCGATGGTCACGGAATAAGTAGGCTTCACGGTAAAACGCGCCTGCTCTGCACCGGAATAATTGATACGCTGCTGCACGGCCTCCAGCGCAGAGTTGAACACCTCTTCGTTGGCCACATAGCCCACGGTCTTGTCGTCCACCTGCACCTGCAAGGCGTATGGCTGGCGGATGGTAGTCTGGAACACGGTCACCATAACAGCCAGCGCTGCCACCGGCAGCACATACATGGCCATGCGGGGCACAAGACGGATGTTATCAGCGATGCCATGGGCAAGGAAGTGTCCGCTTGCGCGCAGCGCCGCGCCAAAGCCTTTCTCTTTGCGCACCTGATGTGCGTGGCGCAGCAGCGCCCCGGTGCCCCGCAGAGCAAGCACTACCGGGCCGAACAGATCCCGCAGCAGCTGCGCCGCCCCGGGAAAGGCCATGGATGCGATATTTTTCAGCAAATCTTTGCCCGCCCACAGCAGATGCTGCAAGCCGTGCTGCAAGCGGCGTCCTGTGCGAACAACGGCATACTCTGCAGAAAAGCCTACGGCGTACAGCGTCTCGCCCACTATGGGCGCTACGGGGTTATGCAGCAGCTTACGCCACAACGTTTCCCGGCGGTGCTGGCGCTTGCGGCGCATCCTGTGCCGCCGCAGCACACCCCGGCACTGGAACTGCGCCCACAGCGAGCGCAGCTTCTGGCGGCGGGGCTGCCGTACCGGCTGCGCAGCGGGCTGCTGCTCCTTTGTTTTATCTTCAATCAACGGGATTTTCTCCTTCCTGCGCCGCTGCAGGGCATTTTTTCGGCCCGGAACACAGCAGCTAGATGGTGTACGTTCCCCTGTTCAAAAGGCCAACAGGGCCTGTACACAATACGCTCTCTTTTTTATTATACACTTTGCACGGTTTGAAACAAGCGCTTACATAAAATTTGGCTACTTTTTTCACGCAGTTTTCACGAAAAAAGCGCTTCCATATCCGGCGGCAGCGGGCTTTCCACCGTGACGGTGCGCAGCTGCAAGGGCATTTCCACCCGGATGCCGTCCGGCAGCGGGGTGTATACAGGCACTGCAAAGCTCTGCTTCGCGCAGTGCAGCGCCTGCCGGCCAATGTGCTCCCGGCTGCCGCCGTAAAGGTCGTCCCCGGCAAGCGGATGCCCGATGGACGCAAAATGCACCCGGATCTGATGGGTGCGGCCGGTCACCGGCACACAGGCCGCAAGGCTAAGGCCGTTTTCTTCCTTTATAATAGTATACTCCGTGCGGCTGGGCTTGCCCTCGGGGGTAACGCAGCGCCCGATGATGCTGTCGCCCCGGCGGCCGATGGGAGCATCGATGACCCCCTCCCCCAGCGGCAGCGCACCCTGCGCAATGGCATAGTACAGCTTTTCCACCCCGCTCGCCAGCAGCGGCGCTGCGTAGGTGTTTTTTGCTGCCAGCACAAGGCCGCTGGTGTCCTTATCAATGCGGTTCACCGGACGGAACACCTGGCTGTGGCCGTGTTCTGCCGCCCACGCGGCGTAGCCGTTTGCCAGCGTACCACCGGGGTAGTTCAAGGTGGGGTGCACCGCCAGCTGCGGCGGCTTTTCCAGCACCACCGCAAAGGCATCCTCGTAGACCACCTTGACCGGGATCTCCGGCTGCGGGGTCACGCCGTCCCCCTCCGGCGGCAGGGCAAAAGAGAGCACCTGCCCGGGGAAGATGCGCCGGTTTGCCAGAATAGGCACGCCGTCCGCAAAAAAGCCGCCGCCCCGGAACTTGACCGCCCGGGCAAGGTCGGTAGAGACGGCACACTGGCGCAGAAAGCTGCGCACCAGCACCCCATCGTGGGTAGCAGCCGTATCCGGCACGGCAAAATACAGCTGCATGGCCTGTCCCTCCCCCTGCAAAATTTACAAAAACACAAATGATATTATAACAAAAATCCGTTTCACTTGCAAATCTTACTTTTTTATGGTATCATGAGGAACGGAAAACGAGTGGAACATACGGCGGCGGGGCGGCTTTGACCGCTCTGAGGAAAGTCCGGGCCTCACAGAGCACGGTAACTGCTAACGGCAGCCGAGGGTGACCTCAGGGAAAGTGCAACAGAAAGGAAACCGCCGCAGCAATGCGGTAAGGATGAAAGGGCGAGGTAAGAGCTCACCAGCGCATGGGTGACCATGCGGCTTTGTAAACCCTACCGGAAGCAACGCCTATATGGGACGTACAGCGCTGCTCGCGTGTCCCGAAGGCGGCACGAGCCTGTCAGCAATGGCAGGTCTAGACAGATCGTCGTTTAATACAGAACCCGGCTTACGGTCTATCTCGTTTTCCCTTTTGTGTTTTTGCGCTGTCTGCTGCGTGCAGGCAGCGTTTTTTGTTGTTGTAACGCAAAAAGGCCACCGCACAGTATTTGTGCAGTGGCCTTTTTGTTGCTTGCAAGACCATTGAAAATGCCTGCCGCGTGCGCTTTGGGCATATTTAGCGGAATAATTATTTTAAATTGCATCCCGGGAAAATCTGCGAATTTTCCCGGGATGCCTTTTCACGCAAAAGGGACTGCTCAGTTCCCGCCTGCGCCAAGGATGGCGTCCAGCACGGTGGAGGCAGCGCTGTACAGCGAGCCTGCGGCCTGCTCTACCTGCTCCTGCGTGGGCAGGCTGACGGCAGGCGTTTCAGTGCTGCCGCCCTCGGCGGGGGTGGTCTCCGGCTGGGGCGTCTCGGTGGCAGCGGGCTGCTCGGCGGGCGTCTCTGCGGGCTGCTCGGTGGGCTGCTCTGCCGGTTGTTCGGCAGGCTGCTCCGGCACGCTTTCCGCAGGTTCATCCACGATCACGCTGTCGGCAGGCGTCTCGGGCACCGAGACAGCGGCATCGGGGTCAGTGGTGGGGGTGTACACGTCCGTCTTTTCCGGGGTCTGAGTGGTGGAGCTTACCGTGCCCTCGCCACCCAGTACAGCCGCGATCATCTCTTTGGCTTTCGCCACAGAGTTTTCATCCGGCTTCATGACGTAGAGCTTCTGCCCCTTGGCAGAGTAGCACTTGGTGCTGCTGCCAGAGGAGCCGGTAACAGTATAGCTTTCAATGTTCCACTCCGCAAAATCGCTCAGCTGCATCCGCACCAGCGCGCTGATCTGGTTCTGAGAAAGGCTGGTGACGAAGCAATCGGCAGCAGAATCCATGATCTTGGAAAATCCCATCAGCAGCGCCGGGGACTTGATCTTGTTCAGCATGGCATCGATCACCTTCATCTGGTTGATGCCGCGCTGCACATCGCCGGTCTTAAA
>CAKSZE010000068.1 GCA_934525325.1 uncultured Faecalibacterium sp.
AGCGCCAAGGCCATTTATATCAACTGGTCCATTGCCAACCAGTACGGCGGCAAATTCAACCTGCGTCTGGACGACACTAACCCCGCCCGCGAAGGCGAGGAGTATGTCAACAGCATCATCGAGGATCTGCACTGGCTGGGTGCCGACCCCAACGGCGGCATCTTCTACGGCAGCGATTACTTTGATAAGTGCTACGAGTACGCCGAGAAGCTCATCACCGAGGGCAAGGCTTATGTGGACGACCTGACCCGCGAGGAGATGCGCGAGTACCGCGGCTCCGATGCCGGCAAGCCCTCCCGCCCGTCCCCGTGGCGCGACCGCAGCCCGGAGGAGAACCTCGACCTGTTCCGCCGGATGCGTGCCGGTGAGTTCAAGGAGGGCGAAAAGACCCTGCGTGCCAAGATCGATCTGGCAAGCCCCAACATGAATATGCGTGACCCGGCCATCTACCGCATCAAGTACGCCGAGCATCACCGTCAGGGCAATAAGTGGTGCATCTACCCCATGTACGATTTTGCCCACCCCATTCAGGACGCCATCGAGGGCATCACCCACAGCATGTGCAGTCTGGAGTTCGAGAACCACCGCCCGCTGTACAACTGGGTCATCGAGAACATCTTTGGTGCCGAGTTCCCCAAGCAGCGCGAGTTTGCCCGCCTGAACATGACCAACACGGTCATGAGCAAGCGCTACCTGCGTGAGCTGGTGGAGATGGGCATCGTGGACGGCTGGGACGATCCCCGTATGCCCACCCTGTGCGGTCTGCGCCGCCGCGGCTACACCCCCACCTCCATCTTCACCTTCGTGCGGGAGGCCGGTATCTCCAAGTCTGACAACCTGATCGATATGCGTCAGCTGGAAGCCTGCATCCGCAGCGAACTGGACCTGACCGCACAGCGCCGCATTGCCGTGCTGGAGCCGGTCAAGCTGGTGGTGGACAACTACCCCGCCGACAAGACCGAGTACTTTGACGTAGCCAACAACCCCAACCGCGAAGCCAACGATACCACCACCCGCAAGGTAGCCTTTACCCGCGAGCTGTGGATCGACGCCGAGGACTTTGCCGAGGTGCCGCCTCCCAAGTTCAAGCGCCTGACCGTGGACGGCGAGGTGCGCCTGATGGGTGCTTATATCGTCAAGTGCACCGGCGTGGACAAGAACGCCGATGGCAGCATTGCCGCCATCCACTGCACCGCCGACCTCGAGACCGGCAACGGCAACCCCGCCGACGGCCGCAAGGTCAAGGGCACCATCCACTGGGTAAGCGCCGCACACTGCGTGGACGCCGAGGTGCGCCTGTACGACAAGCTGTTCACCGAAGCCAACATGAACGGCATCCCCGAGGGCAGCGATTACAAAGACTACCTGAACCCGGAAAGCGTCACCGTGCGCACCGGCTGCAAGCTGGAAGAGAGCCTGAAGGACGCAAAGCCCGGCGAGAAGTTCCAGTTCGTGCGCACCGGCTTCTTTACCCCGGACAGCAAGAACCCCGGCGTGTACAACCGGGTGGTCACCCTGCGTGACAGCTTCAAGCCCGCAAAATAATCACCCCCAAGGAGAAGATACCATACCATGACCGCAAAAATGACCCGTAATATCCTGCTCATGCTGGTAGCCACCGTGCTGATGGGCATTGTGCTGAACCTGTATATCCACAACACCGGCACCGTACCCGCCGCCGACAACGCCGCTCCCCTGACCGATGGCAGCTACACCTCTTCTGCACAGGGCTGCCTGAGCGAGGTGACCGTCACGGTCACCGTGACCGGCGGCAAGGTGACTGCCGTACAGGTGGACGCCTCCGCCGAGACCCCGGACTTGGGCGGCAAAGCCGCCGAGACGCTGTCTGCGCAGCTGACACAGACCGGTTCCACCGCCGGTGTGGACGCCATTACCGGCTCCACCATGACCAGTGAGGCCATCTTTACCGCCATGGACGCCTGCCTTGCGCAGGCGCAGTGATGCTGTAAACCATAGATACAAAAACTGCCGCACAGTTGTGCGGCAGTTTTTTGCGTTTTACAGGGTGCTTTGCAGCCGTGCGCCGCTGGCGTACTGGGTGCGGCGATCCATCTGGTTATCTAGCGGCTGACCGGCGGCATAGCGTTTGAGGTTGTGCGCAAAGATATCCACGATGTTGTCCAGCGTCTTGGGCAGGCTGAAGCCGCCGGTGACATGGGGCGTGATGATCACGTTGGGCTCTGCCCAGAGGGGATGCTCCGGCGGCAGCGGCTCGGGGTCGGTCACGTCCAGACCTGCACCGGAAAGCTGCCCGCTGTGCACCGCCGCTGCCAAAGCCACACCGTCCACAGTAGTGCCGCGCCCCACATTGAGCAGGATTGCACCGGGCTTGCAAAGCGCCAGCCGCTCAGCGCTGAACAGATGCAGCGTCTCCGGCGTGCCGGGCAGGCTCAGCGCCACAAGGTCGGCCTGCGGCAGCTCCGCGTCCAATTCGCTCTGCGCCACCACACGGGTGCAGTAATCCGGGCAGGGGGTGTCCGGGTGCACGGTGCGGCGCACGCCCACCACCTCAGCGCCCAGCGCATAGGCCCGCCGGGCAAAGTTCGAGCCGATATCGCCCATGCCCACGCACAGCACCCGGCTGCCCGCGATGCTGCCCACAGAGTGGCCGGTGGGTGCCCAGCGGTGCTCCCGCTGGTTGTCCCGGTAGGTGGGCAGCTCCTTGAGCAGGCTGAGCCACATTGCCAGCATACACTCGCTAATGGCCAGACCGTAAGCGCCGGTGGCGTTGGTCACGATACAGCCCTCCGGCAGAACCCCCCGCTCCAGATAGTTATTCGGGCCCGCTGCGTTGGACTGGAACCATTCCAGATGGTCGTTCTGCCGGATCAGCGGCACCGGCAAATTGCCCAGCACGGCATCGGCCCACAGGGCATCCTCCGCTGTGGCGGTATCCGGGGTGGTAAAGCGATATGCAAAGCCCTGCACCGCCTCGATGCGGGCTCTCTGCTCCGCGCTGATAGGCAGGCAGACAAGGATATGTTTGGACATAACAGTTCTCCTTCCCTCTTTTTGTTTATCATACCGCAAACTGCGCAGCGGTACAAGGGGCGTTCCGCGTTTTCAACCGCGCCCGTAAAAGAACAATGCCGGGCAGCCCGAAAGCCACCCGGCACCGCATTGATTTTTAGTCCAGTGCACGGATGGCGTCCATCGTGCATTGATACTGCTCTTCCACCTTTGCAAACTGCTCCTGCGTTCCCTCCAGCTGCCCGGCGCGCAGGGTCTCGGTCAGGGTATAGGTGGGCGCGTACAAGTTGGAAAAGCCCAGATTCTGGCAGACACCCTTGAGGGTATGTGCCCCGCGGAACGCCTCCTTCACGTCTCCCCTGCGCAGCGCTTCCTCCAGAATCTGAAAGCTGTCGTCCTGCAAAAACATCCGCACAAATTTGCAGATCATGGTCTCGTTATACAGCCGCCCCAGCACCTCCTGATAGTCCGCGCCCATCTTTTTATAGCATTCCTGTATCGTCATCGCTTACGCCGTGCCTTTCTTTTTCAGCTGCCGCCTAATTTCCCACCGCCGCATCTCACTACGCTTCACGGCGATATAGTGTTATGATAGCACCTTTCCGGTCCGCTTGCAACTAGAGTGCAACAAGTTTTGCACTCTGTCTAGTTTTTGCGTTCTCTTTTTGGCAGTTGCGCCAAAGCCATGCCCAGCTCCCATAAAAAGCGCCTGCTACCGCGCCCTTTTCCGCTGTTGCCAGCTGCCGCTTCTGCCGACTGAAAAAAAGCAGACCGTGCAGTGCCGTCAGCTGCGGATTCTGTATTGACGAACCGCGCAAAAAACGATATACTATATTCTGGCGGTGCAGCCGTGCCGCCAGACGCCGGGGTGTTGCGCAGTTGGTAGCGCGCCTGCTTTGGGAGCAGGAGGCCGCGAGTTCGAGTCTCGCCACTCCGATACTGCAAACGCACGTTGATTCGATGAGGATCGGCGTGCGTTTTTGTTTTGCTGGTAAACCTGCCCGAAAGGGTGCAAAAAACTGCGCACACTGCAAGGCCGCTTTCAAAAAACAGAGCAGCCTTTTTCTATTTCCTCCCCTTTTGCGGGATTGATAAAAGCCCACAAGTGCGGTATACTGAATAGAACTTTATTCGAGCGAAGTAAGGAGGTGCAGTCCATGGCGATTGGTGTGCCCCGCCCGCTGGCGTTGGAAAAGCCGCAGAGCGTCGATCTGGCGCAGGCGGCGCGGTATTTCGGCGCGCACGGCGAACCGGACGCTGCCACGCTGGCGCTGCTGCAAAAGTGCGCCGTGCCGCTGCTGGCGGCGGCGACGCCCCGGGCGGTGTGGCTGCTGGCAGACACTCCTGCCCTGACCGAGGCCGGGCTTCTGCCCGGCGAGGACGTGCACAAGCACCTGACCGGCTGCGAACAGGCCATTCTGCTGGCGGTGACGCTGGGCCCCGGGGTGGATGCCCAGATCCGCCGGGCGGGCGTGGGCGACATCGCCGCAGGAGTGGCCTCCGATGCCTTGGGCAGTGCACTGGCCGAGCAGGCCGCCGATGCCGCCGAGGCGCAGCTGCGCCAGTGGGCGGCCACGGAGGGAAAGTATCTGACCGGGCGCTTTTCGCCCGGCTACGGCGATTGGGACATCGCGGTGCAGCCGCTGGTGGCAGCAGCGCTGGACACCGCGCGCAAGGCCGGGCTGTGCGTCACCGACACCAACCTGATGACTCCACGCAAGAGCGTGACCGCCCTGCTGGGGGTCAGTGACCACCCGGTAAAGGGACAACTGGCCGGGTGCGGCCATTGTGTGCTGCGCACCCGCTGCGAATACAGAAAGAGGGGAAAGACCTGTGCAAGTGAATGAACTTTTCAAGCAGAGCAATACCATCCTGCTGGACGGTGGCATGGGCACCATGCTGCAAGCTGCCGGGCTCAAGCTGGGCGCACGCCCGGAAGAGCTGAACATCACCGACCCGGCGCTCATCGAGGGCATCCATGGGCAGTACGCTGCGGCCGGTAGCCGCATCATCAATGCCAATACCTTCGGCGCCTCCGCTCACAAGCTGGCGGGCAGCGCCTACACGCTGGAGCAGGTCATCACCGCAGGCATTGCCAACTGCAAGCGCGCCTGTGCGCCCTACGGTGCGCTGACCGCGCTGGACGTGGGCCCGCTGGGCGAGCTGCTGGAACCCAGCGGAACGCTGGCCTTTGAGGATGCTGTGGCTGAGTATGCCCGCATCGTAAAGGCGGGCGAAGCCGCCGGGGCAGACCTGATCTTTTTTGAGACCTACACCGACCTGTACGAGCTGAAAGCCGCCCTGCTGGCTGCCAAGGAGAACACCCACCTGCCCATTCTGGCCAGCATGAGCTTTGAGGCGGGCGGGCGCACCTTTACCGGCTGTACGGTGGAAAGCTTTGCCGCCACCGCCCGGGGCTTGGGGGCAGATGCCGTGGGCATCAACTGCTCCCTGGGGCCCAAGGAGATCTTCCCCATGGCAAAGCGGCTGGCAGAAGCTGTACCCGGCAACTTCCCGGTGTTCGTCAAGCCCAACGCCGGTCTGCCCCGGGCGGACGGCAGCGGCTACGACATCACCCCGCAGCTGTTCGCTTTGCAGATGAAGCCCTACCGGGAGCTGCACCTGTTTGCCGCCGGCGGCTGCTGCGGCACCACCCCGGAGTTCATCAAGCTGCTCAACGGCACCTTTGCAGGCTGCACCCCGGGGCGTCCCGCGCACCGGATGCCCTCGGTGCTGTGCACCCCAGTGGATGCGGTCACGGTGGACGGCATCACGGTTGTGGGCGAGCGCATCAACCCCACCGGCAAAAAGCGCTTCCAGCAGGCACTGCGGGAAGGCGACATGAACTATGTGCTGGAGCAGGCTGTCAGTCAGGCAGAAGCCGGGGCGCAGATTCTGGACGTGAATGTGGGCGCCCCCGGCGTGGATGAGCCGGTGCTGATGGAGCAGGTGGTCAAGGCGCTGCAAAGCGTCACCAGCCTACCCTTGCAGCTGGATTCCTCCAACGTGGAAGCGCTGGCGCGGGGTCTGCGGGTGTACAACGGCAAACCCATCGTCAACTCCACCAACGGCGAGCCGGAAAAGCTTGCCGCCATCCTGCCGCTGTGCAAAAAGTACGGCGCTGCCATCGTGGGGCTTGCCATCGACGAAAAAGGCATCCAGCCCAAGGCCGCAGACCGCGTGGCCATTGCCCGCCGCATCACCGAGGCGGCGCTGGCAGCGGGCATCCCCCGGGAGGATATCTACATCGACTGCCTTACCCTGACCGCCAGCGCCCAGCAGGAGGATGTGCTGGCCACGGTGCAGGCGCTGGAAGCCTGCAAAAAGGAACTGGGGGTGCGCACCGTGCTGGGCGTGTCCAACATCAGCTTTGGTCTGCCCTGCCGCACCTACCTGAACACTACCTTCCTGACCATGGCGATGTACGCCGGGCTGGACCTTGCCATCATGAACCCTTCCAGCGAGGAGATGATGGCGGCGGTGTACGCCTACAACGTGCTGACCAACCGGGACAAGCAGAGCACAAAGTACATTGAGCGCTTTGCCGACCGTGTGCCCGCCAGCACCGCGCTGGCACAGGCTGCAAAGGCCGCGCCTGCCGCCAGTGCCGCCGAAGCGGAGCATACCGGCCCCTACGCCGCCCTGATGAAAGCGGTGGAAAAGGGCTTGAAGGGCGATGCCGCCGCCCATACCCGCGCCCTGCTGGCGGAAAAGCAGCCGCTGGAAGTGGTGGACGAAGCCTTGATCCCCGCTTTGGACATCGTGGGTGCCAAGTACGAAAAAGGCACCCTGTTCCTGCCGCAGCTGCTGCAGGCTGCCAGCGCCGCCCAGAGCGCCTTTGAGGAGATCAAGACCGCCATTGCCCAAAAGGGCGAGGGCAGCGCCAGCAAGGGGCGCATCGTCCTTGCCACCGTCAAGGGCGATGTGCACGACATCGGTAAGAACATCGTCCGGGTCATTCTGGAAAACTACGGCTTTGAGGTGCTGGACCTTGGCCGGGACGTGCCGGTGGAGACGGTGGTGGACACCGTGCGGGAAAAGGACGTGCATCTGGTAGGCCTTTCGGCCCTGATGACCACCACCCTGAAAAGCATGGAGGAGACCATCGCTGCCCTGCACGCCGCGCAGCTGGACTGCAAGATCATGGTGGGCGGTGCCGTGCTGACCCCGGAATACGCCGAGAAGATCGGCGCGGACTGGTACGCCAAGGACGCCAAGCGCAGCGCCGACATCGCCAAGGAGTTCTTTGGGGTGTAACGCAAAAATTTCAGATTCAGACTGCTGAAGAGTGCGGACTTTTCAGCAGTCTTTTTTCATGGGCAGGGCATTTATTTGCAAACTGTTCAAAATTACCACAAAAAATTGCCACGATTGTCTGGCATAATAAGGGTGCACTCAGGGAGAACGGAACGGACATCCCCCATAACCTCCGAAAGGTTCTCCCCGAAAAAGCCCATGCAGGCACATTTCCCTGCGGGTGCGGCCGCAGCAGCGGCGCACAGCAGGCCCATAAAAAACTGTCTCCCGTTTCTATGCGAGGCAATAGCCAGAACGGCGGACAGACTACCAAATCCCTCCTGACCAAGCCGCAATGTTCAGGGGTTCCTATACAGCAGGCAGTGTCGCTTTCCTCCTCCTTTCCACGACACTGCCTGCTTTTTGTTTGCGCATT
>CAKSZE010000069.1 GCA_934525325.1 uncultured Faecalibacterium sp.
CCCTCCATGCTGTGCGGTCTGGTGCAGCTGCTGACCAGTCAGGAAGCCAAGGACACCGCCAAGGCTGAGCTGAAGTATCAGGTGGAGAACAGTCAGGATATCGCGGATGTGCGTGCCCTGAAGGACAGCCTTTCCAAGATCCAGCTCTTTGTCTCCAGCGTGGGTCAGTACACCGCCGGTGTGCAGACCGCCGCAGATGGTGCCCATTCTGCCAAGGACGGCAGCGCACAGCTTGCCGCCGGTACCAAGACCCTGTACGATGGCGTGAACACCCTGAACGAGGGCGCAAGCCAGCTGAACGACGGCACCCATCAGCTGAACGATGGTCTGAACCAGTTCAACGAGGAGGGTATCTCCAAGCTGACCGGCGCACTGGATCAGGATCAGCTGCACGGCCTTAAGACCGTGCTGGACGAGATGACCGACCGGCTGGAAAACTACACCAGCTTTGCCGGTGCCCCTGAGGACGCCGAGAGCAGCGTGAAGTTCGTCTACAAGACCGCCGAGACCGTGGCTTCTGCCGACAATGTTGTGGCTGAGACCGAGACAGTGAAGGAGGGCAACATCTTCACCCGCCTGTGGCAGCGCATCGTGGACCTCTTCAAGTTCTGATAATGCCAACATCCTTCCAGAATCGTATATAGATACACAGAAGCGCCTCGCAGCCGAATGACTGCGGGGCGCTTCTCTGTATCCGCGGGAATATTTCAGGGTGAAAAGCATACAATAAAAAGAAAGCATCTTGATTGCATTCTGCTTTCATTTGTGATACAATCAAAGAAAGAAGGAGGTGCTGGATATGGCACAGATCAGTGTACGCGTGGATGACGCCGTGAAGCATGAGGCAGAGCAGACCTTTGACGAGATCGGTCTAAGCATGAACACGGCCATCACCATCTTTCTCAAGGCCTGCGCCCGGGAAAAGCGCATTCCGTTTGAACTGACCGCAGACCCCTTTTATTCCTCTGCCAATCAGCGTTATCTGGAAGGTATCATGCGGGATGTGCGCAGCGGCAAGGCGCATTTTGCCCCGCATGACCTCATCGAGGAAGCCTGATGCGGCTGCTGTGGGAGGATCGCGCATGGGAAGATTACCTTTATTGGCAGATGCAGGACAAAAAGACGCTGAAACGCATCAACGCGCTGATCAAGGATATCGCCCGCAACGCATTTGATGGCATCGGCAAGCCGGAACCGCTGCGCGGTACACTCAGCGGCTGGTGGAGCCGCCGTATCGACGATGTGAACCGCATCGTTTACTACGAAGAAAACGGCATCGTGTTTATCGTTTCCTGCCGCGGACATTACGATGACACCTGACAGCAGCTGCTGCATCTAAAAAAGGACACCGGACAGCCCGCAGGCTGTCCGGTGTCCTTTTTAAATAAACTTACTGTTCCTTTTCCACCATCATCTTGCTGGCTTTATAGATATCGCCGCAGCCGAGAGTGATGACCAGATCGCCGGGCTGGGCGTTCTGCTTGACCCAGTCGGCGGCTTCCTGCAGGCTGTCCACCAGCACAGAGCCGGGGATCTGCGCTGCCAGCTTTGCGCTGGTAATGGTGGGGTCGTTGGGCTCGCGGCTGCCCATGATGGGGGTCAGCACCGTGATGTCCGGGATCTTGAGCACATCCACAAAGTCGTTGAACAGCATCTTGGTGCGGCTGTATGTAAACGGCTGGTGGACGGCGATCAGGCGCTTGTAGCCCATCTCCTTGGCGGTGGTCAGGGTAGCGCGCAGCTCGGTGGGGTGGTGGGCGTAGTCGTCGATGACCAGCGCACCGTTGCACTCGCCGTACACCTCAAAGCGGCGGCCTGCGCCCTTGAAGTTCAGGGCAGCTTCGGCGCACTGCTCCGCGGTCAGGCCCACAAAGCGGCACACAGCGCACATAGCCAGTGCATTATAAATATTGTGGCGGCCGGGCACGGACAGGCGGATGCGGGTGGTGTCGGTCGTGTTCCACTCCTTCAGGTCGAACTCGAAGAAGCCGGGCTTATACTCGTTGACGTTGACGGCGCGGTAGTCGCCGTGGTTGTCGATGGCAAAGGTGCGCACCCGGCGGTCCAGCGTGTACATGACATCCATGGTGTTCTTGTCGTCGGCGTTGGCAAAGATCATGAACTGGGTCATCAGGGCAAAGCGCTTGAAAGCAAACTTCAGCTCGCCCATGCTGCCGTAGTAGTCCAGATGGTCGTTGTCGATGTTCAGCACCACGGACAGGTAGGGGGTCAGCTTCAGGAAGGTCTCGGCAAACTCGCAGGCCTCGATGACGATATCATCGCCCTTGCCGGCCTTGCCGTAGCCGTTGATGAGGGGCAGCTTGCCGCCGATGACGGCAGAGGGGTCGCGCCCGGCCAGTTCCAGCGCGGTGGTGATCATGGAGGTGGTGGTGGTCTTGCCGTGGGTGCCGGACACGCAGATGCTCTGCTTGTACAGGCGGCTCACATAGCCCAGCAGCACGCTGCGCTCCACGGTGGGGATGCCGTAGGAGGCGGCTGCGTTCAGCTCCACGTTGTCCTTGGAGATGGCGGCAGAGTACACCACCATGTCCGCACCGACAACGTTATCCGCATTGTGGCCAAGGCTGACCTTTACGCCCATCTCCCGCTCGTAGCGGATGATGCTGCCGTCCAGCACATCGCTGCCGGACAGCTCGTAGCCCTTGGCGGCCAAAATCTGGATCAGCGGGTACATTCCGCTGCCGCCGCAGCCGATAAAGTGGATCTTCTTTACATTGTCCAGCAGATGCTGGCTATAATCCGAGTACATGAACATAGTAAGGCTCTCCTCCAAATATTAACGGCTGCAGCGCAGACCGATTCCTTCCAAATATGGGGACACACCCTTATTATATAATTTTTGCAGCATAAAATAAACAGGTAAGGCCGAATTTTCGGAAAGAACCATAAATCTTTTGTGGATTTTGTGATATGTGTACAACAAAATCCCGGCAGTATTACTTTTTTGCCCGCCGCTGCAGGATCTCGTCCAGAATAGCATCGGCCACGTCTGCCTTGCTCATCAAAGGCAGCTCCCGGGTGCCGTCCGGGGTGATGAAGGTGACTACGTTGGTGTCTACGCCAAAACCTGCACCGGCCACCTTGAGGTTGTTTGCCACCACCATGTCCAGATTCTTCTTGGCAAGCTTCGCGGAAGAGTTTTCCACAAGATCCCGGGTCTCCATGGAAAAACCGCACAGGAACTGGTGGGTCTTGCGGGGGCCGATGGTGCCAAGGATGTCCTCGGTGCGCTCCACCGGGATGGAGAGGTCGCCTTCCTTCTTTTTGATCTTGTCGTCCGCCACGGTGGCGGGGCGGTAGTCCGCCACGGCGGCTGCCATGATGAGCACATCGGTGGCGTCAAAGCGGCTGGTCACCGCCTCGTACATCTGCCGGGCGCTGGTCACCGGCACATCGGTGGTGAACTTGACCGGTGGCAGCGCGGTCTGCCCGTGGATCAGGGTCACCTCTGCGCCCCGCATGGCGGCGGCGCGGGCAAGGGCGTAGCCCATCTTGCCGGTGGAGTGGTTGGTCAGGTAGCGCACCGGGTCCAGCGCCTCCTGCGTGGGGCCGGCGGTCACCGCAATGTGCAGCCCTGCCAGATCCTTTGGGCGGGCGATGGTGTGCAGGATGTGCTCCAGCAGCACTTCCTCCTTGGGCAGGCGTCCGCTGCCCACATCCTTGCAGGCCAGCACGCCGCTTTCCGAGGGGATGACGGTAAAGCCGTACCGCTCCAGCGTGGCAAGGTTATCCTGCGTGATGGGGTTTTCCAGCATTCCCGTGTTCATGGCGGGGGCGACCAGCTTGGGGCACTTGGCAGCCAGCACCACGGTGGTAAGCATATCGTCCGCAATGCCGTGCGCCATTTTGGCAATGACGTTGGCGGTGGCGGGGGCGACAAGGATCACATCTGCCTTTTTTGCCAGCGAGATGTGGGTGACCTCAAACTTGAAATCCCGGTCAAAGGTGTCCACCATGCACTTGTGGCCGGTCAGGGTCTCAAAGGTGAGAGGGGTGATGAACTGGGTGGCGTTCCGGGTCATGATGACCTCCACATCCGCACCCAATTTGCGCAGTGCACTGGCCACATTGGCCATCTTATAGGCGGCAATACCGCCGCTCACGCCCAGCAGGACGCACTTGCCGTTCAGATCCATGGTTCGTTTACCTCCCGGAAAAACAGTTCTTTTCCACATATCTTACCTTAGTATAATGCAAAACTTCCACCAGCACAACAAAATCTTTGCCGGGAACTTGTATCCTGAGCAAAAATGCGGTAAAATACGCTTGACAAAGAGCAAACCGGTTCTTTTCTTTTACGTTGAAAAGGAAAACAGAATTATGATCTTAGCCATTGATATAGGCAACACCACCGTCGCCCTTGGGGGCATCCGGGACGGACGTGTATGCTTTGTGGCGCGCATGGACACGGTGCGCACCCGCACGGCTGCGGAATATCGTGCCGAAATGGATAAAATTTTTGCGCACCGCCGCCACCCGGAGCGCCCCATGCGCTTTGAAGGTGCGGTGCTTACCAGCGTAGTGCCCCAGATCACCGGGGCACTGGCGGAGTGCGCCCGTCACTACACCGGCAAAAAGCCGGTCATCGTTTCGCCGGATATTCGCACCGGGCTGACCATGGGGGTGGACGAACCCCGCGCCGTGGGCAAGGACAGGCTGGTGGATGCCGCCTACGCAGCGGCAAACTTTCCGCTGCCGGTGGTCACGGTAGACCTTGGCACCGCCACCACCTTTAATGTGGTGGACAAAGACCGGGTGTTCCGGGGCGGCGTGATCTGCCCCGGCCTTTCCACCGGGCTGCGCGCGCTGGGCGAGCGCTGCGCCCAGCTGCCGCAGGTGCATCTGGGCTCCCCGAAAAAAGCCATCGGCACCAATACCGAAAGCTGTATGCTGTCCGGCTCGGTGCTGGGCACCGCCGTGCTCATTGACGGCATGGTGCAGCGCATTGAGGAAGAGCTGGGCAGTCCGGCTACGCTGGTGGTCACCGGCGGGCTGGCAAAATACGTCACCCCGCTGTGCCGCCACCCCCTGACCTATGACCCGGAGCTGCTGATGAAGGGGCTGGCACTGCTGTACCAGCTGAACGCCCCGCAGGAGCACGGCCGCAGCCATGGCGGCGGCAAACACTACGGTCAGCAGGGACGCCCCCGGGCAAAGCACCCGTACCCCAACCGCCGCACCCGCCGCGAGCCGGAGGCGCTGGTAGGCTGAGGGGACAAGAGGAATAAGGGAGAGCATTATGAAACTGGGCATTCTTGGCACGGGTAAGATCGTGCAGGAATTTTTGCCATGGCTTGTGGAGCACACGCCGTTTACTGTGCAGGCGGTGTGCAGCACACCGCGCTCGGCGGCAAAGGCCGCAGAGCTGTGTGCACAATATCAGATCCCGCAGCACACCACCAATTACTTTGAGCTGCTGCAATGGGTAGATGCGGTCTATATCGCCGTGCCCAACCGGCAGCACGCCCGCTACGCCCGGGTGGCGCTGGAAGCGGGCAAGCACGTCATTGTGGAAAAGCCCATGGCGGTGACCGCCGCCGAGACCGAGGAACTGGCTGCGCTGGCACAGCGCAAGCGGCTGTTCCTCTTTGAGGCTATGACCACCCAGTACCAGCCCAACTACGCCAAACTCCGGGAGCTGCTGCCCCGGGTGGGTACAGTGCGCATGGTGCAGTGCAGCTTCAGCCAGTATTCCAGCCGGTACGATGCCTTTTGCGCCGGGCAGACCCCGCCGGTGTTCGACCCGCTGTGCGCGGGCGGCGCACTGATGGACTTGGGTGTGTACAACGTCAGCTACATCGTGGGTCTGTTTGGCGAGCCCAACAAGGCGGTGTATGCCGCCAACATGGAGCGCAACATCGACACCAGCGGTGTGCTGATGATGGATTACAGCGGCTTCAAGGCGGTAAGCCTTGCCGCCAAGGACTGCGCAGCCCCTGCCCGCTGCATCATTCAGGGCACAAAGGGCTACATTTTGCAAAAATCCACCCCGAACTACTGCGGCGGCGTGACCTTCCATCCCAACGAGGGCAAGGAGGAACACTATAACCTGAACGGGGACCGTCCCCGGCAGGCGGCAGAGTTCGAGGCCTTTTACCGCGCCATGACCACCGGAGATCAGGAGTTGTGCACCCGGATGCTGGACACCAGCATCGCGGTGAGCCGGGTGCTCACGGTGGCGCGCCGCAGCGCCGGAGTGCGCTTTCCCGGCGACAGATTCTAACGCATTTTTCTCTGGAACACGCCCTGACAACCACGCGCTTCCAAAGATTTGAATATTCACCTAAAACCCGCACAGAGCGGGCAGGTTTGCGCCGTATCCGACAACAAAGGGCGGAACGGCAGCAGGAGGAAAATTGAATTATGAAGAATACCAATACTAAGACGCTGACTCGTGTGGCCCTGCTGGTGGCCATTGAACTGGTGATGAAGCTTGTCGGTCTGGGCAGTGTGCCCATGGGCCCGCTGTACATGAGCTTCCTCACCCTGCCCATTGCCGTGGGCGCCATCACCATGGGCCCCGCCGTGGGTGCGCTGCTGGGCGGCGTGTTCGGCGCTGTGAGCTTCTACGATGCCATCACCGGCGCATCTGCCATGACCGGCGCACTGTTCCAGGTCAGCCCGCTGAACACCTTTATCCTGTGCGTGGGTATGCGTATGCTCATGGGTCTGTGCTGCGGCCTGATCTTCAAGGCTCTGCAGAAGCTGGACAAGTCCCGCACCTGGAGCTACATCCTCAGCGCCATGACCGCACCCGCCCTGAACACCCTGTTCTTCATGGGCTACATCGTGCTGGCTTTCTACGGCTGCGACTATGTGCAGAATCTGGTGTCCGTCAAGGGCGCTGCCAACCCCTTCATGTTCGTGGTGCTGCTGGTTGGCGTGCAGGGCGTAGCCGAATTTCTGGTGTCCGGCATTCTGGGCGGCATCGTCGCCCGCGCCGTGGCAAAGTTCCTGAAGTAAGCCCGGCTGCGCTCCATGTCAGGGCGGCGCATCCGTGTTTAGAATAGAAAAATGAATGCTCCTCCGGCAACCCGCCGGGGGAGTTTTTTGTTGAATGCCACTGGCCGCCGAGAGATGTTCTCTTTTGACACCAAAAGAGAACCAGAAAAGCGTGCGCTTTGCGGGGGAAGTTTCTGCTTGCCACAAGCGTGCAAAGACGCTCCGCTGGGCCAGAGGCAGGGAGGGGTGTTCCGAGTCCCCCCTCCCTACCTCTGGACTCCACCCACCCCGCAATGCAACAACTGCGACCGCCGC
>CAKSZE010000070.1 GCA_934525325.1 uncultured Faecalibacterium sp.
GGTAATGTTGATGACTGCCATATTTTTTCCCTCCTGAATGGGTGTTGTGTTTACTGACAGCATCAGTATACCCCATACGCCGCCCGCTTTTCCGTGACCGGGTCACGCAGGCGCAAAAAACAGCCGCTCCGGGCGCACCCGGAGCGGCTGTTTTTGAAGGAGGTAACGAGGTAAATGAATAAGGATCTCTCAACGCTTATCCCGGGGTGCAGGCCCCGGACAGGCGCTTAGGCAAAGAAGGAAATAACAAGTGCTACCAGGAAGCCCACGCCGCCGACCAGCGTTTCCATGATGGTCCAGGTCTTGAGGGTGGTCTTTTCGTCCATGCCCACAAGGCTCTTCACCAGCCAGAATCCGGAGTCGTTGAAGTGGGAGCAGACGGTGGAGCCGCCTGCAATGGCAGCGGTGACACAGGCGAGGTACAGCGGGCTCAGCTCGGTGATGCCGGGCATAGCGGAGATGATGCCTGCTGCCATGGTCATAGCCACGGTAGAGGAACCGACCGAGATACGCACCAGAGCAGCCACGATGAAGGCCACCAGCACCAGCGGCAGGCTGGCGTTTGCCACGGCGTTGCCGATGACATCGCCCAGACCGGAGTTCTGCAGCATATAGCGCAGCACGCCGCCGCAGGCAGTGACCAGCAGGATCATGCCGGTGGGCTCCAGAGACTTGGTCATGATCTTTTCCAGCTGGGCGTTGTTATAGCCGTGACGGGTGCCCAGCAGGTACATAGCAGCGATGGTAGCCAGCAGCAGAGCCATGAAGGGCTCGCCGAGGAAGGCCAGAACGGGCTGGATGCCGGCCAGTGCGGGCACCACCTTTGCCACGGAGTTTGCGATGATAAGCAGCAGCGGAATCATGATGATGCCCACGATGGTGCCGAACTTGGGCAGCTTGCTCTCGTCAATGTCTGCCTGCTGCGCCACGTGCTCGGGGACTTCGATCATGTACTTTTTGCCGCAGATAGAGCCCCAGATGGGACCGGCGGCGATCATGGCAAAGATGCCGCAGAAGATGCCGATCAGGATGACCCAGCCAAGGTCAACGCCCAGCATGGTAGCCACCAGCACGGGGCCCGGCGTGGGAGGGATGAAGGCGTGGCCGACAGCCAGACCGGCCAGCAGGGGGATGACGTAGTACAGCACAGAGCGCTTGGTGCGCTTTGCCAGAGAGAAGGCCAGCGGGATGAGGATGATCAGACCGGCGTCAAAGAACACCGGCATGGCCACCACCAGACCCGTGATGCCCAGTGCCCACGCGGCCTTTTCGTCACCGAACTTCCGCACCATGGTCACGGCCAGCGTCTGCGCGCCGCCGGATTCTTCCAGAATGGCGCCGAACATGGAGCCCAGACCCACCAGAAGGGCGATGCCCTTCAAGGTGTTGCCGATACCCTCGTTGACCGAGCCGATGATGTCGGACAGGGGCATACCGGCCATCAGGCCGATGCCCACCGCACCGATCAGGATAGAGATCATGGCGTGGACCTTGAACTTGATGATAAGGATGAGCAATAGGATCAGGCCTGCCACGGCAGCAAAAACCAGCCGTGCCGCATCGGGAGTTGCAACTGCTGTCATAGAAATTTCCTCCGTTTCGTGATTTTTGGTTGCACTTATCCAAGCCGTCCGGAAAAACGCGCCGGGCGGTTTACTACTTGTTGTTTATGTGGAGCGGTTTACTCCATGTATGCACCCTTCATGGGGCTGACGGCGTGCTGAGAGTAGAGCTTCAGCAGACCCTTGGTGTACTTGGGAGCCTTGGGCTTCCAGTTGGCGCGGCGCTCGGCAAGGATGGCGTCCATCTCTTCGGGGGTCTTGGGCTCGCCCTTCACGCCCACGATGGCCAGCTTGCGGTTATGCACATCGATCTGGATGAGGTCGTCCGGCTCCACCAGTGCGATGGGGCCGCCCACCGCAGCCTCCGGGCTGACATGGCCGATGACCGGGCCGCGGCTTGCGCCGGAGAAGCGGCCGTCGGTGATCAGCGCTACGCTGGAAGCCAGCTTCGGGTCGGCGCAGATGGCCTCGCCGGTGTAGAACATCTCGGGCATACCGCTGCCGCGCGGGCCCTCGTAGCGGATAAAGATGGCGTCGCCGGGCTTCACCTCGCCGTGCAGCACAGCGGAGATGCACTCCTCCTCGCTGTCGTAGGGCTTGGCGCGCAGGGTGGCTTCAAACATATTCTTGGGGCAGGCGGTGTGCTTGATGACGCAGCCCTCCGGGGCAAGGTTGCCCTTCAGGATGGCGATGCTGCCGTCGGTGCCCTTGGCGTTATCAAAGCTGTGGATGATGTCCTCGCGGCTGACCGGGCGGGCAAAACCGGCGGTCTTTTCTGCCAGAATGGCGTCGCAGTGCTGGTAGAAGCCGTTCTTCTTCAGCTCTTCCAGATTCTCGCCCAGCGTCTTGCCGGTGACGGTCATCACGTCCAGATTCAGCATGGACTTGATCTCCTCCATCACGCGGGGCACGCCGCCTGCATAGTAGAAGTACTGTGCGGGCCAGTCGCCGGAGGGACGGATGTTCAGCAGGTAGTGTGCGCCGCGGTGCATCCGGTCAAAGGTGTCGGCGTCGATCTCGATGCCGAACTCGTGGGCGATGGCGGGCAGGTGCATGGTGGCGTTGGTGGAGCCGGAAATGGCAGCGTGCACCATGATGGCGTTCTCAAAGCTCTTCTTGGTCACGATGTCCTTGGCGGTAATGCCCTTCTTGACCAGCTCCATCAGCTGCTTGCCGGCATCGTAGGCGGCCTGTTTCAGCTCCGGAGCGGTGGCGGGCATCAGGGCGGTGCCCGGCAGCATCAGACCCAGCGCCTCGGCCATGATCTGCATGGTGGAGGCGGTGCCCATAAAGGAGCAGGCACCGCAGCTGGGGCAGGCGTTGTGCTTGTAGTAGTCCAGCTGGCTGTTGGGGATGACGCCGGTCTTTTCCCATGCGTCAAACTTGCCGATCTGCTCCAGTGTCAGCAGCTCGTTGATGGCGCAGGCGGGGTCGCTGACCACATATTCTTTGGGCAGGGTGTGGGCTTCCATGACGCCGCCGGTGACCACGATGGCGCTCATGTCCTTCAGGCGGCCGATGCTCATCAGCATGGCGGGCACGGACTTGTCGCAGCTGGCGATGAACACGCCGCCGTCATAGACGCTGGCGTTTGCCTGTGCTTCCACCAGATTCACGATGGCGTCACGGTGGGGCAGCGAGTAGTTGATGCCGTCATGACCCTGTGCGATGCCGTCGCACATATCGGTGGCAAAGTAGCGGGCAGCCTTGCCGCCGTTGTCGTTGACCGCCTGCACGGCTTCCTTGACGAACTGATCCAGATGGGCGCTGCCGGGGTGGCTGTCGCCGAAGGTGCTTTCCACCATGATCTGGGGCTTGGAAAGATCCTCGACCTTCCAGCCCATACCCATCTTCAGCGGGTCATTCTCAGGTGCTAAAGTGCGGACTTCCTGTGAACGCAGCTCCATATTCATTACCTCCAAATACTGCTTGCTTTCGTCCTTTTCTCTGTTGGGCCTTTTGTGATTTTATTGTAAATCCGCAGACGTCTCTTTGCAAGTTGTCACGGGTATGTCCTACTATTTGTGCAAAAACTCTGGGATACATCATGCACTCTGCCCAAATCCGGGCGAATTTTGCCCAAAATCAGCCGTCAAAGCGGCTTTTGAGAAAAAAGTGGAGAAAAAGTCATCTGATGACTTTGAAAAATACCCCCCGCAGCACAAAAAAAGGCTGCTGCACATTTCGTGCAGCAGCCTTTCTGCTATTTTCAGCTATTCTCTGCGCCCTTTTCGCCAAGGGTGACGGTGACGGTCTGCATCTGACCGCCGCGCGCGACGGTGATCTGGATGGTGTCACCGGCCTTGTGGTTCTGCATCAGGGTGCCAAGGTCGCTCTGGCTGGCCACCTCGCTGCCGTCCATGCTCACGATGCGGTCACCCGCCTGTAAGCCCGCCTTGTCGGCAGGGCCGCCCTTGACCACCTCCACGATGTAGACACCGTAGGCGTTCACGCCCAGCTGGGCGGCGGTCTGGGCGTCGGTCACGGCATAGTAGCTGATGCCCAGATAGGGACGCCCGGTCACATAGCCGTTTTCCAGCAGCTCCTGCGCCACCTTCACGGCGTCATTCACCGGGATGGCAAAGCCCAGACCCTCGGCATCGCTGTCGGAGGACTTTGCATTGACGATGCCCACCAGCTCGCCGTTCATGTTGAACAGGCCGCCGCCGGAGTTGCCGGGGCTGACGGAAGCATCCATCTGGATCAGGGACATGGTGTTGACAGAGTTCGAACCCTGAATGCTGACGCTGCGGTTCAGTGCGCTGACGATGCCGCTGGTCACGGTGCCGCCCAGCTCACCCAAGGGGTTGCCCACGGCCATGACGCTTTCGCCCACCTTCAGGTCGTCACTGTTGCCCACGGTGGCGGGGGTCAGGCCGGTGGCGTCAACTTTCACCACGGCGATATCACTGGTGGTATCCTCGCCCACCAGCGTAGCGGGGTAATCCTTGTCGCCGATGCTCACGGTGATGTTGGAAGCACCGCTCACCACATGGGCGCAGGTGAGGATATAGCCATCCGAGCTGATGATGACGCCGCTGCCCGCGCCGCTTTCCACCTGACTCTGACCGTACCACGACCACTGGGAGTAGACCACCTGCTCGGTGGTGATGACCACCACGCTGGGGCTGACCAGCTCTGCCACCTGTGCGGTGCTCAGGCCGGTGCCGCTGGTGGCACTGATGGAATTGCCGGTGCTGTCGGTGCTGCTGTCAGAGCTGGCAGGGCGCTCCACCTGCTGGATGACTACCTTGCTGCCGCCGCCGTATTTTGCACCCACAAAGCCGCCCGCAAAGCCCATGGCTGCTGCCAGCACCAGCGCCACGGCGCTGCGTGTCAGCTTTCCGCCATTGAACTTCTTTTTGCGGCGGGGCTTTTCCGGCTGCGCCGGGGCGCTGTCCTGCGGCTGCTCCGGCGGGAACGGCGGCACATTGCCGCCGTCTGCCGGGGCGGTATACGCCGGGCGCACGGGCTGTGCTTCCGGCTCGTTATACTGGTTTGCCGTGTTCATGCCGCTGCTGCCCACGTTGGGGTAGCCGGTCTCGTTATTGGAAGCGGAATAATCATATTCCCACTTGTTCTCGTTTTCCATGTTACTACATCCTTCCCTCAAAGGCCGGTCCGCAGGGACATCTGTTCCTTTGAACTGTCCCTATTGTAACCGTCAAATGTGAAAATGAATCGCTTGCGCCGTGAAGAATATGTGAAATGCGGTCCTGCTTTTCTGCCCTTGACAGCAGCGTTTCTGCTTGCTATTGTAAGGGAAGAACATCGGCCCGTCAAGGAGGAGCTTTTTATGGAACTGCGCCGCACCGAACAGGGGTTTGCCCTGTATAAAGAAAAGGACTGCATCGGAGAGTGCACCCTCTCCCCCGCCCCCAAGGGCGCACAGCTTGCCGCCCTGTGCATCCTGCCCCGGTGGCGGCGCAAGGGCTACGGCTCCTACCTGTTAAAAGAAGTATTGCGCAGCTTTGGCGGCTATGACCGGGAAGCCGCCACCGTGTTTACCGCCCCGCTGCCGGAAAACGCCGCCGAGCTTGCTTTCTGGGGCAAATTCGGCTTTGCCGCCGAGGGCGGGCAGCTGGTGCGCCGCCGCACCCCGGACTTAACGGCGGTAAAATTTGTGCAGGACTTTTTAGCCGCCCGGCTGGTGCATCCGCAGCTGTGCGTGGACGCCACCTGCGGCAACGGCGGCGACACCGCCTTTCTGTGCGGGCTGACCGCCCCCGCCGGGCGGGTGCTGGCCTTTGACGTGCAGCCCGAGGCCATCCGCTCCACCCGCGCCCGGCTGGAGCAGGCAAATGTGCCCGCCGACCGGTACAGCCTTATCTGCGGCAGCCACGCCGACCTGTTACAGTATGTGCAGCCCGGCACCGCCGATGCAGTCATGTTCAACTTCGGCTGGCTGCCGGGGGCGGACCACGGGGTGTTTTCCACCGCGCAGAGCAGCATCCCCGCGCTGCAAGCGGCATTGCAGGCGGTACGCCCTGGCGGCATCGTGAGCGCCATCCTGTACAGCGGGGCGGTCATCGGCTCGGACGAAAAACAGGCGGTGCTGCGTTTTCTACGGGCACTTCCGCTGAAAAGTTTCACCGTTCTGGTGTGTGATTTTGCCAATTGGGCCGAAACTGCCCCGCTGCCCTGCCTGATCCTGAAAAAATAACGAAAACCCTTGCATTATCACGCGTTTTCGTATAGAATAAGGTGCGTATGTGTAAAAACAAGAACCCTCTCCGTCACGGCTGACAGCAGGCCGGAGAGGGTTTTCTCAGAAAGCAGGATGGAGGCTCCCATGTAAGACACCATCTGTCTGCCATTCATTCTCTGCCTTGCAAAGGCAATTTTTATAGGAGAAGCTATCATCTATGACAAATCGTGAAGAGATCGAACGCCGCAGGACGTTCGCCATCATCAGCCACCCCGACGCCGGTAAGACGACCCTTACCGAAAAGCTGCTGCTGTACGGTGGAGCCATCAATCAGGCTGGTTCCGTCAAGGGCAAGCAGAGCGCCAAGCACGCCGTGTCCGACTGGATGGACATCGAAAAGCAGCGTGGTATCTCGGTCACCTCTTCGGTGCTGCAGTTCAACTACGCCGGTAAGTGCGTGAACATTCTGGACACCCCCGGCCATCAGGACTTCTCGGAGGATACCTACCGCACCCTGATGGCGGCAGACTCTGCCGTCATGGTCATCGACGCCGC
>CAKSZE010000071.1 GCA_934525325.1 uncultured Faecalibacterium sp.
GTTTTTTCAATACAGCCGCCCATCGGGGTGCGATACAAGCAAGTTGCTATCCGATGACCTCAAAAACAAATTGTACTTCGATTGTTTTCAAAAAATGCTGTATCGCTACTCGCACCACAAGAAAGACAGCTTTTGATAGCTGTCTTTTTTGTTTTATGCGGCAGTTTCCCTTGAGCAGCACCGGCAGAGCCGCCGGGCGCGGCGAACTGTGCGCACAGAAGCGTTCAAATCTTTCTCTGCACTGGACAACCACCCCATGTTCGCGGTATACTGAAAGCTGAATGAATGCAGAAAAAACGAGGTCGCAGCATGGTGGAACAGGCAAACGAACTGATATTGGATATCTTGCCCCTTTCGGCACAGACGGCACGGCTGGTGCGGGTGTACGGCACAGCGCCCTGCGTGGCGCTGCCGGGCACGCTGCCCGCCCCGGAGGGCGGCAGCTTTGCTTTGACCGAACTGGGAGACTACTGCTTTTCGGAAAAGCCCCGCAGCCTGCCTGCGGCGGATGCCCTCTGCCGCTACGCGGTAGGCGCGGACGGCACGGTGCGGCTGACCCGGGCGTTCGGGCAGGCGGTGGGGCAAAAGCCCGCCCGCCGGTACGATTTTGATCTTGACGCCCCGGCAGAGGACGAACCGGAGCTGCATCCGGTGTGCGGCAGCTTTTTAGAGGAAGTCACTCTGCCGGACAGCGTACAGGTCATTGGCAGCTGCGCCTTTTACAACTGCCGCAGCCTGCGCCTGCTCACGGTGGGCAGCGGGGGACTTACCGTGGGCAGCGATGTGTTTCTGAACTGCTTTGCGCTGGAAACATTGCGGGTGCAGGCCGCACCGGAGCAGCCCACCGGGCTGTTTGCACTGGTGAACAACATCACCGAGGCGGTGCAGGCACAGTTCTGGCCCGCCGATGCCCCCGCGCCGCTGGCGGCGCTGTGGTACCCCGCCTACTGGGAGGACATCGAGGAGACCCCCGCCCACATCCTGCTGCACACCTTTTCCGGGCAGGGATACCATTACAGACAGTGTTTTCTCGACAATAAATTCCTCCCCGCAGAATACGACGCCATCTTCCCGCAGGGGCACGACGCCGATGACGCCGCCATTATGGCCATGCTCTGCTTTGCCCGTCTGCGGTACCCGTGGCAGCTGACCGAAGCTGCCGCCGGGCACTACCGGGCGTTTCTGGCAGCCAACACAGACCGGGTGTTCGCCCGCCTTTTAAAGGCACAGGACACCGACGGCATCCGCGCCCTGCTGGCGCTGGACGTGCTGGATAAAGCCGCTTTTGCATCCGCCGCCGCCCTTGCCGCCAAGGCAGAGAACGCCGCCGCTGCCGCCCTGTTGGCAGATGCGGAGCACAAAAAATATGCTCCCCAGTCCAAAAAGCAGCGGTACGATTTTGATTTTTGAGAGGTGACCACACGTTGCCAAAGGAAAAATTTTTCGACCCCCGCAAGCCCTTCCAGTCCCAGCGGCCAGAGACCCACGAGGAGTGGCAGGCGCGCATGGGCGGCGAGGTGCTGGCGGTGGTGCGCAGCGGGCTGTATCTGGACTTCCGGTTTCTGGATATGGCGCTCAGCGCCCTGTCCCCCGCCCCGGACGAGCGCTGCCGGGTGCTGGCTACGGACGGACAGACCCTGTATTATCAGCCGCAGCGCCTGCTGCAGCTTTATCAGGAAAACCCGAAATATCTCAACCGGTTGTATCTGCACACCATATTCCACTGTGTATTTCGGCATTTGTGGCTGAAAGGCCGCCGGGAGCCGCAGCTGTGGAGCCTTGCGTGCGATATCGCGGTGGAAAACGTCATCGACAGCTTACAGCGCAAAAGCGTGATGCGCCCACTGACCTATGTGCGGCAGAACGCCTACCGGCAGATCACCGCCGAGGAAAAGGTGGTGGCGGCAGCGCCGGTGTACCGCTGGCTCACCCGGCAGACGCCCGGCGTGCTGCGGCAGCTGGAACGGGAGTTCGTCACCGATGACCACCGCCTGTGGCCGAAGGATGCCCCGGAGCAGCCGCAGCAGATGCCCACTCCCCTGCCGCAGAAAACGTGGCAGAAGATCGGCGAGCGGATGCAGACCGAGCTGGACCTGCGGGACAAGGAGGCGGGCGAGGGTACCGATGCGCTGAAACAGCAGGTGAAAGCCGCCAACCGCAGCCGCCGCAGCTACAAGGACTTTCTGCGCCGGTTCTGCGTCCTGCGCGAGGAGGTCAAGCTGGACCCGGACGAGTTTGACCTGAACTTTTACACCTACGGCCTTTCGGTGTACGGCAACCTGCCCCTCATCGAGCCGCTGGAAAGCCGGGAGAGCAAAAAGATCGAGGAGCTGGCGCTGGTCATTGATACCAGCTACTCCACCTCCGGCGAACTGGTGCGCGCCTTTCTGGCCGAGACCTACACCCTGCTGAAAGGGCGGGAGAACTTTTTCCACCGCATGAACCTGCACCTGATTCAAGCCGACAACGCCGTGCGGCAGGATATCCTCATCCGCAACGAGGATGAGCTCATCCACGCCATGAACCACTTTGAGCTGCGGGGCGGCGGCGGAACGGACTTCCGCCCGGCCTTTGAATATGTGAACCAGCTCTGCGCCGAAAAGAAGTTTTCGAACCTGCGCGGCCTGCTGTACTTCACTGACGGCATGGGCACCTACCCGGCGCGGCGTCCCGGCTACGATACCGCCTTTCTGTTTTTGGGGGAGCGGTTCGATGATGCCAACGTGCCGCCGTGGGCGATGAAGGTGGTACTGGACGAAGAAGAATTTACCGGTGCGGCAGCCCGCCCCGCCAGCGCCCTTGCGGACGCTCTGGCCGAGGAGGACGACCTGTACCGCGAACTGAACAACTCCTGACAAGAGGGGGAACTATTATGAACATCAAACGTGCCAAGGAAGAGATCGAGCATACCGTAAAAGCCTACCTTGCCAAGGATGCGCTGGGCGAATACGCCATTCCCGCCATCCGGCAGCGCCCCATCCTGCTGATGGGGCCTCCGGGCATTGGCAAAACGCAGGTGATGGAGCAGGTAGCCCGGGAGTGCGGGGTGGCGCTGGTGGCCTACACCATCACCCACCACACCCGCCAGAGCGCTGTGGGTCTGCCCTTTATCCGGCAGCGCCACTACGGCGATAAGGATGTGTCCGTCACCGAATACACCATGAGCGAGATCATCGCCAGCATCTACGCCAAAATGGAGGCCACCGGCCTTTCCGAGGGCATTCTGTTCATCGACGAGATCAACTGTGTGTCCGAGACGCTTGCCCCCACCATGCTGCAATTCTTGCAGTGCAAGACCTTTGGCAATCAGGCCGTGCCTGCGGGCTGGGTCATTGTGGCGGCTGGCAACCCGCCGGAGTACAATAAGTCCGTCCGGGATTTTGACATCGTCACCCTTGACCGCGTGCGCCGCATGGATATCGAACCTGACCTGCCGGTGTGGAAGGACTACGCCCGCGCTGCGCATATCCACAGCGCTATCCTGAGCTATCTGGAATTGCATCCCCAGAACTTTTATCAGATCAACGCGGATGTGGACGGTACCCAGTTCGTCACCGCCCGCGGCTGGGAGGATCTTTCCAACCTGCTGGACACCTATGAAACGCTGGGCTTGCAGGCAGACGAGGAATTGATCCGG
Source organism: uncultured Faecalibacterium sp. (assembly GCA_934525325.1). Classification (GTDB taxonomy): domain Bacteria; phylum Bacillota; class Clostridia; order Oscillospirales; family Ruminococcaceae; genus Faecalibacterium. Next base: position 3,638 of record CAKSZE010000071.1, read on the forward strand.
GAGTATATCCAGCACCCGAAGATCGCCGAGGACTTCTCAGCCTATCTGGACCTGTACTACAAGTACCGGGACGACTACGGCGTGGAGGAAATTCTTGCCGGGCAGACAAAGCCCGCCGTGTTCGCACGGCTGCTGCAAGCCCCCTTTGACGAGCGGCTCAGCCTTGTCAGCCTGCTGCTGGCGGGGCTGGACACCCGCTTTGCCGCCTCTTTGCAGGCAGATGCCGTGGCCGATGCCTGCTACGCCTTTTTGCGGGAGACCAAAAAGGCGCTGGCTACCCTGCCGGAGGATATCCCGGACGGCTCCGCAGAGCTGTTCAGCCAGCAGATCAAGGACTACGAGACCGTCACCCAGCAAAAGCGCGATGCCGGGCTGCTGGGCAAGGCAGAGCTGACCAACCGTCTGCAGGTGCAGGCCGCGCTGCACCAGTGGGAAGGGGAGCTGCGCCGCGCCAACGCCGCCGGTACGCAGGAGGCCTTCGACCTGCTGCGCGGTCAGTTCGGTGCACTGGCAGATCAGCGCGAAGCCGCCCAAAAGACCGCCGCCGCTGCGCTGGAAGCCGCCTTCGACTTTATGGAGCAGGCCTTTGCGGAAAGTCAGGAGATGGTGGTGTTCGTCACCGAACTTACGGTGAACCCCGCATCCCACCAGTTCCTCACCGAGAATGGCTGCGAGCGGTACTTCAAGTACAACAAGGACTTGCTGCTGGATCACCGCAAGGCCGCTTTGCAGCAGGAGCTTGCCGCCGAGCAGCGCCGCCACGGCGGGGTGTAAGCGGTTTAACATCGTATTTACGCAAAAAGAGGACACCGCAGAAGCGGTGTCCTTTTTTTGCTTATGATGGAATCAGTGGCCGCAGCTCTCGCAGTGCTCGCAGTCCTCTTCCAGCTTGCCCACGATGGGTTCCGGATCGATGCCCTGACGGCGGTAGTAGTCGGACAGAGCAGCCTTGACGGCCTGCTCCGCCAGAACAGAGCAGTGCACCTTGACCGGGGGCAGACCTTCCAGAGCCTCCACAACGGCCTTGTTGGTCAGCTTCAGCGCCTCGTCCACGGTCTTGCCCTTGATCAGGTCGGTGGCCATGCTGCTGGTGGCAATGGCTGCGCCGCAGCCAAAGGTGAGAAACTTGACGTCCACGATCACATTGTTCTCGATCTTCAGGTACATGCGCATGATGTCGCCGCACTTGGGGTTGCCCACTTCGCCCACGCCGTTTGCGTCGGGCAGCTCACCTACGTTGTGCGGATTTGCGAAATGCTCCATGACCTTGGCACTATACATACTTGCCATAATTACTGCTCTCCCTTCAGGCTGAACTGGCGGGCCTTGTTCTGACCCTGCAGCCACATACAACTCATAGCGCGGCGGCGGGGGATGACCTCCTCCAGCACGTCACACAGATATTTTGCTTCTTCCATGGTGTTCTGCGGGCCAAAAGTGAACCGCATGGAACCGTGACCGATCTCCTCCGGCAGGCCGATGCTCAGCAGCACATGGCTGGGGTCCAGGCTGTCGGAGTTGCAGGCAGAGCCGGTAGAGGCGCAGATGCCGTGCATATCCAGATCCAGCAGGATGGTCTCGCCCTCCAGACCCGGGAAGCTGATGTTCACGTTGCCGGGCAGACGGGGTGCGCGGCCGCCGTTCAGGCGTGCTTCCGGGATGTTCTTCAGGATGCGGTCAATGACGTAATCACGCAGCTCCTGCTCGTGTGCCATGCGCTCTTCCAGATGCGTGGTAGCCATTTCCAGTGCCTTGCCCATACCGGCAATACCGGCCACGTTCTCAGTACCGGCGCGGTGGCGGGCTTCCTGACTGCCGCCATCGATCAGGTTCTGGGGCCATACGCCCTTGCGGCAGTACAGCACGCCCACGCCCTTGGGGCCGTTGAACTTGTGGGCGCTCATGGACAGCATATCCACGCCCAGCTCCTTCACGTCCACGGGGATGGCACCCACAGCCTGCACGGCATCGGTGTGCATCCACACGCCATGCTTGTGGGCGATCTCGGCGATCTCCTTAATGGGCTGGATGGTGCCGATCTCGTTGTTGGCCATCATGATGCTGACCAGTGCGGTGTCGGGACGGATAGCAGCTTCCACATCCTCGGGGCGGATATAGCCCTCGGAGGTGGGACGGATATAGGTCACCTCAAAGCCCATGCGCTCCAGCGCAGCCATGCTGTGCATGATGGCGTGGTGCTCGAAAGCGCTGGTGATGAGGTGCTTTTTGTTCTGGCGTGCCTTGGTAAAGGCAGTGCCCTTCACCGCCCAGTTGTCGGCCTCGGAGCCGCAGCCGGTGAAGAAGATCTCGGCGGGGGTGGCGTTGATGGCTTTTGCCACCTGTGCGCGGCCGGTATCCACAAATTCTTTTGCCTCATAGCCGATGCTGTAATGGCTGCTGGGGTTGCCGCAGGCACCGCTGAGCGCCTGCACCATTACCTCCAGCACCTCCGGTGCACAGGCTGTGGTGGCAGCATTATCTACATAAACCACTTTTTCTGTGTTTTCCATAAGAATGACCCTTTCTCATTGAATGCGTGTGCCACAGGGCGGCACCCCCGCACGCACGCGCGGAATCCTTTCAACGGATAAGTTATACCATATCATTCCCTAGTATGTCAATAGGAATACTGGAACTTCCCGGTTCAAAAGCAGTTTTCTGCACTCCGAAAGCCGGGAAAGACCATTATTTTCCTTTTCCGGTCAGCTTGCCCAGCGCCACCTTCCACTTTGGGTAGCCCCAGCGCTTATCCTCGGCAAAATCGTCTGCCAGCTTCCACGGGAACACCCCGCCGTCAAAGTACAGGTTACCGGCTTCGTCCACCCGGTCCAGCTTTTTGGGCAGATAGCTCTCGTCGTAGTAGCTCTTGCGGCGGTCCGGCAGTACCCAGTGCAGCGTGCCGTCCTCGTCCATGCCGGACGCCCACACGCCGAACACAAAGGTGGCAGCCTCGCCATAGCAGTGCTGCTCAAAGCGGATAGCGCCATCGTAGTAGAACTTGATGACCTCCAGCGTGCCGGATTCCTTTTTGCCGTCCCGCCCTAAAGTAGGGCGGTAATCCTGCTGGTAACGGCAGCCGCAGTGGCTGCCCGCGAACTCTTTTGCATGGAACGACATGGC
>CAKSZE010000072.1 GCA_934525325.1 uncultured Faecalibacterium sp.
ACCCTGCTGGATCAGCTGACCTTCGATGAGATGGTCAACACCATCACTCTGGGCTTCCACAACACTGCAGCGGCTGCTTCCATCGGCAAGACCGCTACCAAGGATGAGAACGGCCCGCAGGGTCTGACCGCTGCCCTGACCGGCGGTGCATCCGCAATGTGCTACACCTCCGAGGACGTCATGGCTGCCACCTTCAATGTGGATCTGATCAATGAAGTGGGCAAGTGCATCGGCGAGGACTGTCTGGCCATGGGTTACTCCGGTCTGTACGGCCCCGGCATCAATATGCACCGCACCGCCTACTCCGGCCGTAACTTCGAATACTACTCTGAAGATCCCTTTGTGGCCGGCACCATCTGCGCTGCCGAGGTGCAGGGCATCCAGTCCAAGGGCGTGTATGTCTACCTGAAGCACGTTGCCCTGAACGACTCCGAGACCAGCCGCCGCGGCGTCAACACCTGGCTGAACGAGCAGACCGCCCGCGAGATCTATCTGGAAGTGGCCGATAAGGCCATCACGGATGGCGGCGCATGGTGCGTGATGACCGGCTTCAACCGCTGGGGCGCAACCTGGTGCGGTGCCAACTCCAACCTGCTGAACGGCTTCCTGCGCGAGGAGCTGGGCATGCGCGGCATGTGCATCACCGACTTCTCCGGCTCCAGCCAGTACATGGATCTGGTGGACGGCCTGATCGCCGGTTCCGACATCTGGGACAGCCCGATGCCCAAGATCCACACCACCAAGGCTGCCAACTACGAGAACGATGCCTACATCGTGACCCAGATGCGCAATGCAATGCATCACATCCTGTACACCGTAGTCAACTCCAACGCCATGAACGGCTGGTCTGCAAGCGATACGCTCAAGACCGTGCTGCCCTGGTGGCAGACTGCGATCTACGCTCTAATCGCTGTGCTGGCTGTGCTGACCGTGCTGTGCGCATGGCAGCTGAGCAAGGCCCTCAAGCGCAAAAAGGAGCTGGCAGACACCGCTCCTGCTGTTGACCAGAAGTAATTCCGGTCTGGACGATCCCTGACCCCCTGTTACGGCAGCCTGCCCCGAAGGCGGGGCGGGCTGCCGCTTTTTATCAAAGACAAAAGGAGAGACCGCAATGGGCGAACAAAAAACAACGGCGTCGAGTGTGAACCGCGCCAAAACCTACCAGCTGGTGCTGTTTCCGCTGAACAACGGCGCGACCAACGTGTACTATGTGCTGGTGCTTTCCTACATCGCAACCTTCGGCAGCAAGGTGCTGGCGCTGAGCATGCTGTTTGCTTCGGTGATGGTCACCGGTATGCGTCTGTTTGACGCCATCACCGACCCCATCATCGGTGCTCTCATGGACCGTACCAACGGCAAATTCGGCAAGTTCCGGCCTTTCATGGTCATCGGCAACCTCATCATGGCGGCCAGCATTCTGGTGCTGTACTGCCTCACCCCGCTCATCCCCGCCAGTGCCATGGGGCTGCGCTACGCTGCCTTTGTGGCCCTGTATGCCGTGTGGGTCATCGGCTACACCTTCCAGACCAGCTGCACCCGCTCCGGTCAGACCGTGCTGACCAATGACCCCAAGCAGCGCCCCCTGTTCACCATCTTCAACACGGTGGGCAGCCTGCTGGGCATGGGTGCCATGCAGTTCTTTGCCCCCATCCTTGCCAAGAACTATGAGGGCGGCTACGCCTCCGCCGGGTTCTTCCGCACGCTGGCTCCGGTGGGCATCGTCATCTCCATCCTGCTCACCCTGCTGGCAGTGGTGGGCATCTGGGAGAAGGATCAGCCCAAGTACTTTGGCATCGGCGGCGAAAAAACCGAGAAGATCAAGGTAAGCGAGTACATCCAGATCATCAAGAACAACGACCCCATGCAGCGGCTGATGGTGGCCGGTGCGGGCTGCAAACTGGCACTTTCCATCGCCACCAACACCACCGTGCTGTGCATGCTGTACGGCTGCATGATGGGCAACTACGACGGCCTGTACCTGCCCATGATGGTGCTGGGCTATGTGTGCAGCGTGCCCTTCTTCCTGCTCACCGTCCGCACCAGCCAGAAGGAGGGCCAGAAGGCCAGCCTGATGAAGTACGTCAGCGTGGCGCTGGTGTGCTATGTGGGCGTGCTGGTGCTGCTGCTGCTCTGGGGCCGCGGCGATGCCTTTACCCTGTCCATTCTGGGCGAGAATGGCCTGTCCATCAACCTGTACACCATCCTGTTCGTCGCCTTCTTTGGCATCGGCTACGGCGCTTACTACGCTACCGCTGATATGCCCATCCCCATGGTTGCCGACTGCTCCGACTACGAGACCTACCGCAGCGGCAACTACATCCCCGGCATCATGGGCACCCTGTTCAGTTTGGTGGATAAGCTGGTGTCCAGCCTGTCCGCTACCGTTGTGGGTATTGCGGTCAGCTTTGTGGGCCTGCAGAGCCTGCCCACCCAGTATGACCCCTACACCCCGGGCATGAACTGGGTGGTCATCGTGCTGTTCTGCATCATCCCCATGGTGGCTTGGGCGGCTACCCTCATCGCTATGAAGGGCTACACCCTGACCGGTGCCAAGATGAAGGAGATTCAGGCTGTCAACGCCTGCCGCCGCGACGCAGTGGCCAAGGGCATGAAGCTGGAAGAAGCCATGGGCAAGTGGCAGACCATGGAGCAGCTGCCTGCGGAATACCGGAGCTGAGACGCTGCCTGCAATAAACAAAACAGGGGCTGCTGCACAGGGAAGAAACCTTGTGCAGCAGCCCCTTATTGATTGTATAAGATCAGTCCTTCTTCTCTGCGGTGCGGGCAAAGAAGTTGGCAAGGACAGCACCGGAAATGTTATGCCACACCGAGAACACAGCGCCGGGGATAGTTGCCAGCGGATACTGTGCAAAGTGGGCAGCGGCCAGCGAGGTGGCCAGACCGGAGTTCTGCATGCCGACCTCGATGGAGATCGCGCGGCACTTGGTGGTATCCAGCTTCAGCAGCTTGCCCACGCCAAAGCCGGTGAGGTAGCCCAGCAGGTTGTGCAGGATGACCACGGCAAGGATCAGCAGGCCGCTGGTCATGATCTTGGCGGAGTTTGCAGAAACAACGGCGCAGATGATGAGCACGATGGCGGTGGTGGAGACCAGCGGCAGCACGCGGACAGCGTTCTGGGTGAAGGCGTGGAAGAAGTGATTGACCACAAAGCCCAGTGCGATGGGCACCAGCACTACTTTGACGATGGACAGGAACATATTTACAGGGTTCACCTCCACCCGCTGACCGGCATACAGCAGGGTCAGCAGGGGAGTCAGGAAGGGTGCCAGCACGGTGGAAACGGCAGTCATACCAACGGACAGTGCAACGTCGCCCTTGGACAGATAGGTCATCACGTTAGAGGAGGTGCCGCCGGGGCAGGTACCCACAAGGATGACGCCGATAGCCAGCTCGGTGGGCAGGTGGAACAGCTGCGTCAGCGCCCATGCAAGGAAGGGCATCAGGGTGAACTGCGCAATGCAGCCAATGATCACGTCTTTCGGGCGGCTGAACACCACCTTGAAGTCCTCCGGCTTCAGGGTAAGGCCCATGCCGAACATGACGATGCCCAGCAAGGTGTTGACCCATGCGGTCTTTACCACGCTGAAGGTGCCGGGGAACAGCAGAGACAGTGCCGCCACCACAATGACGATGGCGGCCATGTACTTGCCCACAAAGTCGCTTACTTTTTCCAATGTTTTCATGATAATACTCCTTTTTCCTGAACACTTATTTTTGCGGATGTAAAGGCAATGAAACATCCGGGAAATGGCTTTCCCGCAAACAAAAACGCCTTTGCCCCTTACGGTTCGTAAGAGACAAAGGCGTATAAACTCCTCTGCGGTACCACTCTTATTGCCGGTGCAAAGCCCGGCCCCTCAGTGCGCATCCAACAATGCGCGGCTCGTGATAACGGGAGCCTGCCGTTCCCGCTTACTGGGGCGTAGACACCGCCCATTCAGCCGGAAAGCTCGGAGAGGATCTTCCCACGGACGCCCTGTACTGCCTTGCACCGACCGGCAGCTCTCTGTAACATTCTTTCCGGGTACTCTTTCTCGTCATAGCCGAATATTTCACTGCCACGGAGTATACTCCCCCGGAGGGCTGAAGTCAAGGGATATGACCCGTCTGTTTTTTCATCTGGTTCATATCATGAATGAAAGCAGTTCAGGCAAGGCCTGTCCGGCTGGCTTTGCCGGGCATGGCTCCTGCAAAAAAGGTGAAGTGACCGTGGGTCACTTCACCTTTTTGTGTCTCGTGTATTTTTGCTGTTACAGGATACGCACCCGGATAACGGCGGGGATGCTGCTCAGCTTCTCGCTCAGGCGGGCATCCACGGCACCGGTGGCGTCCAGCATGGTGTAGGCCATGTTCTTTTTGCTCTTGTTCACCATGTTTTCGATGTTCAGGCCGGCTTCGGTGGTCAGGGCGGTGATCTGGCTGATCATGCCCGGCTCGTTTTTGTGGATGATGCAGATGCGTTTGCCGCCGGCGCGGGGCTGGTGCACCTCCGGCAGGTTGACCGAGTGGGTAATGTTGCCGTTGCGCAGGTAGTCGCTCAGCTCCTGTGCTGCCATGATGGCGCAGTTGTCCTCGGCTTCCGGGGTGGAAGCGCCAAGGTGCGGGGTGCACACGATGCCGGGACGACCCAGAATGGTCTCGGAGGGGAAGTCGGTCATGTAGCCGGACACCTTGCCGTTGTCCATGGCTTCCAGCAGGGCGGCGGTGTTCACCAGCTCGCCGCGGGCGTAGTTCAAAATCTTGACGCCGTCCTTGCACAGGGCAAGGGTCTGGGCGTTAATGGTGTCCTTGGTGGTGGGCAGGTAGGGCACATGGATGGTGATGTAGTCGCACAGGGGCAGCATATCGTTCAGGTTTACGCAGTGGTGAACCTGACTGCTCAGGTTCCATGCGGCTTCAATGGAGATGTAGGGGTCGTAGCCGTAGACCTCCATGCCCAGCTCGATGGCGCAGTTTGCCACCCGGGAGCCGATGGCACCCAGACCGATGACGCCAAGGGTCTTGCCCTTGATCTCGTTGCCCACGAACTGCTTTTTGCCCTTTTCCACGCTCTTGGCCATGGCCGGGTCACCGGCCAGACCCTGACACCACTGGGCGGCGGCGGCCACGTTGCGGCTGCCCGCGATGAGCATCCCGATGACCAGTTCTGCCACGGCATTGGCGTTGGCACCCGGGGTGTTGAACACCACGATGCCCTGCTCGCTGCAGCGCTCCAGCGGGATGTTGTTCACACCCGCACCGGCGCGGCCAATGGCAAGCAGATTGTCGTTGAAGGTGGTGTTCAAAAGGTCGGCGCTGCGCACCAGAATACCGTCCGGGGCATCGGCATCCACCGTGACATCGAACTGGTTCTTGGGCAGCTTTGCCAGCCCCACCGGGCTGATGGCGTTGAGCGTTTTGATGGTGTACATATCTGAAACCCCTCTTTATGCATTCTCTTTGCGGAACTTCTCCATGAAGTCCACCAGTTTGTCCACGCCCTCGGCAGGCATGGCGTTGTAGATGGAAGCACGCATACCGCCTACCAGACGGTGCCCCTTCAGGTTCACAAAGCCCGCCTCGGCGGCTTCGGCGCAGAACTTTTTGTCCATGTCCGGGTTGGGGCTGGTGAAGGTGACGTTCATGGTGCTGCGGTAGCGGTGCTCCACAGGGTTCGTGAAGAACTCCTGCCCGTCCAGATAGTCGTACAGCACCTTGGCCTTGGCTTCGTTGATCTTTTGCATATTGACCAGACCGCCGATGTCGTTTTCCAGATACTTGAGCACCAGACCGGTCATGTAGATGCACCAGCACGGCGGAGTGTTGTACATGCTGTCCTTGGCCAGCAGGGTGGTGTAGTTCATCATGGTGGGCACGTTGTCTGCGGCGTGGCCCAGCAGGTCATCCCGGATGATGGCAATGGCCATACCGGCGGGGGCTACGTTCTTCTGCACGCCAAAGTAGATGCAGCCGTACTTGCTGACGTCCACGGGCTTGGAAAGGATCATGGAGCTCATATCTGCCACCAGCGGCACGCCCTCCACCTGTGGCAGCTCCACATACTGGGTGCCGAAGATGGTGTTGTTCTGGCAGATGTGGATGTAGCTGGCGTCCTTGTCGTAGTCGATGGCGTTTACATCCGGGATATAAGTGAAATTTTTATCCTTACTGGATGCTACGATCTTGGCCTCGCCGAACTTGGCGGCTTCCTTGGCAGCCAGACCGGAGAAGTTGCCGGACACGATGTAGTCCGCCTTGCCGGTGGTCATAAAGTTCAGCGGCACCATGGCAAACTGCTGGGTGGCACCGCCCTGAAAGAAGCCCACCTTGTAGTTATCCGGGATATTCATCACCCGGCGCAGGGAAGCTTCGGTGTCCTTGATGATGGCGTCGAACCACTTGCTGCGGTGGCTCATCTCCATGACGCTCTGACCGCTGTCGCCGTATTCCAGCAGCTCGGCCTGTGCCTGCCGCAGCACCTTTTCGGGCAGCATGCTGGGGCCTGCGCTGAAGTTATATACTCGTGCCATAATGAACCTCTCCTTTTCCTGTGATACACCTATCACGCAGCACCGCC
>CAKSZE010000073.1 GCA_934525325.1 uncultured Faecalibacterium sp.
ATCGAGATCGGCGGGCACGGCAACAACCTAAATGAGGCCCTGTACGCCGGATATCTGGCAGCACAGGGCCTCGCGGATGCACTATTAAGCTGAGGCAACACCGCACAATTCCCGCCTTACGGCTTAAGCACCACTCCGGCGGCTGCGGCACGGCATCTGCGTTGCCAAAATGCTCGATAATACACAAAGTATTATCTGTGCTTTTGGCTTAGCATCTGCCGCACCTCACTCGCCGTATCGGCACTTAGAATTATGCGGTATTGCCTTGAGGGTCAGCCGCCAAGGCTGGAAATCATGCTGCTCTTGGCAGACTGATAGTAGCTCCATGCCTGATCGGCCACGGTCTCGGGCTGGTTATACTCCCGCAGCACACTGCGCATCTCGCTGACCACCGAGGAGACGGCGCTGTCGTAGGTGCTCTCCACAGAGGAAAGATGCTTGTAGGCGATGCTGACCTTATTGGCAAAGGTCCGCTCTTCGGCGGGCAGAGCGTGGAATTCGCTCTTTGCGGAGGACACTGCGGAGGACACCGCAGACCGTGCCGAGGATTCCAGCGAATACAGCTGGCTGATCAGCGACGAGATCTTGGCATCGCACTCCGGGTTTGGTGCGGCGTAAACGTGGCCGAAGCGGTCTACGATGGTGCCGTCCTCCAGGATCGTATACTCAGAGGTGGCTCCGTAGGTGGGGAACCAGTCGCCGAACATAAACTCGTTGTATCCGGCAATAAATTCCTCCTTGGTGCAGCCGCTCAGCAGGGCTGCCAGTGCACAGCTGACCACGGCAAGGGTCAAAAGACGGATAATGCGGTGTGTGTGTTTCATGATCTCCTCCAGAATCTATTTTTGCGGAATACCGCTTTTTTCCATTTTACCAGAGAAAGGGCGTTCTGACAAGCAAAAACGCGAAAATTTGCCTGATGCCGCACAGTAAGGTTGACAAAATGCCGCCAACGTGCTATTTTAAAACAACAAATGCAAGGAACGGGAAAAGTAGCGCGGGCCGTCCGGCCCAGAGAGTGCGGCACAGCTGAGAGCCGCGCCCGTGCGCCGCGTGAACGAACACCCGGGAGCAGCAAGCTGAACACGGCAGCGCGTCTGCCGCAAAGTAGGTGCGCCGCAGGTCCAGCGTTACAGGGACAGCGCTTAAACAAAAGAGCGCGTGAGCGACCGGACACTTCCGGTAATTCAGGTGGCACCGCGGACATTACAAGACAGCTTGTTCGCCCTGAACTTTCAGGGCAAAAGCTGTCTTTTTATTTTTGGTTTTGTCTGCGGGGCGCCCCCGGCAGCCCGCAGGCAGGACGGAAGAATACCTCTTTGTAGAGAGGACGAAAAGGAGAACTATTATGGAACGTACCGAGATCCTTTCGCTGTTCAAGAACACCCCGGCGGACGGCACCGAGATCACCGTCTGCGGCTGGGCAAAGAACATCCGCGACTCCAAGAACATCGGCTTCATCGCCCTGTCGGACGGCGGCTGCTTCAAGACCCTGCAGGTCGTGCTGGAAGCCGGCAAGCTGGCAAACTACGATGAGGTCGTCCACACCGGCCTGTACAGCAGCCTGCGGGTCGTGGGCCGCATCGTGCTGACCCCGCAGGCAAAGCAGCCCTTCGAGCTGAACGCCGACAGCGTGGAGATTCTGGGCGACTGCCCCGCCGACGAGTACCCGCTGCAGAAAAAGAAGATGAGCATGGAGTATCTGCGCACCATGCCCACCCTGCGCCCCCGCACCAACACCTTCAACGCCGCTTTCCGCGTGCGCAGCGTGGCTGCCTACGCCATCCACAAGTTCTTTCAGGAGAACGGCTTTGTCTACGCCCACTCTCCGCTGATCACCGCCTCCGACTGCGAGGGTGCCGGTGAGATGTTCCGCGTGACCACGCTGGACATGGACAATGTGCCCAAGACCGAGGACGGCGCTGTGGATTACAGCAAGGACTTCTTTGAAAAGCCGGTCAACCTGACCGTTTCCGGCCAGCTGGAAGCCGAAGCCATGGCGATGGCATTCGGCAAGGTGTACACCTTTGGCCCCACCTTCCGCGCCGAGAAGAGCTTTACCACCCGCCACGCTGCGGAGTTCTGGATGATCGAGCCGGAGATGGCGTTCTGCGACCTGAACGGTTACATGGATAACGCCGAGGCTATGATCAAGTACGTCATCCGCTATGTGCTGGACAACTGCCCGGACGAGATGGCCTTCTTCAACCAGTTCATTGATAAGGGTCTCATCGAGCGTCTGGAGCTGGTGGCAAACAGTGATTTCGCCCGCATCAGCTACACCGAGGCTATCGAGATTCTGGAAAAGAACAACAAGAAGTTCCAGTACCCCGTGGAGTGGGGCGTGGATATCCAGACCGAGCACGAGCGCTACCTGACCGAGGTGGTGTTCAAGAAGCCGGTCTTTGTCACCGACTACCCCAAGGAGATCAAGAGCTTCTACATGAAGCAGAACGCCGACGGCAAGACCGTGGCCGCAGCAGATATGCTGGTGCCCGGCATCGGCGAGCTGATCGGCGGCAGCCAGCGTGAAGAGGACTACGGCAAGCTGGTGGCACGCATGGACGAGCTGGGCATGGACAAGACCAACTACGAGTGGTACCTGAACCTGCGCAAGTTCGGCGGCGTGGAGCACGCAGGCTACGGCTTGGGCTTTGAGCGCATGATCATGTACCTCACCGGCATCCAGAACATCCGTGACGTGCTGCCCTTCCCCCGCACCGCATACGGCTTCTGAGAAGCACGCATACTGTAATCAAGAAAGCCGCCGCCTTTGCGGCGGCTTTCTTGGTTGAACGGGAGACGACCCCCTCAGGCACGGCTTTGCCGTGCCAGCTCCCCCAAGGGGACGCCTTTGGGCTGTGCCGGAAACTCTCTCGTTGCACTTGATACTTTAACAACAGGGGCAACAGCGTGCGCCCTCTCAGTCAAAGCCTGACGGCTTTGCCAGCTCTCCCAAAGGGAGAGCCAAGGGCACTGCCGGAAACTTTCTCATTGCGCCTAATACTTTAGTAACGAACGTAATGGCTTGGCTCCCCCTTTGGGGGAGCTGGCGCGGGAGCGCCTGAGAGGGCGCTCTATCATCTTTTCAACAAGGAGCACAAAACAAGTGGAAAATATTTTGCCTGCCCTCTTGGAGTGGTTTTACAAGAACCGCCGCAGCCTGCCCTTCCGGGAGGACCCCACCCCCTATCATGTGTGGCTCAGCGAGGTGATGCTGCAGCAGACCCGGGTTTCGGCGGTGCTGCCGTATTACTACCGCTTTCTGGAGGAACTGCCGGACATCCCCGCGCTTGCCGCCTGCGAGGAGGAAAAGCTGCATAAGCTGTGGGAGGGGCTGGGCTATTATAGCCGGGTGCGCAACCTGCAAAAGGCCGCAAAGCTCGTCTGTGCGCAGTACGGCGGGCAGCTGCCTGCCGACTACGCCGCCCTGCGTGCGCTGCCCGGCATCGGGGAGTACACCGCCGGTGCTATTGCGTCCATCAGCTTCGGGCTGCCCGTGCCCGCCGTGGACGGAAATGTGCTGCGAGTGTTTTCCCGTCTGTATAATGACCCGGGTGTGATTACAGAACCGGCGGTAAAAAAGGCGTTTACCGCCCGGGTCATGGAGCATCAGCCGCCGGAAAAGGCCGGGGATTACAATCAGGCGCTGATGGAGCTGGGGGCGCTGGTCTGCGTGCCCAACGGTGCGCCTTTGTGCGGGCAGTGCCCGCTGGCGACGCTCTGCCGCGCCCGGGCGGCGGGCACCACCGCCCAGCTGCCCCAAAAGGCAAAGCCGAAGCCCCGCAAGCTTGTGCCGGTAACGCTGGCGCTGGTGGAAAGCCCGGCGGGCTTTCTGGTGCAGCAGCGGCCGGAAAAAGGCCTGCTGGCCGGGCTGTGGCAGCCGGTATTGTGGGAGGGCGAGCATCTTTTGCAGGCCGAGGTGCTGGCGCGGCTTACGGCACTGGGGCTGGACACCGGCACAGCAGCCCCCGCCGCCCTGCCTGCCGCAAAGCATATCTTTACCCACATCGAGTGGCTCATGTCCGGCGTGCAGCTGCACGTTCCGGCACAGAGCGCCCCGGCGGGCTATGTCTGGGCAAGCCGGGAGGCTCTGCGCACCACCTACGCCCTGCCCGGGGCGTTCCGGGCGTATAAGCCGCTGCTGCTCTGACTTTGGCAATTTGCTGTAATGAACCGCGCCAAAACCGGCACACTGCCCAAACTGTGCCCCGCAGCACCCTCGGGACGTGAAAATTGGGGCGCAACGGTTGTAATTTTGGACGCGAACGGGTATAATAAAAGCTACAAGGCGGCGCTGATCGCCGCTTGAATCAAGATCCTTTTGCGGGATGCCCGCTGGAAAAATCAAGCTGAAACAACGTTTCAACTGCAAAAAGGAGTGTACTGAATCTATGAAAAAATCTTGCTTGGTCGCTGTGATCGCCGTTCTGGCTGCTGTGGCTGGTGCGCTGGCTGCTGTGGCTCTTTACCTGAACCGCCGCGAGAAGGAGCTGGACGAATACGAGCGCCTGCTGTTCGGCGAGGATGATGCAGAAACCGTAGAGCCGGAGGAAGCCGCTGCTGAGGACGAGACCGAGGCAGAGTGATTCTCTAAATACCGGAAATTGCCGGGAAGATAAGCGCATCGGGGCGCACGGAGCAGTCTGTCTGAACGGACTGCCCCGGTGCGCCCTTTTTGTACATAAGGAGAAGGAACATGAAGCGTTTTTTGCTTTGGCTCATCAGTGTGGCGCTGGGCGTAGTGCTGCTGCTGGCGGCTGTGATGGGGGTAAGCTATGCCTTTACCACCGAGGGCGGCTGCCCGGACAGCGCGGCGCAGTTCGGTGGGCAGGCGCTGGAAGCCAACGGCTCCTGCTGGCAGGTGCCGCTGCTGGGCGGGCAGCTGGATAAAGTGTTTGCCAGCCCCGCTACCCTGACCGTGCAGAAGCTGGGTGTGCTGTACACCGCCCACCCGGAGCTTACAGTGCCGGACTGGACCTGCTACACCGCCCTGACCATCCAGAATGCGGCGGGGGATGTGCTGTTTGCGGGCAGCGCAGGGGAGTACCAGAATTTTCTCTTCCCCGCGAACGGCGAGTATAAGGCGGAGCTGACCGCATGGCGTGTACCCAAGGGCGGCACCATCGGCCAGTTTGAGGGCGGCAGCACCGGGCAGCTGCGCAAAAACTTAGGGCTGGAGCGCCCCGCAAAGCCCACGGGATGGTACCGGTACAGTTTCCGATTCACCTTGCAGGCCAGCGCGGAGGTGGAGCTTTCTGCCGAGCGGGTGGAGCAGGGCGGCACGGTGGGCGTGCGCATCTCCGGCATGACCGGGGACGCCGTGCCCACCATCGAGACCGACCTTGGCAGCGTGCAGTGCGTGCGCGCCGCCGAGGGCTGGCGCGCCTATATCCCGGCGGCGTATAACGCCTCTTCCGGCGGGCACGAGGTGAACATCACGGTGAACGGCGAGACCATCACCCGCACCCTGACCGTGCTGCCGAAGGACTTTGGCACGGTGGAGGTGGAAGCCGAAGAACCGGCTGCGGAGAGCGCCAACGCACAGTTCCGCAGCGCCATCTGGCCGCTGTACGAAGCTGCCGCCACTGCCAAGCAGTGGCAGGGCGGCTTTGTGCCCCCGGCTGAGGACTCCATGACCTTGGTGGACTACGGACAGATCAAGGTAACGGACGGCCAGCAGGGCAGCCGCTCCAACTCCACAAAGCTGTACACCATCCCCGGCGCGCCCTGCCGCGCCGCAGCCAACGGCACGGTGGTGTTTGCGGACAATCTGGAACTTACCGGCAACACGGTGGTCATCGACCACGGCTGCGGGCTGCGCAGCTACCTGTACGGCTTGCAGGAGCTTTCGGTCAGCAAGGGACAGACCGTGGAAAAGGGACAGGCTGTGGGCGCACTGGGCGAAGAGCTGACCATGGACTTCAAGCTGGGCAGCAGGAGCGTGAACCCCCGCCTGCTGTTCCAGACCTCCGGCGGGCTGTTCTGGAAGGAAAACTGAACAAACTCCCTCAGTCTTCGCTTCTGCGTGGCTGGGGGAGTTTTTTGAAAAAACTGTAACGTTTTTCCTCTTTGTGCGTTATTAGGGTGAAAGGGCGCAACAAAGCCCGCAAAGGAGGAAATGACCATGAAACTGGAATGTGACGTGATCCGCGATCTGCTGCCCCTGTACGCCGAAAAGCTTGCCAGCCCCGCCAGCAGTGCGCTGGTGGAGCAGCATCTTGCAGAGTGCGAAGCCTGCCGTGCAGAGCTGGAACAGATGGAAAAACCGGTGCCGGTGCAGCCGGAGCCCCAGCCGGATGCACCGCTGCGGAGCATCCGAAAGACCTTGCAGAAAAAGAGCATCCGCATAGCGGCGGCAGCAGTTCTGGCAGTGCTGTGCGCTTTTGGGCTGGTGTTCTGGATGGGCGGCGCAAAAACGCCGGTGACGGCAGAACAGGC
>CAKSZE010000074.1 GCA_934525325.1 uncultured Faecalibacterium sp.
CTGACGGAGAATGCGCGCTCGATGTTCAGGGAGGCAAGATTGCCGCTGAACGCGGTGTAGTAGACCTCATCGCCCTCTTCAGAGCGGATGCCGGAAAGGTGCATGACCTGTGCGGGGGAAGCATCGGCATCGGTCAGAAGGACCTGCCGTGCACCATTGGAGTCGGTGACGTAGGTCAGCCGCAGATTTGCAGCGGTGACGCCAAGGGTAGCCACAAGGCATACCACCATGACACAAAATGCCAGCACACGGGGAGATACTGCCTGCTTTGCGGCAGTAACTGCTTTCTTCAATTTAACGGAAGCGATACGAGACAACTCCTCTCTTTGTCGTATTTGGCGCGGCCGCGGGCAGTGCATCAGCACCCCGGCCGCCCGGACTGCGGCGGCTCTGAGTATAAGCGCCGCACAGTCAAATACGATGCTCTCTTTGGGTAAAAAGCGGAGCATCGTATTACAGGTTGGAATCCGCTTTGGGCAGACCACAAAACTGCCCCGGCACGGGCCGCATCTGCCCATGCCGTGCCGTACGCAGGACGGCTTTTTACTTCATCCAGATAGAATTTAAACGCTGCAACGTTCGTTGCGCAAACGTTATTTTACCAGACCGTAAAGCATCTGTCAAATTTGCGCCTTGCGCTTTGTTAGATTTGTAACATTGTTTTTTGTGCAATTTCCACAGTGTTTTTTTTGATATTTTGGCTTTTAGGTAGTTTCCTTCTGATTTTTTCCTTTTTTCTAAGGGTGATTTGTTCATGAATTTTTAACATTTGCGCCGGCTTTTTTCCCTGCAAATAAGGCCGCAGCAGCGGCCGCTGCGCCCAAAACAAGCTGCCCCACATCGCGGGTTTTGCATGGAAAACCCACGGGGGAATTACCCAGTTCCGGCAGGGGAGAAGGGGCTGTATTTGCGGTGCAAAAACCCCGTTTAGCAAAATGCCGAAGAACAGAAAATTTCACATTTTCTGTACACACTGGATAGTTTTGCACCCCCGGCGGTACAATCGGGACAGCAAACAGAAAAGGAGGTTTTGCATGGAAATCGAGATCCTCAAGCAGCAGTGCGGCGGCACCGAATTTGTGCCCCAGCCGCACCGGCTGCACCTTGGCGCACAGAACGCCGAGGGGGTGGACCGGCTGCAGTTCATCCTGCCCGCAGCGTGGGCGGGGTGCACCATGGCGCTGTATCTGCGCCGCAGCGATGGGGTGCATCTGGCCGCTATTCCGCTGGACACCGATGGCAGCGTGACGGTGGACCGCCGCCTGACCGGCAGCGTGCGGGGGCAGTGGATGCTGGCCGCCATGGGCAGCGGCGGCTACACCGCCTACACCCGCCCCGGCAGCTACGATGTGTACGCCACCCTGCCCACGGACGGCGGCAGTGAGGAGCTGCCGCCCTCGGTGTACGAGCAGTTCGTGGCGCGTGTGCTGGAAAGTGCCCGCGCCGCAGCGGAAAGCGCCCGCCGCGCCGAGAACGGCGCAGCAGACACCGCCGTGCAGGTGGCGCTGGCGCAAAAAGCTACGGACAAGATTCTGGCTGACCGTACCGACGCCGATGCCTGCGCAAAGCGGGCGGAGGCCGCCGCGCTGCGGGCAGAGAGCTACGCGCCCAAGGACGGCACCGTGCTGAGCGTGAACAGCAAGGGCGGCGCGGTGCATTTGGATGCACAGGATGTGGCGGCGGTGCCGCTTCCGGCGCAGCCTTTGCCCGGCGAGGTGGTGCGCATCCTCAGTGTGGATACCGCCACCGGCGCGGTACAGACCGACACCACCCCGCTGCCGGACCTGCGCCCCTATGTGCGCAGCGAGACCGTGCCTACGGCGGCAACGCCCGGCGCGGTGCGGGCGGACGAACAGTACGGTGTTGCGGTGCGGGCAGACGCCACCCTGACCACCGTGCCTGCCACAGCGGCGCAGCTGGACCGCATGACCGAGGCTTATGCGCCCCTGACCCCGGCGCTGCTGCCCTACGGTGTAAAAAAGGCGCTGACCAGTGCCGCCGGGGCAGCAAGCTGGTCGGCGCAGGAAAAGACGGCAGCACTGTTGCAGCTGGGCGCGGACGACCGGTTTTATTCCAAAGCCGAGGCAGACCGGAAATTCAGCACGACCTACACCTTACCGCCTGCCACCGCAGCCGTGCTGGGCGGCGTGAAGCCAGGGCGCGGCCTGACCGTGAGCGCGGACGGCACGCTGGAAGTGACAGCGGAAAACCTTGATGCCGTGCTGGGCTTTAGCCTGACAGAAAAACTGAAACGACTGGAAAGGATGATGAACATGGACGGAAAGCTGGTCTATACTGCCGTGGGCACTGCGGGCAAGGCTGCCACGAGCCTGACTGTGCCGGAGACGGCAGATTACATCGTGGTAAAGATGATGTGCCCCACAACGTTCAACAGCAGCAGCACGGTGGCTGCGGCGGCTGCGGACTACGGCAGCACCCGCATCGTGCGGGGCGGCGCAGCAGTTGCCATGGTGGGCGGCACAAGCTATGAGCTCGACAATGGCGTCAAGTGCAGCGGCGCAGCGCCTGTACGGATGAGCTTTGCAGCAGACGGCACGCTGAACGTGGGCGCTGTGAGAACGGACTCGGCAGTGGATTATAAGTATCCCTTCAACGTGGAGGGCTACCAGTATGTGTAAGGATGGTGCAGCATGAATGAGATGACCATCCGGCTGGAGCGCAACGGCGCGGCAGCGGTGCCCGGTGGGCAGCTGTTGCTGGGGTACGCGGGCAACCGGGGCAACTACCGGCTGCGCATCGAGCAGCGGGGCGAGTGGAAGGGGCTGACGGTATGCGCCCACTGGCACACCCCCGGTGCAAGCGCGGCTACACTGGTGGAAAGCGGCTTTCTGACCGTACCGGCGGCGGTGACAGCAGTGCCAGGCGTGGGCTGCATCACCTTTGAGGGCACGGACGGCAGCCGCACCGTGACCAGCGCCGATGTGCGGTGCAAGGTATGCGCCAACAGCGGCACGGCAGAGGGCGCGATGCCCGCACCGGCTACCCCGGCATGGGAGGCGCTGGTAGGGCTGCTGGGCACAGGCGGCATTACCACTGCGGAAAAGCGGGAACTGCTGGCGATTCTGCGGCTTCTGGCGGCGGGCAATGACGCAGCCATGGACGCCTGCGACCGCTTGGCGGCGCTGTGGGGCATCACGCAGCCGGAAAAGCCGGATCAGCCGACAGACACGGCTTTCGCCGTGCTGGGGCAGGCGATCCTTGGAAAAATGATCTTAGGGAGGAGCAAATGAGCTACGAAAAACAGAATTTTGTGGACGGCCAGACCCTGACGGCTGCCCACCTGAACCACATGGAAGCGGGCATTGCAGCCGCCGCCACAGGTGTCAAAGGTGATAAGGGCGATAAGGGCGACACTGGCCCGGCGGGCGCAAAGGGAGAAAAAGGCGACCCGGGCGAGGGCTTTACCGCCAACGCAAGGGCGCTGCTGCTGAACCTGTTTGAGAATGCGGCCTACAAGACCAGCGATGCACAGGCTGCCCTGAATGCGCTGCGGGCAGAGTGGGGCGGCAGTGTGCAGGATATTCCTGTGCAGAGCGTGAGCCTGAGCAGCAGCACCATGACCCTGAACGAGGGCGAGAGCAAGACCCTGACGGCTACCGTGCTGCCCGCGAATGCCACCAATAAAACCGTGACGTGGGGAGCTTCGCCCGCAGGCTTTGTTACGGTGGCAAACGGCGTGGTGACGGGCAGTAAGGCGGGCAGCTGCACGGTGACTGCCACCGCAGGCGGAAAAAGTGCTCAGTGTGTCGTGACGGTGGCAGAGGTGGAGACGGCGCAGCTGCTTTACAGCCTGCCGCAGGAAACGGTGCTCTCCGCCGCTGCAAAGACCGGGCTGGATACCGGGCTGAAGCTGCTGGAACACGCTTCTACTGAAACACCGCAGTACACCATCCTGCTGGATGCTAAAGCCGGAGATGCTTTTGATGCTAACACCTGGCCTGCCTTCCTGCACTGCCTGACCGAGACGGGCAGCACCAGCAACCTGCCCGGCTTCAACTCCACCAGCAGCCCGCTGAACAATAAGACCGAGTTCGCCTACTACAACTACGGCGGCGTGACCCTGTCGGACAGCATCGAACACTTCAAGACCCGCACACGGTATGCGGTGCAGATCGACGGCAGAAAATATCGCGGCGGCAGTACCTACTGCCCGCTGACGGAGTGGAAAACCAGTAACGGTCCGATCGTCGATGTGCCTCAGACCTTCCTGATCGGTGCAGCACAAAGCGCAGACGGCAGCAAAAAGCAGCAGTTCTGGGACGGCACGGTGTATCAGTGCAGAGTCTACAAGGGGCTGCTGAGCGATAACAAGGTAAACGAGTACATTCAGAAGGGGTGGTAAAATGGAAGCGTATGATATCAACGGTCAGCTCATCAGCCCGCTGGCTGGCAAGGCCCTGTATATTGCAGGCGACAGCATCGCCTACGGCAAGAGCAGCGCAGGCGGCTACGGCAAATGTATTGCAGACAAATACGGCATGGCCCTGACCAATGAAGCGGTGGACGGCGCAACGCTGACCCCGAATATTACCGATAATGTATACGGCGGCACCCGTGGCTGCATCAGCACGATCGTGATGGGCTCCACGGCGCTGGCAAAGGCAGACTACATCCTGCTGGAGGGTGGCGTGAATGATGCGTGGAACAATGCCCCTGTGGGCACGCTGACCGATGGCTTTGCCGCCTACGACGAGACGACCATGACCGGTGCACTGGAAAAGATGCTGGAGTTTCTGGCGAAGAATCACAGCGACAAGCGCGTGGCCTATGTGTTCCCGCACGGCGGGATGTTCGGCAGCAGCGAAAACTGGTATAAGACCTATAAGCCTGCGATCCTTGCCGCGCTGAAAAAGTGGGGCGTGCCCTGGGTGGACATTGCAGAAAGCACCCCACCCATGGGTGAACACGGCATTAGCGGGGTAAGCAACAAGTACACCAGCGACGGCACGCACCCCAATAAAGCGGGCTACGAGCGGTTTTACACGGAGCCCATCGCTGCGCTGCTGAAGCGGCTGTAAGGAAAGGATGCGAAGCGAGATGATCCGACAATATAGCCTTGCAAGAGACGGAGACCGCCGCCTTGCACCGGACTTTCAGGTGCGGGAGCTGCGCTGCCGGGACGGCACCGACACCGTTATGGTGGACGAAGCGCTGACCGTGGTGCTGCAGTGCATCCGGGAGCACTTCGGCAAGCCGGTGGTGATCACCAGCGGCTACCGGACGGCGGCGCATAACGCAGCCGTGGGTGGTGCCAAGAGCAGCCAGCACTTGCTGGGCCGGGCGGCAGACATCCGGGTGCAGGGCGTAAGCGTAGAGGATGTGGCCGCCTACGCCGAGCGCCTGATGCCGGACTGGGGCGGCGTGGGAAGATACCCCGTCAAGGCGGGCAGAGCCACCGGCTGGGTGCATGTGGATACCCGGGCAGAAAAAGCCCGGTGGAGGGGGTGAGCGCGATGACAAGCATCATCTCGGCTATTATCGCAGGCGCAGTGACCCTGATCGGCGTGCTGATTGCCAACGGAAAAAGTCAGGCGGTGACCGACACCAAGCTGGAGGAGCTGACCCGGGAGGTGCGGGAGCATAACAACTTTGCCCGCCGCGTACCCATTTTAGAAGAACAGATGAAGGTGGCCAACCACCGCATTGCAGATTTAGAGAAAGAGAGGAACTGAACCTATGAACGATACCCATTGCAAAATTTCTGCCGCCACGCTGGCACGCACCGCTGCGCTGGCGCTGGCACTGACCAATCAGGTGCTGAGTGCCTGCGGCAAGCCCATGCTGCCCATCGAGAGTGCAACCGTGGAGCAGCTGGTGACCACCGGCCTGACCGTGACTGCCGCCCTTGTGGGCTGGTGGAAGAATAACTCCTTCACCCCGGAAGCCATCAAGGCAGACGGCTATCTGGAACAGCTGCGGGAAAAGCAGTAAAAGCCGCCGGACAGGCGGGACGATTTAGAATGGCTTCCGTTGCACTCTAGCCATAATTAGCGGAAAAATATTTATATTTTGCAAATCGGGAAAATCTGCGGATTTTCCCGATTTGCTTTTTCACGGGTGGGTTTGGGGAACGAACTCCCTCAGTCAAAGCCTGACGGCTTTGCCAGCTCCCTCTGGGAGGGAGCCTTTGGCATAGAGGGGAAGTTTCAGACTAACCCGCAAAGTTTCCGGGCGTGCCAGCTCCCCCTTGGGGGAATCTGTCGCGCAGCGACTGAGGGGCTATGGATGGAGAAGCGAAAAAAGCGTTAAAGCGATAGCGCCGACTGGCGCAGCG
>CAKSZE010000075.1 GCA_934525325.1 uncultured Faecalibacterium sp.
GTCCTGTGCGCCTCAGCCTTGCGGCTGACGACTTGATTATTTTACCACAGAAGCGGTTTTTTGTCAAGCACTTTTTTGAGAAGCTTTTGAAGTTTTGTGAACTTGGAGCGCTTCAAGTTTCTCGGTGTCAACCGTGAGCTTGTCGGGGTGAGACCCCTCCATCTTGCTTTCGCAAGACCGCTCTGTTTGCTTGAACGCCCCACTGGGGCGATTCATTGCTTTCGCAACCGCAAAGCTTTTCAGCGTCTATTGGTTCTTTTCAAGGGCTTCCTGCTGAGCTTTCAGAAGTCATTCTTTTGTCTCAGCGCTTGGCGCTCAAGTATAATACCACACCCCGGTGCGCTTGTCAACACTTTTTGACATCTTTTTTCCAATTTCTTTGCGGTGCAAAGATTCCCCTGCTTTTCTCCTATTATAATAGCCGCCTTTTCTTGACAAGGCGGCGGGCAGAACGTATTATGGAGTCATTCCAGTATCCTGTATGATGTAACTATACTTATTATATAAAGGAGAAGCACCATGTCCTGTGTCAACATCCGCGGCTGCCGCATCGGGGAGGGCCGCCCCAAGGTCATTCTACCCATTGTGGAGCGCACCGAAGCTGCTATTCTGGAAAAGGCCGCGCAGTTTTCAACCTTGCCGGCCGATTGTGTGGAATGGCGGGTGGATTGGTTCGAGGGCTTTCAGTCCCCTGCTGCCATCGCCCGCTGCATACAGAAGCTGCGGGTCGCCCTGCGGGACAAGCTTCTGCTGGTGACCTTCCGCACCAAGGCAGAGGGCGGCGAGCAGGCGCTCTCCCATTCCGAATACCTTGCCTTTCTGCGCCTGATCCTCGACACCGACTGCGCCGACCTGCTGGATATTGAATTCTTCACCACCGGGGCAGACCTGCCTGCACTGGTGGAGCAGGCACATTCCGCCGGGGTGGCGGTAGTGTGCTCCAGCCACGATTTTGCCAAGACCCCGCCCCGGGCAGAGCTTGTTTCCCGCATGGTACAGATGCAGCAGGCCGGAGCCGACCTGCCCAAGCTGGCCGTGATGCCCCAGTGCCGCACCGATGTGCTGGAACTGCTGGCCGCCACCGCCGAGATGGCAGACCTTCACCCGGAAACACCGGTCATCACCATGAGCATGGGAGCGCTGGGCGCGGTGAGCCGTCTGGCCGGGGAGGCCTTTGGTTCTGCCATGACCTTTGCAAACCCCGGGCAGGCCAGCGCCCCGGGGCAGGTCTCGCTGGACATCGTAAACGAAGTGCTGGATGCACTACATTTGTAACCAACAAATCGAAATTTATAAAGGAGAATATTGATGAAATTATTTTTATGTTCGCACTTTTCAAGCGTAGGAAGTCTGATAAAGGAAGAAATTGAAAATAAAAAAGTCGCATTTATTCCAACAGCTTCGCTGCGTGAAGGCTACACCGGTTATGTCGGCTCGGCTCGAAAATTATTCAAAAAGTTGGGAGCAATCGTAACTGAAATTGATATTTCAACGGAGGCTTATTCAACGATACAGTCTGTTTTTGAAGATGCGGATGTGATATATTTTACCGGCGGAAATTCTTTTTTCCTTATAGACCAGCTCCGTAAAACGGGAACGGATGAGCTGTTGAAGAAAGAATTGGCAAAGGGAAAACTGATGATTGGTGAATCGGCAGGTGCGATTATATGCGCTCCAAGCATCCAATATATCGAGCAAATGGATGAAAAGCCGGAGGACTACTCACAAGAAGATGATGCAGGGCTTGATTTGATTGATTTCTATGTTCTTCCGCATTATCTTACAGCACCATTTAAGAAAGTTACCGAGAAAATAATGACTGAGTTTTCGGATTTGAATCTATGCCCAATTAACAACCGTCAGGGAATTGTAATTGATGGTGAAGGTTCAAAGGTTATTTGCAAAGACTAATTTGAAAATTCGCGTTTGTGGAGCGAAGCAGAACAATGAAAGCCCCAGTGGGGCTTTTAAGCGACAGAACGGTCTTGCGTAGCAAGATGGAGGGGCTTTGCCCCGACAAGTTCCAGTTTTTTGCACATCCTGCCTAAAACATAAACCGGAACGATCTTCCCTTTTTCGGGTGGATCGTTCCGGTTTTTATGTTATATTGAAAATCGTTTTATGCCAGCTTGGCTTCCAGACGCTCACGGATGGCCTTGATAAAGCCCTCGCTGTCCACGGCAGTGGGGGTGATGCCCTCTGCCAGACCGCACAGATCCTTGGTCATGATGCCCTCGTTCAGGGTCTGCAGGCTTGCGGCTTCCAGTGCCTCGCCAAAGTGTACCAGCTCCGGCAGGTTATCCAGTTCGCCGCGCTTCTTGAATGCGCCCGACCATGCAAAGATGGTAGCCATGGGGTTGGTGGAGGTCTTTTCGCCCTTCAGATACTTATAGTAATGGCGGGTGACGGTGCCGTGGGCGGCTTCGTACTCGTACTTGCCGTCCGGGCTGACCAGCACACTGGTCATCATGGCCAGCGAGCCAAAGGCGGTGGAGACCATATCGCTCATCACATCGCCGTCGTAGTTCTTGCAGGCCCAGACAAAGCCGCCCTCGCTGCGGATGACGCGCGCCACGATATCGTCGATCAGGCTGTAGAAGTAGGTGATGCCGGCAGCTTCAAACTTTTCCTTGTACTCGGCGTCGTAGGTCTCCTGGAAGATATCCTTGAAGGTGTGGTCGTACTTCTTGGAGATGGTATCCTTTGCGCCGAACCACAGATCCTGCTTCACGTCCAGTGCGTAGTTGAAGCAGCTGCGGGCGAAGCTGCGGATGGAATCATCCTTGTTGTACTGACCCTGCAGCACACCGGCACCCTCAAAGTCAAAGACGGTGGCGCGCTGCTGGCTGCCGTCTGCGCCGGTGAACACCAGCTCAGCCTTGCCTGCGCCGGGAATACGGAACTCGGTGCACTTATACACATCGCCGTAGGCGTGACGGGCGATGGTGATGGGCTTTTTCCAGTTCTTGACCACCGGCTGGATGCTGTCGATCATAATGGGTGCACGGAACACGGTGCCGTCCAGCACGGCGCGGATGGTGCCGTTGGGGCTCTTCCACATCTCGTGCAGCTTGTACTCCTCCACGCGCTGGGCGTTGGGGGTAATGGTAGCGCACTTGACCGACACGCCGTACTTCTTGTTGGCGAGGGCGGCATCCATGGTCACCTGATCTGCGGTGGCATCACGGTTGGGCAGACCCAGATCGTAGTATTCGGTCTTGAGGTCCACAAAGGGGAGGATCAGCTCGTCCTTGATCATCTTCCACAGGATGCGGGTCATCTCGTCGCCGTCCATCTCCACCAGCGGGGTCGTCATCTTGATCTTTTCCATAGCAGGTTTCCCTTTCCTCTATTGGTTGTGTATTTTATGCCCCGGGTCGGGGCGTTCCGGTTATTTGCGGTAGGCGGCTGCCAGTTTTTCAAAGGCAGGCAGGCTGCGCTTTACCTTTTCGGTGTCGATGCAGTAGGCAAGGCGCACATAGCCCTTTACCCCAAAGCTGTCGCTGGGCACCAGCAGCAGGTCGAACTCCCGGGCTTTCAGGCAGAAGGCGTTTGCGTCCTCTTCCAGTGCCTTGGGGAAGATATAGAAGGTGCCGCCGGGGCGTTCTACTTCAAAACCCAGCGCGGTGAGCTTTTCGTACAGCAGCTCCATGTTGGTCTGGTAGACCGAAAGATCGCTGGTCACCTTCTGGCAGCGACTGACCGCCCGCTGGATGATGCTGGGCGGGCAGTTGTGGCCGGTAAAACGGGAGATCTGGCTCATCATGTCCACAAGGATATCCTCCCCCTCGCACCCCGGGCGCACCGCCACATAGCCCAGACGCTCGCCGGGCAGGCTCAGGCTCTTGGAGTAGGAGAAGCAGGTCAGGGTGTGGGGATAGAACGCCGCCGGGTAGGGCACGGTCTTGCCATCAAACACGATGTCCCGGTAAGGCTCGTCACTGACCAGAAAAATATTGTGTCCGTACTGGGCGCTCTTTTCGGTCAAGATCGCCGCCATGCGGGTCAGGGTGTCGGCAGAGTAGACCACGCCGGTGGGGTTGTTGGGGGTGTTGATGAGCACGCAGGTGACCTTTTCGGTCAGCATCTGTGCAAAGGCATCCAGATTGGGCTGGAAGGTGGGTGCCTGCGGCGGCACCACCCGCAGCACCGCGCCGGTACCCGCCACATAGGGGCCGTACTCCGGGAAGTAAGGCGCAAAGGTCAGCACCTCGTCCCCGGGCTGGGTCACCGCCCGGATGGCGTGGGCGATAGCACCCGCCGCGCCGGTGGTGGGGAAGATGTGCTTTTGCGCGTAGGGCAGACCGAAGGTCTCGGTCAGATGCGCCGCCACAGCGGTGCGGAAGCCCGGGTCGCCCTGACTGGGGCAATAGCCGTGCAGGCTTACCGGCTCTTCCTGTGCCAGCAGGGTCTGCATGGCTTCGGTAAACTCCGGCGGGCAGGGCACGCTGGGGTTTCCCAGTGAATAATCGAACACATTTTCGCTGCCGATCTGGGCAGCGCGCTGTCTGCCATACATGAAGGTCTCGCGGATGACGCTTTTGTTGTTCAGCATGGCGCGGTAGGTCTCGTTCAGCATACTACTTTCCCTCTGCTTTCCTTATATCGCAAAGCCTGTGCGGGGCGGCTCCCCCTCATTTATGAGCCGCAGCCGTATAGCTCTGTTCCAGCTTGATAATGCAGTTATAGGTGGGGTCCTGCTGTTTGATGAACTGCTCCATCTGGGTCAGCAGCTCCACCTTGTCCCCGGCATAGCCCGCCGGGAGCACCAGATCGAAAAGCACATTGGTGTGGGTCTTGCCCGGCACGATGCGCAGATCATGCAGCGAGAGCGCCGGGTCCAGCTGGCGCAGCTTTTCGGTCAGGCGGCTGCGCAGCACCCCCACGGCGGCGTCCGAGGTGACGATGGGGTCATAGTGGATGGTCACCATCAGGTGGTCGTTCTTCATAAAGTCCCGCTCGATGTTGTCGATCAGGTCGTGCGCTTCCAGCGGGTCCTGCTCGGCGGGCAGTTCCACATGGATGGACGCAAACTGATGACCGGGGCCGTAGTCGTGCACCATCAAATCATGTACGCCCAGCACGCCGGGATAACTCATCACAGTCTGTTCGATATGCTCCACCAGATCCTCGCTGGGGCTTTCACCCAGCAGCGGGCTCAGGGTATCCATCACCAGTCCCCAGCCGGAGATCAGGATAAACACTGCCACGCCCACGCCCATCAGGCCGTCCAGCACGTCCCAGCCGGTCACCCGGCAGAGAATGGCAGCTACCAGCACGGCGGCGGTGCTCAGTACATCGTTGCGGCTGTCGGCTGCGGTGGCGATGAGGGTCTCCGAGGCAATGATACGGCCAATGGTGCGGTTGAAGCCGCTCATCCACAGCTTGACCAGAATGGACACCACCAGCACCGCCACGGTCAGCCAGCCGAACTGCACCGGGGTGGGGTGCAGCACCTTGGTGACCGACTCCTTCAGCAGGGAAAAGCCGATGCCCAGAATGGTCACGCTAACCACCAGCCCCGCCAGATACTCAAAGCGGGCGTGACCGTAGGGATGCTCGGCATCCGGTGCCTTGGCAGCCAGCTTGAAGCCCACCAGACTGACGATATTGGAGGAAGCATCCGAAAGGTTATTCAGTGCATCGGCGGTAATAGCGATAGAGCCGAACAGGGTGCCCACCACAAATTTGCCCAGACAGAGCAGGATATTGCACACCATGCCCACCACACTGGCCAGATTGCCATAGGCGGCGCGGACGCGGGGGTCCTGCGGGGAATTTGGGCGGCGTATAAAAAGACGGATCAAAAGCTGCGTCATAAAAGCTCCTTTCAGGCTGCGCATTTTCAGCGCACCCAATGTCCTTCTAGTATAGCATTTTACTTTATGGTTTTAAAGGCGTTTCAAAAATTTCATCCCTTTACGCCGGATATCAAAAACGGTTTGGAATGGCTTCCGCTGCGCTCTAGCCATATTCAGCGGAATAATTATTTTAAATTTCGCGTTTGTCGCGCTCTGCGGAGCGCTCCAAACGCATTTTCACGGGTGGGGTTTTGGAACGAACTCCCTCAGTCAAAACCTGACGGTTTTGACAGCTCCCTCTGGGAGGGAGCCTTTGGCATGACGGGAAAGTTTCCGGCTCAACCGCAAAGCTTGCGGGCGTGCCGCTCCCCCTTGGGGGAGCTGTCGCGCAGCGACTGAGGGGCTATGGATGGAGAAGCGAAAAAAGCGTTAAAGCGATAGCGCCGACTGGCGCAGCG
>CAKSZE010000076.1 GCA_934525325.1 uncultured Faecalibacterium sp.
CTGGTCTCGGCATTCTGTGCCTGATCTGCGGCCTGCAAGCCGCCGGTCAGGCTGGCAAAGCCCCTGTGGTGGTACAGGCAGCACTTGGGCTTTTCCGGGGCAGCGTCAGCGGCTTCAATGGCCTGACACTGGTCGCCGTCCAGCACGGTGACCATGCCCTCCGGCAGATGGTACGCCTCGGTGATGTGCCGCGCCGTCAGGCTGGGATCCTTGCTGGTGACCAGCAGACGGATGTTCTCCTTTTGCAGGGAGGCAAGGCTGCGTGCCACATTGCGGCCGCCCACATAGCGCAGCACGAACATGGCGTGCAGGTTGCCGGACACCGCCAGATACAAAATTTGCAGCTCGCCGTTTTTGGAGTGGCTGTCCTCGTAATCCTGCTCCGGCAGGGTCACGTCCTCCTGCTCCATGTAGCGGCGGGTGCCGATGAGGATGCGGTTATTGTCGCACCACGCCGAGAAGCCCAGTCCGGTGTGCTGCTCCGGGTCCTTGACCGGGAACAGGATATCGGTGCGGTCCTCGATGATCTGGCTGAACAGCCCGCGCAGGGTGTCGCAGCTTTCGTTCAGCACACTTGCCGCATACAGGATGGCGCGGTCGATGCGGCCGCCCTTGAAGATGCGGATATCCTCCAGCGTTACGCTGTCGGCGGTAAACAGGTCGTCGGCGTCCAGCTCAATGGTGTCGATGCCGCCCAGCTCCTCAATGGCTGCCCAGCCGGGCACCACAGCGCCCACAGCGGCAGCCGCTCTTTGCAGCCGCAGCGCCGCCAGACCGGGCACCAGCACCGAGGAAAGGGGTGCGCCCATGCACAGCACGGCAGTAGCCGCAGCCACAGCGCAGTTGATCCCGCCGCCAAACAGCAGGAAAGCTACGCCGCTGAGCACTGCTGCCGCCAGCAGAACACAGGCCACCTTGCGGGCGCGGCGCTCACTGGCGCGCTCGCTGAGGCTCTGTTCTACAAAGTCATCGCTGGCGGTCTGCACCGGGCGGCTCAGCAGCACCCACGGGTCCTTCTGCTCCAGATCCCGGGCGAGGGCGCGGATCAGGTCCTTATCGCGGGTACGGTAAGCGCCCCGCAGTTCGCCGCCCTCTGCCGCCAGCGCGTAGCCGCCCTGCACGGCAGACAGCATCACCCGGCTGCCCACCAGCGCCAGAAACAGTCCCAGCGCCGCCATACCGGTCAGCAGACCGATGCCCTCGGTGCTGCGGTAGGCGTTGGCATTCAGCATGGCCACCACCGCCTGCAGCAGGGCTGCCACAGCGGCCAGCGCGGGCATGGTGTCCGCACTGGGACGGCCGCGCAAGCCGGTCAGGCCGTCCCGCAGCACCGGGTAGCCCACAAACAGGCTGGCGGCAAACAGCAGCAGATTGGCGGCATAGAACGCCGCCGGGGCAGCGTCCGGGTCCAGCACCGAAAGCGGCGGCAGCAGACGCTCTGCTGTCAGCCCAAGGTGCAGCAGCACCACGGCCAGAACGCCTGCCAGCACGCACCGCAAAGTCAGCTCTGCGGCCATGTGATGCAGCTTGTCAGCAGTGGATCCCGGCACAGCTTCCTCGGCAGGGGCAGCCGTTTCTGCTGCGGACGCATCCTCAGGCTGTGCCGGGGCTGCGGGGGCGGCATCTGCCGGTGCGGAAGCCGTCTCAGCAGGAGCGCCGTCCTGCTCCAGCGGGAGCAGCGGCAGGCTCATGGTATCCTCTTTTTCCGGCTTGCGGGCAGCGGGCTTTTCGTCCTCTGCCGTGCCGAACATCTGGAAAATCGACTTTTTCTCAGGCTTTTTCGGCAGCGTTTCCGGGTCTGCCGGAGCGCTGGCAAACACCGCCGGCGGCAGTTCCTCAGCAGGCTGCTGTGCAGCCTTTGCCGGGGCTTTTTCCGGCTCTGCGGCGGGCTGTGCAGGCGCGGGCTGCACCTTAGGCTGCGGCGCTGTCTGCACAGGTTTTGCGGGCTGCGGGGCAGGCTTTGCCTTGCCGCTCATGCCGTTGAGCATATCCTTCAGCTGCTGCATCTCCCGCTGTTCCAGCTCTTCCTGTGGCAGCAGCGTCTCCGGGGCGTTCTTCGCCTTAGGCTGCTTTTTGGGGGCGGCAACAGGCTGCGGCTCCGGCCGAGGTGCAGGCTTTTCCGGCGGCAGCTTCACAGCAGCAGCCTTGGGTGCAGGCACCGGCTCTGCCGGGACGGCCTTGGCAGGCTCTACCCGGGCGGGCTGCAACGGCATGGCCGGGACGGGGTCCTCGGTGCGCAGCTCCAGCGCCATATCCTCCTGCTCCGGCTGCACCGGCTTTGCATCTGCCCCCAGCAGGATCTCGCCGGTGGGGATCTCCAGCACCGGCTGTGCCGCGGCGGGCGACTCTTCTTTGTCGTGGCCGAACAGCTTGCCCAGCAGCCCGGCCTTGGGCTTTTCCTCCACCGGAGCAGGCTCGTCCCGGCGGGTCATCTCCTCGGGCAGATCGATCACACTGGTGCTGAAAAAGTTGCGGAACCGCTCTTCTGACGAGAGCTCCCCCGCCTGCTTGCCCTTGCGTTCATTTTTATTGTTCGGCATCCTTGTCCCTCCCACTGTTCTGGATGGAGTTTACCGCTTGTTTTATTCTTCTACGGCGCGCTGCGACTGGATCTCGTACAGGATGATACCAGCCGCCACCGAAACGTTATAGCTGTCCACGCCGGTGCCGGGTGCAGCCATATCCAGCCGCACCACGCCGTCACACAGCTTCTTGACCAGCTGGGACACGCCGCTGCCCTCGCTGCCCAGTACCAGCGCGATGGGACCTGTCAGGTTATTTTTGCACAGAGACACACCGTCCATATCGGCGCAGTAAACGAACACGCCCTGCTCCTTCAGGCGGCGAATGGTCTCGCCGATGTTGGCCACACGCGCCACCGGCAGACGCTCGGCAGCGCCTGCGCTGGACTTGATCACGGTGGGGGTGACGGACGCGCCGCCCCGCTTGGGGATGACGATGCCGTGGGCACCGCACAGCAGGGCGCTGCGCATGACTGCACCCAGATTATGGGGATCCTCAATGCCATCGCTGAGCACCAAGAAAGGCGGCTCGCCCTTGGCCTTGGCTGCGGCCAGAAGATCCTCCACGGTCGCGTACTCGATCTCGCTGGCAAAGGCCGCCACGCCCTGATGGCTCTCGGTGCCGGTCATCAGGCGCAGCTTGTTGGGGTGCACCCGCTTGACCGTTGCACCGGCCTCCTTGGCCAGTGCTGTATAATATGCCGCCACTGCCGGGGCCATCCCCTCGGCAATAAGCACGGTGTCCACACCGGAGCCGCTCTTGAGCAGCTCGGTCACAGGGTTTTTGCCGTAGATCAGGCTCTCGCTTTTCTGCTGCGGCTGCTCTGCATCGCGGCGCGGACGGCGCGGCTGGTTACGTTCTTCCATCTTTTTATGCTCCTTCCGTTCCGGGCGGGCAGTGCCGCGCCGGAGCGTTTTATTTTGTTTATGATAATCCAAGATAAAGTATACCATATCTCGTCCGGCTTCGCCACAAATTGCCGGGATTTTATTCCCCGACGCCTAAATTTTTTTCGACAGAAAGCGTCTTTCCGGCCGGATTGGGCATCTGTAAAAATGTTTTGCCCGCTGCCCGGGCAGCCCGGTGCATTTCCGCTGTTTTGCCAAGGCAAAAAGTTTTCCACAAAAAGGAGCTATACATT
Source organism: uncultured Faecalibacterium sp. (assembly GCA_934525325.1). Classification (GTDB taxonomy): domain Bacteria; phylum Bacillota; class Clostridia; order Oscillospirales; family Ruminococcaceae; genus Faecalibacterium. The sequence continues at coordinate 3,665 of CAKSZE010000076.1, forward strand.
CCGTAAACAGCCTGTAATTTTTCCACAAGTTGAAAACTCGGTGGAAAGCGTGTAAAAGTCCAGCCGCAGCGCCTGTTTTCCGGGTGGAATTAAACAATTTCCACCGGGTTTTCAACAGCAGCTTCCCCCATATCCTGGCAAAAGCCTTACAATTTGTAAAATTCAAGTCGGAATTATGACAATTTTTTGAACCGGAAATTGTCTGCTTTTGCAATTTCCTCCAACATCATTTTGACGAATGTTAAAATGTGTTGAAAACCCGCGTCATCGACGCGCAAGGCAGATGTTGCAGCATATATGGATTTTTGTCGCCAAGCGCAGAACATTTCTGCCGATGCTGCATCAGCCGCTTTGTGCCGCGCCCGTTCCGCAGCAGCTCTATGCAAGAAAAAGCGCCTGTTCGGATTGATTTTAGGCGCAGTTTGGGGTATACTAGCCATGTGGGCTCGTTAAACCATGCACAATGCGGTGTGTGGCAGAGCCGGAACCCCGATAATTTTTGGAGGTAATGAATAATGTTGGTAAATGCAACCGAAATGCTGCTCAAGGCACGCGATGGCCACTACGGTGTGCCGCAGTTCAACATCAATAATCTGGAGTGGACCAAGGCAGTCCTGACCGCCTGCGAGGAAATGAAGAGCCCCGTCATTCTGGGTGTTTCCGAGGGTGCAGGTAAGTACATGACCGGCTTCAAGACCGTTGCCGCTATGGTCAGCGCCATGGTCGATTCCATGGGCATCACCGTCCCCGTTGCTCTGCATCTGGACCACGGCACCTACGAGGGCTGCAAGGCCTGCGTTGAGGCCGGTTTCTCCTCCATCATGTTCGATGGCAGCCACTACTCCATCGAGGAGAACGTGGAAAAGACCAAGGAGCTGGTCGCTCTGGCACACGCTCACGGCATGAGCATCGAGGCCGAGGTCGGCTCCATCGGCGGCGTTGAGGACGGCGTTGTGGGCTCCGGTGAGATCGCTGATCCCGAGGAGTGCGCAAAGATCACCGCTCTGGGCATCGACTTCCTGGCTGCCGGCATCGGCAACATCCACGGCGTCTACCCTGCAAACTGGAAGGGTCTGGACTTCGAGGCTCTGGACCGCATCCACAAGGCCACCAACAACATTCCTCTGGTTCTGCACGGCGGCACTGGCATCCCCGACGAGATGATCGCAAAGGCCATCAGCCTGGGCGTTTCCAAGATCAACATCAACACCGAGTGCCAGCTGGTGTTTGCTGAGGCCACCCGCAAGTACATCGAAGAGGGCAAGGATCAGCAGGGCAAGGGCTTCGACCCCCGCAAGCTGCTGGCTCCCGGCGCAAAGGCCATCGAGGCCAAGTGCAAGGAGAAGATCGAGCTGTTCGGCTGCGCAGGCAAGGGCTAAGCTGAAGCTCGTATCGTAACCGGTACACCACCCAATAAAGTATGCGGCCCCGCCGCACTGTTATGCACAGTGCAGCGGGGCCGCTTTTATTTTGAAATTCGGCAATGCCCCACGATGTCGGTTCGTTTTTCCAGAATATCCTGTTCGTAGGCAGTCTGCCATGGGTCATTGTGGTGAATGATATAGGGCACTCCGTTTTTATTTCGCCGGTCGGACACGATGCCGATATGTCTTTCAAAGATCACAATGTCGCCGCCCTGCCATTCTTCTATTTCCGAGATATCTGTAGTGAGGGCAGCTGCCGTGTGTGAAAAAAATACCTTCAGGTTTCTCACCCGTCGGAAATCTATGTTTGCATCCGGTTCTGCCACCATATAATCCTGTGGCTGCTCCCGGATATCTGCGTCCACAAGCACTTGCAGGTCATATCCGGCATTCTTCAACGCATAAGCAACTACATCGGTGCAAACGCCATAGTCATCGTCAGGATAACCGGTCTCATAATAGCGGCTTATGTATTTTGGATGTGTGCTCACATAGGCCAGCGCACCGTTCAGAATATCCAGCTGGTCATCTACGCCGTCATCATCCCGATCCACGCTGCTATGAAACTGCGGTATCCTGCCCTGATAGTCGTCCTCAGGCCGGGACGCCGAGGTGCGCTGGTAATGTGTCAGCACATAAAATGCGATGCTGCATAACAGCAAAAGCGCCAGTACCGCTATATAATGTTTTGCTGTATCCTTGCGGGTCCTGTCCGAACGCATATTCTCACCCTTTCCTGCTTTGAGGATACCAGCTTTTTCCCCATTCTGCAACCCTTTAGCATATAGAACACAACAAAAAAGCCCTGAGACTTTCATCTCAGAGCTCTTTGTTAAGTCGGCGACTACCTATTTTCACAAGCCGTTTCCAGCTAACTATCTTCGGCACAAGTAAGCTTAACTTCTGT
>CAKSZE010000077.1 GCA_934525325.1 uncultured Faecalibacterium sp.
TACTTCAGCTCAGCCTTGGCGGTGTCCTTGGCTTCCTGACTGGTCAGCAGCTGCACCAGACCGCACAGCATGGAGGGGTCGTAGTTCTGCATCAGGCGCAGAGCGGCCTCCAGATCATGGTCGGTCTTGGTAGCGGAAAGGTACAGGGCCAGATCCAGCTGGCTGTCCTTGAAGCTGGGTGCCTGCTCCCAGATGGTGCGCACCATCTTGCGGCGTCCGGCAGCCAGCGTCTTGTCGTTGATGGTCAGAATGTTGTCGATGACCGCGGCGTAGTTATCCCAAGTCATGTCAGTGTCAATCAGGCCGCCCTCTTTCAGGGTCTTGTTGGCAGAAGCCAGCACGCCGTCCGCCACCTGCTGTGCGCCGCTGTTCAGGGCGCTGTTGTTGGCGCTCAGGGTGTCCAGACCGTTGGTCAGCTGACCCAGACCCTCGTCCAGCGCAGCAGCGCCGGTGTTCAGGGTGTTGGCGCCGTCCAGCAGTGCCAGCACACCGCTGGCCAGCTGGCTGGTACCATCCTCCAGCTGAGAAGCACCGTCCAGCAGCTGGCTCATGGCGTCGTTCAGCTGGTTGATGCCGTCGGTCAGGTCGTTGATGCTGCTCAGGTCAAACACATTGTCAGTGCCCAGAGCCGCAGCGTTGGTAGCGCAGGCCATCATCACCTGCGGGCAGGTCAGCCCGGTGACATCTGCTTCCACCGTGATGGTGTCCTGCAGATAGTCCTCGATGGTGTCCAGCTCGTCTGGCAGCAGACCGGACAGGGAGTCCTTCACGCCCGGCAGAGTGACAAAGGCAGCCACATTGCTCTTGGCGGCGCTTTCCACCAGACCGTGGGCAGCCACCACGTTGGTGGCATCCTGCCCAAAGATCACGCCCACAGCGGTGACCAGCGGGGTGACGATGGTGCGGTCAGTGCCGTTCACGTTCACGGTGCCGGTCTCGTTGTTCTTCAGGGCGATGGTCATGGTCAGATGACCACTCTTGCCGATCAGATCTTCCAGTGCGGCTTCCTGACCGTCCAGTGCGTAGGTAACGGTGGCCTGAATGGGCAGGGCACGGTCGGTGTCACCTTTATAATACACATCGGTATCATCGGTGTTCCACACCAGCTTTTCGCCGTCCTGTGTGAACGCGGCACTGCTCTCGGTGTTCTGGATGTTGGTCAGGGTGCTCTGGTCGGTCACCTTGGACAGGCCGGAGGCGCTGTAAACGTGCTCGCTGACGGTGGTGCTCTGGATGGAGCCATCGGCGTTCATCACAGCGTACACGGTCTCAGACTTGGTAAAGCTGCTGCCGCCCGCGGCAAAGGCCGGGGCTGCACAGCTGGCGGCAAGGGCAACTGCCAGCGCCGCACTGGCGAAACGAAGCGATTTTTTCATAACGCATTACTCCTTTTCAGACTTCTTGGCGTTGGCAGATTCAGGTACCATCCATTTCAGGGTGGTGTGGCGGATGAGCCAGTCACACAGCATCAGGGCGGCGGGCAGCACCACCAGAATGACCAGCATACTAATCAGAGCGCCGCGGGAGATCAGCAGGCAGATGCTCCGCAGCAGCTCCATCTTGCTGATGGCTGCCACGCCGACCGTAGCGGCGAAGAAGGTCAGACCGCTGGTCAGGATGGACTGGCTGCAGTGTTCCAGCGACTGTTGGGCAGCTTCCTTGGGGGTGCGGCCAAAGGCGCGCTCTTCATGATAACGGGTGGTCATCAGGATGGAGTAGTCCACGGTAGCACCCAGCTGGATAGTGCCGATGACGATGCTGGCGATGAAGGGCAGCTGCGTACCGGTAAAGTATGGGATGCCCATATTGATGGCGATAGCGGCTTCGATGCTGGCGACCAGCAGCACCGGGATGGAGATGCTCTTGAAGGAGATGGCGATGATGACCAGAACGGCCATGATCGACCAGACGTTGACGTTTTTGAAGTCCACGTCTGCCACCTCGATCAGGTCTTTGGTCATAGCGCCTTCACCGGTGATGACGCCCTCGGGGTCTACGTTTTTGATCAGGCTGATCATCTCGTCCAGCTGGCTGTTGATGGCATCCGTGCCGGTCTTATAGGAGCTGTTCGCCAAAATCAGCTTGTAGCCGCCGGATTGCAAAATCTCCATAATGCTGTCGGGCAGCAGCTCGGTATCAAAGCCGGGGCCGGTGATGGAATCCAGACTTACCACCTGCGTGATGCCGTCCACGTCCTTCAGCTCGTCGCACAGGTCGGACACCTGCGTGGCGGTCAGGTCGTCATGCACCAGAATAAAGTGGCTGGTGGTCATGCCGAAATCCTCGCCCAGCTTGTTGGTGCCCACGATGCCGGTCAGGTCCTGGGGCAGAGAGTCGAACAGGGTGTAGTACACACTGGTCTTGTTCTGCGCAATGGCAAAGGGGATGAGGATGAGGATAAAGACAGCCACGATGGGCGCTGCGTGCTTGGAAACAAAGTAGCTCAGCTTTTTCAGCTGGGGGATAACGGTACGGTGCTTATATTTTTCCACCCACTTATCAAAGGTAAGGATCAGGGAGGGCAGAATGACCACGGTGCAGATGACGCCCAGTGCCACGCCCTTTGCCATGACAAGGCCGATATCGCGGCCCAGCGTCAGGCGCATGGCACACAGTGCAAGGAAGCCTGCGATGGTGGTCAGGCTGGAAGCGGAGATGGAGGTCATGGTCTTGCAGATGGCGCTGGCCATGGCCTCCTCGTTGGAGGAGCGCAGCTCCTTTTCTTCCTCATAGCGGTGCAGCAGGAAGATGGAGAAGTCCATCGTAACGCCCAGCTGCAGCACGGTAGCCAGTGCTTCGGTGATGTAGCTGATCTGCCCCAGAAAGAGGTTGGTGCCGAAGTTGTACGCGATGGGGAATAGCAGGCCCAGCATGAACAGCAGCGGGGTGATGGTGCTTTCCAGCGAGAGGAACAGCACCAGCAGGCTTGCACCCACGGCGATCAGGATGTACATGGGCATTTCCTGATTGACCAGCGCCTTGGTGTCCTGCAAAATAACGCTGATGCCGCCGAAGAAGCAGTCCTTGCGCAGCAGCTTTTCGATCTGTGCGACCGCATCCATGGTCTCGTCGCTGGCGCTGGGGGCGTCAAAACGGACGATCAGCATGGTGGAATCATTCTTGCCGAACATGAACTGCTGCACATCGGCAGGCAGCATGGCGGTGGGGATGTTGGGGTCGATCACATCGCTGAGCCAGAAGGTCTGGGTAACGCCGGGCACGGCGTCGATCTCCTTTTTCATGGCGATGAGTTCATTGGTTGGCAGGCCCTCTACCGTGATCATACCGGTGGAGGCCAGATGGAAATCGTCCTCAAGGGCTACCTCGCCGATCATGGAGTCCAGATCCTGCGGCAGGTAGGTGAGGATGTCATAATTGATGCGGGTGGCAATGGCGCCGATCGCGGAAGGGATCAACAGCAGCACTGCCACTGTTAAGATCAGCTTGCGCAGACGCACGATGCCTTGTGCGATCTTTTTCATGAGAACCCTCCAGAATAGAAAGTTGATTGGGAAAGCCCGCGAAACTGACCACCGGTCATCTTCCGGGCAAACACTATTATATCCACCCCGGACAGTGTGTCAAGCAGGAAAAGTGACCGAAAGTCAGTTTTTTTATCACCTGCAAAAAATTGTATAACAAATCGGGCTTGCACAAAAGGCAAAGGACTGCTAAACTAAGGTACACAGACCGGACGCAGCACATACCTGCGTCCATATTCATAAAAGAGAGAAAAGAGGAATCTACCCAGAGCATGAGCACCGTGGAAGGGAAGAAGCAGGAAAAGCGCCGCGCCCTGCTGGATGCAGCCTACGAGCTGTTTCTGGAGCGGGGCACCGCCAAGACCAGCGTGGAGGATATCACCAGCCGTGCCAAGGTGGGCAAGGGAACGTTTTATCTGTATTTTCAGGATAAGGGCGCGGTGATGCAGGCGCTGCTGGGGCGGGTGAGTTACCAGCTGCTGAGTGATGCCTGCCTTGCGGTCGAGCAGCACACCGAGCTGCCCGACTTTACCGCACAGGTGGTGTTCGTCATCGACCATATTATCGAGGCGCTGCGGCAGGACGTGCTGGTGCTGCGGTTTCTGGAGCGCAACTTCGTCTGGCCCGGGCTGGACCAGATCGAAGCCAGCAGAGAAGCCGAGCCCCTGATGCGCAAGCTGCTGGCCATCGTGCTTTCCAGCCCGGAGATGGCCGGTCGCACCGAGCGGGAGGTCTACCAGCGCATCACCGCCCTTGGCAGTATGTGTATGTCGGTATGCTATTCCAGCATTCTGGAGGGCAAGCCGGACAACATCGACGCCATGAAGCCGGTGCTGTACGACATCATCCGCCGGGCGCTTTCGCCGGAAAAGTAAAAAGAACGCATAAAAAGCACAAAAGGTCTTGCTTTTTGTAAAAAGCTGTGGTAAACTATCCAAGTCGATATGACATGGACGGTTAGCTCAGCTGGTAGAGCATCTGCTTGACGTGCAGGAGGTCACAGGTTCGAGTCCTGTACCGTCCACCAAAACAAGAGTCCCTGACTTCGGTCAGGGGCTTTTTTGTTGCGTACTGTCAAAGCGGGATGGCACTCCCACCGGTCGCAAAAAACTTTCCACGCCAAAAACTACCTTGGCAAGAAGGATATCCATGCTATAATAAGGATACAGCAACCTCTTTTGACCGAAAGGAGCTTTAGGATGCACTATCTCCTGCTGAACAAGGACACCGTCTGGCTTGCGTTTCACTGCGAGCAGAACGAATACATGGAAACCGCTGCACAGGAGGATGTCTGGTACACCGCGCAGCGGCCTTTCGGCTATACGAACCTGACGGATTTTCTGGAGCGCCGCAAAGCGCCCAAGCACCGGGCGCACATTGCAGCGCTGCTGAAGGAGTACGGCTGCGATACGCTGGAGGGCTACCTGAATGTGACCCATGCGCTGTCCCTGAATGATACCTTCTGGGTCAAAGCGGCAGAGTCCGACCTGCAATGGCGGGACGTTTCTCTTTATCAGAACCCTTTCAACGAGATGATCTCGCAGGCTGCTTTTGACGGTTCTGTGTCCAGCGCGGGCTTCTCGTCCACCTCCCCGGAGTTCAGCACAGACGGACAGTACGCCAAGTGCTGGGTGCGGGAGAAGGACACCATTCAGCTCTACAAGACCGGCAGCGTATTCGGCATGGAACCGGTGTCGGAGTATCTGGCTTCTCAGCTGGCAGTTCTTCTTTGCCCGGGAGCGGCAGTCTATGACCTCGGTTTCCACCACGGGGAGCTGATCTCCAAGTGCGCCCTTTTCACCAGCGAACGCTACGGCCTTGCCAAGGCGGCTGTCCTGACAAAAGACCGGACGATCGCCGGATTTCTGCGCTATTTTGAAAGCATCGGAAGCGGCGACGCCTTCCGACGGATGTGCATTCTGGATGCGCTTATCCTGAACACCGACCGGCACAGCGGAAACTTTGGCGTCCTGTTCGAGAACGACACGCTGCAAGTTCAAAAAATGGCACCTGTTTTTGATAACAACCGCAGTTTGCTGTTTGATCTGGACAACGACCAACTGAAAAATACGGAATGGTGCATCCGACACTGCTCTCCGCGGCTTGGCTCCGATTTTATTGCAACTGCACGCGGACTTCTGACCGACAGCATCCGCGCCGATCTGGAAAAGCTGCGGACATTCCGCTTTACCGGCCACCCCGTGCTCTCCATCGACCCGGAACGGCTGGAGCGGCTGGACGGCATCCTGCAATTCCAGCTGGACAAAATACTGGCATAACAAACCCCCGGCAGACGATCACCATTACGGTGGCAGCCTGCCGGGGGTATTATACTGTTATGCTGTCAAAGCTTTTTTGCCTTACGCCTCGTGCTCGGCCCAGTCCTGACTGCGGCCCACGGCCTTGTGCCAGCCCTTAACCAGCTTTTCCCGCTGGGCAGCGTCCATTTTGGGCTCAAACAGCTGGTTGCAGCTCCACAGGTGGCTGATCTCCTC
>CAKSZE010000078.1 GCA_934525325.1 uncultured Faecalibacterium sp.
GACGGCCTGATCTGCAAGCGCCCCGCAGGCAACACCTACAAGATCCAGGATGACGCATGGGCTCTGGACTTCTACTACGCACACAAGGACGACACCGCTGCTCAGCTGGTGCACGCTGTGCTGACCAACACCCAGATGTGGGATCAGGATCTGACCAAGATCGAGGGTCTGGAAGCCGCTGTGCTGGCAGATCTGGAAATGATCCGCGCTCAGGGTGCCGAGGCTGCTTACAAGAGCTGCCTGTAAGCTGAAAAATCAACCTACCCGCACAACAAAGGGCTGCTGCTTTGGGCAGCAGCCCTTTTGTGCGATACGATAAGGAGAACAACTATGCCGCAGGCAATTCATATCAGCCCCATCGACAATGTGGTCGTTGCCCTGCACCCCATTGCCAAGGGCACGCTGGTGGAGGTGGACGGCCTTGCCGTCACCGCACTGGAGGATATCCCGCAGGGTCACAAGATGGCAGTCAAGCCCATTAAGAACGGCGAGAACGTCATCAAGTACGGCTTCCCCATCGGTCATGCCACCGCAGACGCCGCTCCCGGCACCTGGATGCACACCCACAACGTGCACACCAACCTGTCCGGCGAGGTGGAGTACAGCTATAACCCCGCCCCGGATCTGGCTCCGCTGCCCAAGGCAGAGCCGGAGACCTTTATGGGCTTCCGCCGCAAGGACGGCCGCGCCGCCATCCGCAACGAGATCTGGATCATCCCCACCGTGGGCTGCGTGAACGATATCGCCAAGAAGATGGTAGCCGACAATCAGGATCTGGTCACCGGCTCCATCGAGGGTCTGTACACCTTCACCCATCCCTTCGGCTGCAGCCAGACCGGCCACGACCACGCACAGACCCGCAAGCTGCTGGCTGCGCTGGTGCGCCACCCCAATGCCGCTGCCGTTCTGGTGCTGCATCTGGGCTGCGAGAACCTGCAGCACGATCAGTTCGTGGAAGAGCTGGGCGAGTACGACCACGACCGCGTGAAGTTCCTCACCTGTCAGGAGGTGGACGACGAGTTCACCGCCGCCCGCGATATCCTCAAGGAGCTGGCCGCTTATGCCGGGCAGTTCAAGCGTGAGCCCATCCCCGTGTCCGATCTGGTGGTGGGCATGAAGTGCGGCGGCTCGGACGGCCTGTCCGGCATCACCGCCAACCCCACCATCGGCCGCTTCTCCGACATGATGGGCCAGCGCGGCGGCTCTACCGTGCTGACCGAGGTGCCCGAGATGTTCGGTGCCGAGGGCTTCCTGATGGACCGCTGCATCAACAAGGAGGTATTCGTCAAGGCCGAGCACATGATCAACGGCTTCAAGGATTACTTCATCAGCCACAACGAGGTGGTGTACGATAACCCCTCTCCGGGCAACAAGGCCGGCGGCATCACCACGCTGGAAGATAAGAGCTGCGGCTGCGTGCAGAAGGGCGGCACTGCCCCCATCATGGACGTCATCGGCTACGGCGACCCCGTGGTGACCAAGGGCTTGAATATGCTCTACGGCCCCGGCAACGATCTGGTTTCTGCCACCGCCATGACGGCAGCAGGCGCACACCTGATTTTGTTCTCCACCGGCCGCGGCACCCCGTTCTCCGCTCCGGCTCCCACCCTGAAGATCTCCACCAACACCCCGCTGGCAGAGAAGAAGGGCGGCTGGATCGATTTCAACACCGGTGTCATCGCCGACGGTGAAAAGACCATCGACGAGGCTGCAAAGGATCTGCTGGATCTGGTCATCCGCGTGGCCAGCGGCGAGCAGACCAAGGCGGAAAAGCACGGCTTCCGCGAGATCTCCATCTTCAAGGACGGCGTGGTTCTGTAACTGAAAAAAGGGCTGCTGTACGGCAAAAAGCGGTACGGCGGCCTTTTTGTGCATAAAAAGAAAGGAAGTGTATGAAATGTTGGGCGCAAATGGAGTGCTGCTGTTGACACTGCTGCTTTATGCGGCTATCATTTATGGTGTAGTACGATTGATCAAATATTTTATCCGCTACGGCATCGATTACTACTTCAAAAAGCTGGATGCACGGCAGACCGAGCAAGAAAAATGACCCGCAGGGGCGACCCGGCGGCAATAATAGGAGGCTTTTACTTATGAATCAGATCACCACCCGGTACATCACCGAGAACGGCGCCTGCTACGAGCAGTACGTCATCACCGACCCCGAGGCAAAGACCGCCCTCACCATCACCCCCGAGCGCGGCGGTATGATCACCAGCTTTACGCTGGACGGCGAGGAGTTCGTCTGGACCCGCCGCCCCAATTTCTCGGAGTGCAACCGCCCTCGCTTTGGCGTGCCGGTGCTGTTCCCCAGCTGCGGCAACCCGGATAACGGCGTGCACATCTTTGACGGCAAGGCTTACCCCATGGAGACCCACGGCTTTGCCGACCTGTGCGCATGGGAAGTGGAAAGCGTTGGCCCGGACGGCGTGACGCTGGCACTGGAGTCCACCCCGCTGACCAAGTTCCTCTACCCCTTCGATTTCACCCTGCTGGTCAACTATAATCTGGAGGGCAACAAGGCTCTGGTCAGCCTGACCGTCATCAACGAGGGCAACACCGATATGCCCTTCAGCTTTGGCTACCACCCCTACTTTACCGCCTCCAAGCTGGAGAACGTGGAGTTCGACATCAAGTGCGCCACCTGCTCCGAAAACGCCAAGGGCGAGCAGCCCGCCGCCCCGGAAAAGATCACCCTCACCCGCAAGGAGGGCGCAGACAACACCATCCGTCTGCTGACCGGTGTGCAGTTCCCCATGACCTTTACCGACAAGGGCAACGGCCACAAGGTGACTGTGGACGCCGACGAGACCTTTGACAACGGCGTGCTGTGGCAGCAGGATGCCGAGAGCTTTGTCTGCATGGAGCCTTGGAACGGCTGGGCCAACAGCGTGAACGAGGATGGCAAGCACGAGGTGCTGGAGCCGGACGAGGCCATGACCAGCGAGTGGAGCGTCACCATCGAGAAAGCCTGAGCACTTTTCTGAATCACGTTTTTTTAGTAAAATCGGGCAGCCCGCGGGCTGCCCGATTTTACTTACCCCTACCTGTGAAAATGGAATACCGGAGCGTCCGCAGACGCTCCGGTATTCCGAAATTATAAATATTTTTCCTTGGCTTATGCCCAGAGCGCAAGCGGAGGGCATTTCAAATCGTCCCGCCCGGAAAGCGGAACGGCTCTTAATGGCAGTTGCCAGCACAGCCGCCCTTGTCGGCGTGGCAGGCGTGAGAGCCGCAGCTGTGGCTCTCCTCGTGGTCGTGGTGGGTGCAGCGGGCGTTGGGGTCAAAGACCAGTGTGCCGGCAAGATAAGCCATCGCAGCGCTGTCGGCATCGCCGGTGATGCCACCGCACAGCCGGATACCGGCCTGTGCCAGCGCCATCTGTGCACCGCCGCCAATGCCGCCGCACAGCAGCACGTTCACGCCGTTGCGCACCAGAAAGCCTGCCAGTGCACCGTGCCCCTGCCCATCGGTGGAGACCACCTCGGCGCCGGTAATGCGGCCCTCCTCGGCGGTGTACAGCTTGAACTGCGCAGAGTGACCAAAGTGCTGGAACACCTGACCGTTTTCGTAGGGAATTGCGATCTTCATACTAAAAACTCCTTCCTGTGTACGAGATTTTCTCCCCCTATTCTAACAGATTGCGCTGAAATAGGGAAGGGCACCCGCGCTTTTTGCGCCTTTTGGGGCGGGAAACATGGCCGGTATGTAAAAATGATATCAGAAACTGCTCCAAAATGTATTATAATAGAGCCCGAAAAGAGGGTACAAGTATGAAAACAAAGCATCACGGGCAAATGTCCGAGTCCTTTCTTACGGCGGTGTTCCTTTCGCTGTCCGGCGGTTTGCAGGATGCCTACACCTATCTGTTCCGGGGCAAGGTGTTTGCCAATGCCCAGACCGGCAATATCGTGCTGCTGAGCGCCAATATCATGGATGGCCAGTGGGATAAGGTGCTGCACTATCTGGTGCCTTTGTGCGCCTTTGCGCTGGGGGTGCTGGCTGCGGAAAAAATGCGGGAGCGCTTTCAGGCAATGCAGCGGCTGCACTGGCGGCAGCTGGTGGTGCTGGGCGAGGTGCTGCTGCTGTTCGCGGTGGGTTTTCTGCCGCAATCGCAGAACCTGCTGGCCAACGCCATCGTTTCCTTCTCCTGCGCCATGCAGGTGCAGGCCTTCCGCAAGGTGGACGGCTACGCCTTTGCCAGTACCATGTGCATCGGTGACCTGCGCAGCGGCGTGGAGGCCTTCTGCCTCTGGCGCAAGACCCATGAGTCCCGTGCAAAAGACCGGATGGTGCGCTACTTCGGCATCATATTCCTGTTTGCGCTGGGGGCAGGGCTGGGCAGCAAAAGCGCGGCGCAGCTGGGCGGCAGAGCCATCTGGATCTCCTGCTGCTTTTTGCTGGTCAGCTTTGCGCTGATGTTCATCCGGGAGGAGCTGGAAGAAAACCCGGTCATCGAAAAGGATCTGACCGCCATCCGGCAGGAGACCCGGGAGATCGACCGCACCCTGAAACAGGAATTGCAGGAAGAACAGCGGGAGCTGAAACAGAGCGCCCGGAAATAACAGAAAAGGGGCTGTTGCACATCATTGGTGCAGCAGCCCCTTGCTGTATTTATGTTATTTGCGTTCTGCGCCCCGGGCACCGGCTTTGGTCAGAAGTTGCTGGAACTTCCGGGCGGCGGTGTTCAGCGGGCGGTGATGGTCGTACACAAGGCAGATGGAGCGGGAGGGGATGATCTCCTGCAAATGCAGCTGCACCAGCTCCCCGCTGGCCAGTAGGGGCGCTGCCATGGGCTCCGGCATAAAGGCCAGTCCCAGCTCGCTTTTGACCAGCGTAAGCATCTGGTCGGTGGTGGCGGCTTCGGTGTCCGGTTTCAGCACCGCGTCGTGTTCCAGAAAGAACTGCCGGTAAAAGCTGCGGGTCATGCTCTCCTCGTTCAGGCAGATCAGGGGGTAACTGGCCAGCTCCTGCAGGTTCAGGGTCTGGCTTGCCAGCGCCGTAAAGGTCTTACCGCCCACAAGAACTTCGTAAAATGGCATCAGTTCTACCATTTTCAGCCCGTTTTCCACCTCTGCGGGGGTGGTCACGATGGCAAAATCCACTTCGCCGTTGCGTACCGCCTGCACCGCCTGCGGGGTGGAGTGGTTGGAGATGCGCAGCCGGATGCCCGGGTACTCGGTATGGAAAGCGCGCAGCTTTTCAGACAGGTAGATGTTCAAAGCGGTCTCGGTGGTGCTGATGCTGATGGCACCGTGCTCCAGCGTGGCGCTGGCGCTCAGCTCTTCCTCTGCATCCTGGATCTGCACCGCCGCCGAGGCAATGCGGGAATACAGCAGTTCTCCCTCCGGCGTCAAGGTGACGCCCCGGTTGGAGCGGATGAACAGCACGCAGTTCAGCTGGCTTTCCAGCCGGTTCATGGCGTGGGTGATGTTGGGCTGGTTATTGCCCAGCACCCGCGCCGCGCGGGTGAAGTTCTGATATTTTGCCACATAGTAGAAGATCTTGTAGTATTCCCAGTCCACATACATGGGTGCAGCCCCTCTTTCCTGTCGGGCTTCCGGCGCGGCCTGCGGCAGAAGCGGCTTTATGCTCTTCTTGTATCATAGCACGGCGCGCCGGAATTGCAAGCGCTTTTTA
>CAKSZE010000079.1 GCA_934525325.1 uncultured Faecalibacterium sp.
GGCATCATGGAGCAGGTGGAGCGCACCGGCGTGCACTCCGGCGACTCCATCTGTGTCTACCCGGCACAGCACCTGACGCAGGACGAGATCGACACCATGGTGGACTACACCGGCCGCTTTGCCCGCGAGCTGCACGTCACCGGTCTGGTCAACGTGCAGTACGCCGTCTCCCATGGCCGTGTGTACGTCATCGAGGTGAACCCCCGCTCCTCCCGTACCGTGCCGTATATCTCCAAGGTCACCGGTGTGCCCATGGTGGATCTGGCCGTGCGCTGCTGCTTGGGCGAGAAGCTGGCAGATATGGGCTACGGCACCGGTCTGCACCCCAACGCCCCCTATGTGGCGGTCAAGGTGCCCGTGTTCAGCTTTGAAAAGCTGCACGCCGTGGATACCCAGTTCGGCCCCGAGATGAAGTCCACCGGCGAGGTGCTGGGCATTGCGCCCAACTACCACGATGCCCTGCTCAAGGGTCTGATCGGTGCAGGCTATACCTTTAAGACCCCCGGCCCGGGCAGCTGCTGCATCTTCACCGTGAAGGACAGCGACAAGCCTGAGTTCGTGGATATTGCATGGAAGCTGAAGGATATGGGCTATAAGCTCTACGGTACCTCCGGCACCTGTGCATGGCTCAACAAGCACATGGTCCCCTGCAACGAGGTGCGCAACATCTCCGGCGAAGCTCCCAACATCGTGGACCTGCTGCAGAGCGGTCTGGTGGACTATGTGTTCTCCACCAGCGCCAAGGGTCGTGACCCCCGGCGCGATTCCGTCCGCCTGCGCCGCAAGGCCGTGGAGCTGAGCATCCCCTGCATCACCGCAGTGGATACCGCCGCTTCTCTGGTGGACTGCCTGCGCAGTGAACACAGCTTGGCTAACATCCCGCTGGTGGATATTGCCACCCTGTACCGCGGAAAATAAGCCGTAACACCCGCATAAAACAGCTCTTTACAGCGCCTGCCGAAACGGTGGGCGCTGTATTTGTGCGGAGTGCACGGAACTGAATGTGGTTCGTGCGCAATAAGCTACATTTCGTGCGCAATCCATCGAAAACAGTGCGAGAAATATGTTATACTCAACAACGCAAAATTTGCCAAAAGACGTTACTTTTGGACATTCCAGGAGGATATCGATACATGACCCGTTCCCAGATGATCGAAACCGTGGCACGCAAGACCGGCTTTACCGAAGCTCAGGTCGAGACCACGATGGATGCAATGTTTGACCAGATCGCGGACTGCCTGCGTGCTGACGAAAAGGTGACCATCGCCGGCTTTGGCCGCTTTGAGATGCGCCCCCGCAAGCCGAAGGCTTACACCAACCCCAAGACCAAGGTCTCCAGCCAGCTGGAGTCCACCTCCATCCCCGGCTTCAAGGCCAGCGGCCGCTTCAAGCAGAAGCTGGAGACCGGCAAGAAGAGCGTGGAAGAGACCGCCTGATCCGCACACTGAGAACCGTACCCGTGACCCCGGGTGCGGTTCTTTTTGCTTGCGTGCAAGAGAACGATTTGGAATGCCCTCCGCGTTGCTCTGGGCATAATCAGCGGAATTTTATTATAATTTGCGATTCGGGAAAATCTGCGGATTTTCCCGAATCGCCTTTTCACGGGGAGGGCCGTAAAGGTAATCGGCATTTGCTTTTTGTCCCACTGAAAAAATGACCTTCCCGCAGTGCCGCGCTTCCGCAGGAAGCGGCACTGCAATACCGTTTCCCGTCACGACCCCTGCTGTGAAGATGGAATATCGGAACGCCCGCAGGCGTTCCGATATTCCGAAATTTAAAATCATTTTCCGCTGAAAATGCCCAGAGCGCAAGCGGAGGGCATTCCAAATCGTCCTGCCCTGCGTGCGGCGCATGGCATCTTTTTGTTTCTCTGCTGACAAGCGCGGCATTTCATGCTATACTTGTTGCAACGAGAAAAAACGCCACAAAGAACGGAGTTGTCCAAATGCTTTACAGCGAGTTGCAGTGCAGCGAAGCCATCCACAAGGCTGTGGAACGCATGGGCTTTGCCGAAATGACCGAAATTCAGGAAAAGACCATCCCCCTCATGCTGGCAGGGCATGATGTCATTGCCAAGGCACCCACCGGCACCGGTAAGACCTGTGCCTTTGGCATCCCGGTGGTGGAGCATATCCAGCCGGAAAATAAATACCCGCAGGCCGTCATCATGGCACCCACCCGGGAGCTTGCTCAGCAGATCGCCGAGGAGCTGACCAACCTTACCTACTTTATGCCCGAGGTGCAGGTGGCCTGCGTGTACGGCGGCGCCAATATGGAAAAGCAGGCAAAGCGTCTGGCGGAGGGCTGCCAGATCGTGGTAGCCACGCCGGGACGGCTGATGGATCACTACAAGCACCACAGCATCGATATCTCCCATGTGACCCAGATCGTGCTGGACGAAGCCGACGAGATGCTGAACATGGGCTTTTATAAGGATGTGCGCCACATCATCGAGATGATGAAGGCGCGCAAGGCGCTGTCCATGTTCTCTGCCACCATCAGCCGCGAGGTGATGGATATCGGCTGGCTGTACCAGCACAACGCCGAGGAGATCACCGTGCAGCCCCGGGAGGAGAGCCAGCCCAAGATCACCCAGTATATGCTGGAGACCTCCGGCCGCAACAAGCTGTCGG
Source organism: uncultured Faecalibacterium sp. (assembly GCA_934525325.1). GTDB lineage: Bacteria > Bacillota > Clostridia > Oscillospirales > Ruminococcaceae > Faecalibacterium. Next base: position 2,634 of record CAKSZE010000079.1, read on the forward strand.
ATCTGGCACAGATCATCATCGGCGAGGGCTACAAGCGGGTGATGGTGTTCTGCGATACCAAGTTCAACACCGCCACGCTGGCAAACCAGCTGGCACGGCTGGGCTTCTCGGTGGACTGCCTGCACGGCGACCTCTCCCAGAAGGAGCGCAACCAGATCATGCAGGCCTTCCGGGATGGCAAGCTGGCCATTCTGGTGGCTACGGACGTGGCCGCCCGCGGCATTGACGTCTCGGACGTGGATGCTGTCATCAACTACGATGTGCCCAGCGAGAACGAGCACTACACCCACCGCATCGGTCGCACCGGACGCGCGAAAAAAGAGGGCGTGAGCTACCTGTTCTATGTGCCGGAGGAGAAAAAGCGTGTGCAGGAGCTGCTGCGCCTGACCCGCAACACCGACCTGTGCACCCCGGTGCACTTCGACTTCAACCACGAGCATATCGTGGTGGAGAAAAAGCAGGACAACGCCGACCGTTTCCAGATCAAGTGCTATTTTTAAAGGAAGGAGCTGCTGTACGACCTTGTGCGGCAGCTCTTTTTGCAAAAAGGCTTGACCTTCCCCTTTGTGGAAGGTGTAAAATACTCCCGTAAGGAGGGGGTCGTGACCCATGAAGATCAACGAAGTGGAAGCCGCCGTCGGCGTGACCAAAAAGAACATCCGCTTTTACGAGGAAGAGGGGCTCATCAGCCCCAGCCGGGAGCCGGGCAACGGCTACCGCAGCTACTCGCAGGCGGATGTGGAGCGCTTGCGCCGCATCAAGCTGCTGCGCAAGCTGGACGTGCCGCTGGCAGAGATCCGGGAGATGCTGGAGGGGCAGCGCACGCTGGCTGAGGGCATGAGCCAGCAGCTGGAACGTCTGCGCAGCCGCCGCGCCGACTTGGAAGAAGCAATCGGTTTCTGCACGCTGCTGCAACAGGAGAACGGCCCTCTGGAACAACTGGATGTGGAGCAGACGCTGGCGCGCCTGACCGCACGGGAAGAACAGGGAGTGACTTTTGTGAACATTGAACGGACCGACCAAAAGACCCGCCGCATCCGGGGCGCCTGCATCGGTGCCGCCCTTTTTGTGACCATGATGGCTTTTGTAATGGCTATCATGGGCTGGGCAATCTACACCGACCCGCAGGATGCCCCGCCGCTGCCGCTGCTGGTGGTGATGTTCGGCATCCCGGCGGGCTGCATCGTGGGCACCCTGAAGGTGCTGCTGGATCGGATCGAAGAGATCGGAAAGGGAGAAGAAGATGCTTATCGTAACTATTAACGAGATCCCGGGCAAAAAGCTGGAGGCGCTGGGCGTGGTGCGGGGTAGCACGGTGCAGAGCCGCAACCTTGGCCACGACATGATGGCCGGTTTCCGCACCCTTGTGGGCGGCGAGGTGACCGACTACGCCGATATGCTCACCGAAGCGCGGCAGATCGCCACCGGACGCATGGTCAAGGACGCCGAAGGGCTTGGCGCAGATGCCATTGTGGGGATGCGGTACGCCTCTGCCAGCGTCATGCAGGGCGCGGCAGAGGTCATTGCTTACGGAACGGCGGTGAGATTCATATGACAGCAAAAGAAAAACAGAGTTTCGGTCTGTACTTTTTGTTCGCCTTCGGCACGGCATGGCTGTGTCAGGTGGGCGGCTGCATGGCGCTTTTGCAGCAGAATAACGCGGTGCTGTATCAGCTGGCGCTCATCGTTACCATGTTCTGTCCGCTGCTGGCTGTACTGCTGGTGCAAAAGGCCTTTCTGCGCCAGCCCACCGGCATCGGCTGGAAGGTGCAGGGCAAGCGGCGGTTCTGGCTGGCGGCATGGTTCGGCCCGGCAGTGCTCACCCTGCTGGGTGCAGTGCTGTATTTTGCCGTGTTCCCCTCCCGGCTGGACTTTTCCTGCAGCTGGCTGGTTGCCGCCTACGGCGGCGAGATGGACGCCCAGACCCTGCGCAGCGAGCTGGGTGTTTCTACCCTCAGCTATCTGTTGCAAAACGGGCTGTTTGCGGTGCTCCTTGCCCCGGCCATCAATATGTTCCCCGCACTGGGCGAGGAAGTCGGCTGGCGTGGCTACATGATGCCCCGCCTGAAGGAGCGGTTCGGTCTGCTGAACGGCCGTCTGCTGGGCGGCGTTGTGTGGGGCATCTGGCACTGGCCGCTGATGCTGCTGGTGGGCTACGAGTACGGCACCAACTACTTAGGCGCACCCCTGCTGGGTCTGGTGGTGTGGTGCGTGGTCTGCTTTGCCCTCAACACCCTGTTGGATATCCTCTACGAGAAAACGGAGTGCATCTGGGTGCCTGCCATTGCGCATGGAGCATTCAACGCCATTGCGGCGCTGCCGCAGGTGCTGGTCACCCCGGCAGATGCTTATTATAATGTACTGGGTCCCATGCCCATTGGTCTGATCGCTGCGCTGCCGATGCTGGCGGCAGCGGTCTGGCTGACCCTGCGGGAAATGAAGCAGGAAGAAAAGAACTGAATTTACAAGGCAACAGCCGCTGCACGTTTTGTGCGGCGGCTGTTTTTGCGCAGAAATAGTGGAAGAAAGGTCAAAACAACCCCCGAAACCGGGCGAAAAACTAGCTGATGTATACAAAGCGCAAAAAAAGGCGAAAAAAATGTAAAAAAGGCTTGCAAAAGTAGTTGCGGTATGGTACTATATGTGAGCGCCAAGCGCTGAGACAAAAGAATGACTTCTGAAGTCCCAGCAGGAAGCCCTTGAAAAGAACCAATAGACGCTGAAAAGTTCCGGTTAGCACCGAGAAACTTAAAGCGCTCCAAGTTCACAAAACTTCAAAAGCTTCTCAAAAAAAGTGCTTGACAAAAAACCGCTTCTGTGGTAAAATAATCAAGTCGTCAGCCGCAAGGCTGAGGCGCACAGGAC
>CAKSZE010000080.1 GCA_934525325.1 uncultured Faecalibacterium sp.
CCCAAGTACGACATCCGCGACTGGTCCCCGGACGGCACCCGCATGGGCAAGGGCATCTCCCTGAGCCACGACGAGCTGGCCATCCTCAAGGGCATTCTGGAGGACATGGAGCTGTGAGCGGGGGCGACCGCGCAGAGTTTCTGGACATCTGGCAGCAGCACGTCACCCGCCCGGGCAGCGAAAAGCTGCTGGACTGGCTGGACAAAAAGACGGATTTTTTCACCGCACCGGCGTCCACCCGCTTCCACGGAGCCTGTGAGGGCGGGCTGTGTATGCACAGCCTGAACGTCTACCACGCGCTGCACGACAGCTTTTTCACCGAGGGTGAAAGCGAGGAGAGCTACGCCATCTGTGCCCTGCTGCACGATCTGTGCAAGGCCAACTACTACAAGCTGGGCACTCGCAACGTGAAGAACGAAGCCACCGGACAGTGGGAGAAAGCGCCCTTTTACAGTGTGGAGGATCTTTTCCCCTACGGTCACGGCGAAAAGAGCGTGTTCCTCATTGAGCGGTTCATGAAGCTGAAGGTGGAGGAAGCAGTTGCCATCCGCTGGCACATGGGCGGCTTTGATGATGCTGCCCGGGGCGGCTGCTTTGCCATCTCGGAAGCATACGACAAGTACCCGCTGGCGGTCAAGCTGCACATCGCAGACCTGCAGGCTACCTACCTGATGGAGCACCGCACCAGCAATATGCGCTGAATAAAACAAACAGGCGGCTGTACAGCATTTTGTACAGCCGCCTGTTTTGCTATGAAAACGCTCAACAAAGGCAATGTCGGGCAGTCTGTGGACTGCCCGACATTGTATTTTAAAATATTCTATTTTGCTGCAAAAACAGCACCTTTCAGCAGCCTTCCCCGGTGCAGAGAGCTTTCACCTTCTGCACGGCGGCAGCCACAAGGCTGCCGATGGGCTGGTCGGGCACGCCGACGATATAGTTTTCGCAGTGGTTCACCGGGATCAGCACCCGGGTGGCGCTGCTCTGGCACACTGCCGTGGCCATGGCGGGGGTGATCTCCCCCAGCAGCGCATCCGCAATAACGATGCCGATGGGCCCCACGATGATATCCGCATTGCGGCAGTTCACCACCACGGCGTTCTCGCCGGTGGCGGCGCGCTGCGCCCCGGCCTTGTGCATGGCCTGCGCGGCAACACTGTTGGTGCCCACGGCCACCAGCCGGATGTCCGGGCACTGGGCACTGAGGGCGGCCACCAGCTGGCGTCCCAGTCCCCCGCCCTGCCCGTCAATGACAAGCACGTTCATGCTGTACCTCAGAAATCGATCTCTTCCAGCCGCAGCAGCGCCAGAATGTAGATCTTGACGGCCTCCAGCAGCTTGTCGATGGGGGCAGCTTCGTTGGCGCCGTGCATCGGGCCGCCGAACTCCGGCAGCTTCACGTCCTCATGCTCCGGGCCGAAGCTGACGGCATAGGGGAAGTGGCGGGCATAGGTGCCGCCGCCCATGGTGAAGGGGGTGGCGTTCTCGCCGGTCACCTCGTTGTAGGTGTCGATGCAGGCGCGGATGGCGGGGCTGTCGGCTGCGATATAGAAGGGCTCAGCTGCGTCCACATCCTCCAGCTTTGCGCCCTCACCCAGCGCAGCGGTGACCTGTGCGGTCAGCTTTTCGCCATTGGTGCAGGTGGGGAAGCGGCTGTCGATGGTCTGCACCAGCTTGCCGTCCTCCATATAGATGCGGCCGCCGATGATGGTCAGCGGGCCAAAGGGGCCGTCGGCACAGTCAATGCCAAGGCCGGTGCCCGCGGTGGAGCAGTGCAGCTTGCGCAGTGCTTCCAGATAAGCGCGCTCAGCATCATTGCACAGGCCGTTGTCCAGCAGGTACTCCACCACCAGACCGATGGCGTTCACCGTGCCCTCCGGCATGGCGGCGTGGCCGGACTTGCCCCAGCCGCGCACCCGCACGCCATCCCCTTCCGGTTCCAGCGTGATGTTGGGGGCGTTTTTCAGCTTGCGGATATCGGTCTTGACCAGAGCGCTGGCGCGGTCCGGCACCGCGTTGTTGGCCACACCGCCCTCAAACTCTGCAATGACGCCGTTGCACACCGGGCTGACGATCTTGCCGCCGAAGTGGCCCTTTTCGCCGTTGCACACCGGGAACTCGGCATCCGGGGTAAAGCAGAACACCGGGGCGGGGTAGTTTTCCAGATAGTACTTCACATCGTTCATGTGGGTCTCCTCGTTGTCGCCCACAATGGCACGGATGGGGTAGCGCAGCTGGTAGCCCTGCTCCTTGAGGAACTTCAGCGCGTACAGGGTGACGATCATCGGGCCCTTATCGTCCGAGACGCCGCGGCCCAGCAGCCAGCCGTCCTGAATGCGCATCTTAAAGGGGTCTGCCGTCCAGCCGTTGCCCACGGGCACAACGTCCACATGGCAGATGGTAGCCAGATATTTTTCGGGGTCTGCACCGGCCAGCTCGGCATAGCCGATGTAGTTTTCGCAGTTGCGGGTGGCAAAGCCCATGCCTGCTGCCAGCTCCAGCGTCTTGTCCAGCGCTGCCCGGGGGCCTGCGCCGAAGGGTGCGCCCTCCTCCGGGGTGCCCTCTACGCTGTCGATGGCGACCAGCGCTGCAATGTCCTGCAGCAGCTGCTCCTTATTTTCCGCAATATATGCGTCAATTTTCTGATTCAGTGCCTGATCCATGTTCTATAACGTCCTTTCTGACCGGGAGCAGATCCCTGTCTTTACACAACTATTATTCAGTGTAACACACTCCGGGCGGAAAAGCTACCGGCATTTTTCACGACAAAAACGCCCGCGTTTTGTCAGCCCGCCGCAAACAGCCCGCTGAGCGCGCCCAGCAGCCCGGCGCTTGCCAAGCCCATAATGATGCCCGCCAGCAGCACGCCGCCCATGCAGGCGATCAATACGTCCTTGAACTTCATATCCAGAATGGAGGCTGCCAGCGTACCCGTCCACGCACCGGTGCCCGGCAGCGGGATGCCCACGAACAGCAGCAGCGCCACGGTCAGACCCTTGCCGGCTTTAGCTTCCAGTGCGCGGCCGCCCTTTTCGCCCTTATTGATGCAAAAGCGGCAGATGGGGCCGATGAGGGGCTTGTAGTAGCCCCAGATGAGGAACTTACGGGCAAACAGGTAGATGAAGGGCACCGGGAGCATATTGCCCAGCACGCACAAAAGGTAGGTGGGCAGCACCGGCAGCCCCATGCCCAGCCCGATGGGGATAGCTCCGCGCAGCTCGATGATGGGCACCATGGAGATAAAGAAGATCAGAAGATAATTTTTCAGCATTGGCTTCTCCTTATATTACAGGTCGATCTGCAGCTCCACCGGGCAATGGTCGGAGCCAAAGATCTCGTTGTGGATCTCGGCGGCGCGGATGCGGTCCGCAATGCGCCGGGAAACGATAAAATAGTCGATGCGCCAGCCCGCGTTCTTTTCTCGCGCGTGGAAGCGGTAGCTCCACCAGCTGTACTTCACCTCGTCCGGGTGCACCACCCGGAAGCTGTCCGCAAAGCCCGCCGCCAGCAGCTCGGTCATTTTGGCACGTTCCTGATCGGTAAAGCCCGCGCTCATGCGGTTGGTCTTGGCGTTTTTGATATCCATCTCGGTGTGCGCCACGTTCAGATCGCCGCACAGGATCACCGGCTTTTTTGCGTCCAGCGCCAGCAGGTACGCCCGGAAGGCGTCCTCCCACTCCATGCGGTAGTCCAGCCGCTTCAGCCCGTCCTGACTGTTGGGGGTGTAGCAGTTTACCAGATAAAAGCCGGGGTATTCCAGCGTCAGCACCCGTCCCTCGTGGTCGTGCTGTTCCAGCCCGATGCCGGTGGTCACTGCCAGCGGTGCCGTTTTGCACCAGCAGGCTGTGCCGGAGTAGCCCTTTTTCTCGGCTGAGTAGGTGTATTCGGTGTAGCCCTCCGGTGCAAAATCCGCCTGTCCCGGCTGCATCTTGGTCTCCTGCACCGAGAAGATGTCCGCGTCCAGTGCGGCAAAGCTCTCGGCAAAGCCGTGGGTCAGGCAGGCGCGCAGGCCGTTCACGTTCCAGCTGATCAGTTTCATGCTTTTCTCCTTATTGTTATGCCTGATATTTTGTTTTCCATGCGCCGCTGCGGAAGCGCAGCACAAAGCAGGTCACACGGCAGGTCCAGTCGATGACCATCGCCACCCACACGCCCACAGCGCCCCAGCCCATGCGGACGCACAGCAGATAGCTAAAGCCCAGCCGCCAGCACGCCATGCTGAGGATGGATACCACCATGGTAAATTTCACATCGTTTGCCGCACGCAGGGCGTTGGGCAGCACGAAGGACAGCGGCCAGAAGAGGATGGCGCAGCCCGCGTGGATGGTGACCAGCGTGATAGCCAGCTCCATCGTCTCGCCGGAAAGGGCGTAGACGCCCACCAGCTGCCGGAGGAACAACAAAATCGCTCCGTTGGAAAGCCCCATGGTGATATAAGCCCACAGCAGCAGCTTGCGGGTGTAGTAAACGGTCTGCTCGTGGTCACCGGCACCGATGCAGCGCCCCACCACCGTGATCATAGCCAGACTGATGGCCTTACCCGGGATGACGCCCATGCCGTCCAGATTGTTAGCCACGGCGTTTGCCGCGATCTGCACCGTGCCGAAGGTGGAGATCATGCTCACCACCAGAATGCGCCCAGCCTCGAACAGACTGTTCTCAAAGGCCGAGGGGATGCCGATGCCCAGAATGCGCTTTGCCATGCCGCCGTCCAGCCGCAGGGTCTTGGGCACGGTAAGCACTGCATCTTCCCGGTAGCACTTGCGTAAAATCAGCGCCGCAGCCACCACGCGGGACACCACGCTGGGCCATGCTACGCCGTCCACGCCCATTTTGAAGCCGAAGATGCACACCGCGTTGCCCACGATGTTGATGATGTTCATCAAAAAGCTGATCTGCATGGAGATCTTGGAGTTGCCGATGCTGCGGAACAGTGCCGCGCCGCCGTTGTACAGCGCCAGAAACGGGTAGCTGAGGGCGATGATCTGCAAATATTTCACGCCCGCGTCCAGCACGTCGGCGTCAATAGAGCCGTAAAACAGCCGGATCATGGGGCGTGCCAGCACAAAGCATACTGCGCCGATCACCACACCGGACAAGCCGCTGAGCAGCAGCAGCTGACCGGCGCTTTTGTCAGCATCCGGGCGGTCCTTTGCGCCCAGATACTGGCTTACCACCACCGCGCCGCCGGTAGCCAGCGCCGCAAACAGCACGATGATAAGGTTGTTGATCATGTCCACCAGACTGACGCCGGAGATAGCCGCCTCGCCGCAGCGGGACACCATCATGGTGTCGGCCATGCCAACCGTCACTTCCAGCAGCTGCTCCACCAGCAGCGGGATGGCCAGTACCAGCAGATCCTTTTGGCTGAACAGCGGCTCCCGCCCGCCGTTCAGGCTGCTTTTTTCATTGCCATGCAGTAGCTTTGTCATTCGTTTCTCCCCTCCCGGCACCGGGCACTTTTCCGGTACGCCGCCGCTGCCCGG
>CAKSZE010000081.1 GCA_934525325.1 uncultured Faecalibacterium sp.
TCTCCCTCTGCCACGCTCAGGTGGTAGACGATGGTGCCGTCCTCGCGGGGCTCGTCCACCGTGACCTTGACGGCGTCCTTGTCCTCCACGAGACCGCGGGCAACTGCCAGCAACAGCTCCTGCATGAGTCAGCCCTCCCTACTTACAGAATGTTGGACTTCTTCAGCAGGACACGAACGGTATCAGTGGGCTGAGCGCCGTTAGCGATCCACTGCTTTGCCTTCTCGGCATCGATCTTCACCTCAGAGGGCTCCTTGTTGGGATCGTAAGTGCCGATCTCCTCGATGAAGCGGCCATCGCGGGGGAAGCGGCTGTCAGCAACGACAACACGGTAGAAGGGAGCCTTCTTGGCGCCAACGCGGCGCAGACGAATCTTAACTGCCATAATAGATATCCTCCAAAAATTGTTGTATTTGATATATGTTACAAACCCCGCCGGGGTTGTATACCGTTGTTATTTCAGTCCGCGGAAGGCGTTGGGGTTGCCCATCATGCCGCCCAGACGGCGGGCAAAGCCCTTGGGGCTCTTCTTGAACTGCTTCATCATCTTCTGCATCATCTCGTACTGCTTGAGCAGCTTGTTCACGTCCTCTACGCGGGTACCGCTGCCTGCGGCAATGCGGCGCTTGCGCTTGGGGTTGATGATGGAAGGCTTTTCCCGCTCCTCTTTGGTCATGGAATAGATCATGGCCTCGATGCGGTCAAAGGCTTTATCGTCGATCTGGCTGGCATCGATGCCGGATGCGCCGGGCAGCATACTCAGCATTGCGCCTGCGCCGCCCATTTTGCGGATCTGGGCGAACTGCTCCAGCATATCGTTCATATCGAACTTGTTTTCCATCAGCCGCTTGGCGGTCTCCTCGGCGGCCTTTTCGTCGGCGGCATCCTGTGCGCGCTCGATCAGGCTGAGCACATCGCCCATACCAAGGATGCGGCTTGCCATGCGGTCCGGGTGGAACACATCCAGATCATCCAGCTTTTCGCCGGTGCCCTGGAACTTGATGGGCTTGCCGGTAACGGCCAGCACGGAAAGTGCTGCACCGCCGCGGGTATCGCCGTCGGTCTTGGTGAGGATGATGCCATCCACGCCCACCGTCTCGTTGAAGGTCTTGGCCACGTTGACGGCATCCTGACCGGCCATGGCGTCCACCACCAGCAGGGTCTCATCCACGGGAACGGCGGCCTTGACGTCCACCAGCTCCTGCATCAGCACTTCGTCGATCTGCAGGCGGCCTGCCGTATCCAGAATGACGATGTCGTTGCCGTAGTCCTTGGCGTGCGCCAGCGCCTTGCGGGCGATCTCCGGCGGCTTTGCGCCGGGCAGGGTGAACACCGGTGCACCGGCCTGTTTGCCCACCACCTGCAGCTGGTCGATAGCCGCAGGGCGGTAGATATCGCAGGCCACCAGCATGGGGCGGCGTCCCTGCTTGATATAGAACTTGGCAAGCTTTGCCGCGTGGGTGGTTTTACCGTTGCCCTGCAGGCCGCAGAGCATAATGACCGTCTGGCCCTTGTTCTTGATGTTCAGGCGGGCGGCTTCGCTGCCGCCCATGAGGGCTACCAGCTCCTCATTGACGATCTTGACCACCTGCTGGGCGGGGGTCAGGCTCTCCATGACCTCCTGACCCATGGCGCGCTCAGACACCTTTGCGCAGAAGTCCTTGGCAACCTTATAGTTGACATCAGCTTCCAGCAAAGCCATCCGCACCTCGCGCATGGCGGCCTTGATATCTGCCTCGGTCAGCTTTCCGTGACCGCGCAGCTTTTTGAATACACCGGCAAGGCGGTCGGTCAAGGATTCAAATGCCATTGTGCGGTGCTCCTTTCAAAATTCGATCAGCTTTCGTTTGCTTCATCCATCGAGCGGATGAGCTCCAGCATTTTTGTCAGCGTTTCCACATACTCCGTGGTGGTGATATTGGCGCGGGGGCCGGTGCACTCGAACCGGGTGTCGATGACCAGCTGTTCCAGCTGTTCCAGCTTCTGCTGCACCCGCCGGTAGCGGGCTGCAAAGCCTACCTTTTCTTCCAGCTCCTTCAGGGTGGTCTCGCCGTGCTTGATGGCGTCCCGTGCGCCCTGCCGGGTGATACCGAAGTTCTCGCCGATCTCGCTCAGCGAAAGATCATCGTTGTAATACTGGCGCAGCATCTCGCGCTGCTTCTGGGTAAGCACCTCGCCATAAAAATCCAGCAGATACCCCATTTCCAGATCTTTTGCCATTGCTGTTGACCCCCGGTGCTCTGCTGTCTGTACTTGCTGTGTTGTAAAGTTTTTTTGCTTTACGGATGGAGTATACCAGAACCCCTGCCCCTTGTCAAGGGGATTTTGGAGTTTTTTCTGAAATATCTGCCTGAAATTCGCTGTTTTTGCCAAAAGGTATCTTGACGCAGCCGGGGGCTTTGCGTTAGGATAATAGTGTTGTATCCCAATAAACCCTCTCAGCCTCACTGCGTTCGGCAGCTCTCCCGAAGGGCGAGCTTTTTTTGCTGCAAAAGGGCAGGTTCTGCTCTTTTGCCAAAGTTTTCCCGAACACGGTCTGGCAGGGCGCATCCTCTTGAAAGGAGTTCTTCCGTGCCGATCTACTCTAATTTTTACCAGACCCTTACCACCGCCTGCCCCATTGTGGAGCTGCGGGGCTATGCCGCCGCCTGCGGGCTGAAGGGGCATCTGTACGCATATCTGGATTTTAACGGTCCCACCGGCACCGCCCGGGACGGTCTTGCCGAGGGGATGCTGGCGCTTGCCATTGAAAAAAAGCAGCTTGCCCCGGGGCAGCCCATCATTGAAGCGGCCTCCGGCCCCTTTGCCACTGCCCTGACGCTGGCAAGCCTGACCGCCGGGCACCCTATCGTGCTGGTGATGCCGGAGGATGCCCCTGCCCTGCGGCAGGAGTACCTGCTGCGGCTGGGTGCGCAGATCCGGCACAGCCCCGCCCGCAGCGGTCTGGCCGGGGCGCGGGCGCTGGCGGCGCAGACTGCTGCCGCAAACGGCTGGTACTATATGAACTGGCTTGCCAACGATGACAACCCGGAGTACCACCGCCGGGTCACCGGCCCTGCCATCGTGCAAAGCATTGCCCGGCAGAACCAGAGCCTTGTGGACGCCATTACCATCGGGGTGGGCAGCGCCGGCACGGTGACCGGCGTGGGCGAGACCATCAAGGCATGGACGAACGATGTGCGCATCGTGGCGGTAGAGCCGTACGAAAATCAGGTGCTGGGCGGCGGGCTTACCGGCCCCCACGGCATCCCGGATATCGGCTACGGCATTGTGCCGGAAAACTACAACAGCTATGTGGTGGATAACGTTTCCGCCGTGGCAAGCCGGGACGCCCAGCGTGCCGCCCAGCAGGTACTGCGCACCGACGCCATCCCTGCTTCGGTCAGCGCCGGTGCTGCCCTGCACGCCGCCGCCCAGCTGCTGGCCAACTGCAACAGCCGCGCTGCACTGGCCATTTTCAGCGGACGTGCCAGCATCGTGTAAACGGCTGCTTCCATAAATAGGAAAGAAGGACGTTTTTCATGACCAAGGACATGACCAGCGGTGCTATTACGCCGCTGCTGATCAAATTTACCATTCCGCTGGTGCTGGGCAACCTGTTCCAGCTCACCTACAACGCCGCCGACAGTATCATCGTGGGCAAGTTTGTGGGCGAGGACACACTGGCTGCCGTGGGCACCTCCAACCCCCTGATGACCCTTGCCATCCTGTTCATCAACGGGATGTGTCTGGGCGCGGGCATTCTGGTCAGCACCGCTTTTGGTGCGGGAGATACCAAGCTGGTGGAGCGGCAGGTATCCACCACCGCCATTGCGGGCACGGTGTTCTCTTTGACCTTTTCTGCCCTGTGCGTGCTGCTGGCAGATCCGCTGCTGCGGCTGCTGCAGGTGCCCACCGCCATTCTGCCCATTGCGGTGAACTACCTGCGCATCGTGTTTGCGGGGCTGATCTTCACCTTCTTCTATAACTTTCTGGCTGCCACCATGCGTGCGCTGGGCGACAGCAAGAGCGCGCTGTATTTTTTGATGATCAGCGCGGTGCTGAACATTGGCGGCGACCTGTTTTTTGTGGAAGCACTGGGCTGGGGCAGCGAGGGCTGTGCCCTTTCCACCGTGCTCAGCGAAGCCGCCTGCTGCCTGCTTTGCGTGGTGTACATCCGCTATAAGGTGCCGGTTTTACAGCTGGGCAGACGGTGGCTGGTGTATGACGGCAAGCTGCTGCGCAAGACCGTAAGCTACGGCTGGGCCAGCGCCATGCAGCAGGCCACGGTGCAGCTGGGCAAAATTGCGGTGCAGGCCATCGTGAACACCATGGGCGTCAACGCCATGGCAGCTTTTACCGCCGCCTCCCGCATCGACGACTTTGCCTACACCCCGCAGCAGAACATCGGCCACGCCATGACCACCCTGATGGCGCAGAACCGCGGCGCGGGCAAGACCGACCGGGTACGGCAGGGCTACCACTGCGGGATGCGCATCGAGTTTGCCTACGGCATCCTGCTTACCGCCGTCTGCCTGCTGTTTGCCCAGCCCATCATCCGGCTGTTTGCCACCGACCCGGCTGTGGTGGATCTGGGTGTGCGGTTCTTGCGCACCAGCGCCCTGTTCTATATGCTGCCCGCCGCCACCAACGGAATACAAGGCTTTTTCCGCGGCATGGGCGATTTGAAGGTCACCCTGAACAGCAGTATGCTGAACATGGGCGGCCGTGTTGCCGCCGCTGCCCTGTTTGTGCTGGTGATGAAGATGGATATCGAAGCTTTGCCCTTCAGCTACGCGGTGGGCTGGCTGCTGATGCTGCTGTACGAGCTGCCCATGCTGGTGCGTTTTCTGCGCAGCAGTGAGATGTAAGATAAAAAAACAATGCCGGAGCATCAACGCTCCGGCATTGTTTTTTTATAGATATGTTTTACTTGGTGCCGTAGATACGGTCGCCTGCATCGCCCAGACCGGGTACGATGTAGCCATTCTCGTTCAGGCAGTCGTCCTGTGCACCCAGATAGATGTCCACATCGGGGTGTGCCTCGTGCAGAGCCTTGATGCCCTCCGGTGCGCCCAGCAGACCGATGAACTTGATGCGCTTTGCGCCGTGCTTCTTGATCTGGGTGATGGCGTCGATGGCGCTGCCGCCGGTAGCCAGCATGGGGTCCAGCACCAGAACGTCGCGCTCGGCGATATCCTGCGGCAGCTTGCAGAAGTACTCCACGGGCTGCAGGGTCTTTTCGTCGCGGTACAGGCCGATGAAGCCAACCTTGGCGGCAGGCAGCAGGGTCAGCATACCGTCCAGCATACCCATGCCGGCACGCAGGATGGGCACCAGCGCCAGCTTGCGGCCTGCCAGCACCTTGGTCTTTGCCATGGTAATGGGAGTCTCGATCTCCACCTCTTCCAGCGGCAGATCGCGGGTAGCTTCATAGCACAGCAGAGTTGCGATCTCACCAACGAGGTC
>CAKSZE010000082.1 GCA_934525325.1 uncultured Faecalibacterium sp.
TACATCCAGCGCGGCAACTGCGTGGTGCTGCAGCCCTTCAACCCCGCCTATCATGAAATGGTCATCAAGGGCGAGGATCTGAACCACCTGCATATTGCAGGCCGCGTGGTGGAGACCAAGGCCAAGTGGTAAGCCTGCTGATTTAAAATTTTGCGGCTGACCTATTTTCATAAAGCCATCTGCTGTTTTGCGCATGGCTTTATTTTTTGACCCTTTTTCCCGGTTTTATCCCCTTTGGAGGTGTTTTTTGCATGGAACAGACCCTGATGGACAAGCTGACCATTCTGGCGGACAGCGCCAAATATGACGTTGCCTGCACCTCCAGCGGGGCGTCCCGCACCGCACGCCCGGGCACGGTGGGCAGCTGTTATGCCCCGGGCTGCTGCCACGCCTTTACCGCCGATGGCCGCTGCGTCAGCCTGCTCAAGGTGCTGATGACCAACTGCTGCTCCTTCGACTGCGGCTACTGCGTCAACCGCCGCTCCAACGACATCCCCCGCGCCACCTTTGCGCCCCGGGAGCTGGCAGAGCTGACCATGGAGTTCTACCGCCGCAACTACATCGAGGGGCTGTTTTTGTCCAGCGCGGTGCTGGGCACCCCGGACTACACCACCGAGCGGATGCTGGCGGTGCTGCGGCTGCTGCGGGGCGAATACCGTTTTGGGGGCTACATCCACGCCAAGGCCATCCCGGGCACAAGCCCGGAGCTTTTGCAGCAGCTGGGGTATCTGGCCGACCGTCTGAGCGTGAACGTGGAACTGCCCAGCGAGCGCAGCCTGAACCTGCTTGCACCGGACAAGGGGCGGCACTCCATCTTCCGCCCCATGAAGCAGATCGCGGTGTCCGGCGCTGCCAGCCGGGAGGAACTTACCCTCTACCGCCACGCGCCCAAATTCGCCCCCGCCGGGCAGAGCACCCAGATGATCGTGGGCGCTTCGCCGGAGACAGACTACCATATCTTAAAGCTGACCGAGGGAATGTACCAGAAATACGGGCTGAAGCGGGTGTTCTACTCCGCTTACATCCCGGTAGCCGAGGACACCCGCCTGCCCGCACTGGACACCAAGCCGCCCCTTCTGCGGGAGCACCGGCTGTATCAGGCCGACTGGCTGCTGCGGTTCTACCAGTTCGAGGCGGACGAGATCTTAGATAAGGATAACCCCAACTTCAACCCCTATCTGGACCCCAAATGCAACTGGGCGGTGCAGCACTACGGTCTGTTCCCGGTGGACGTGAACCGCGCCCCCTTCGAGATGCTGCTGCGGGTGCCGGGCATCGGCCCCAAAAGCGCCCGGCGCATCTGGCGTGCCCGCAAACAGGCGGCGCTGGGTCTGGACGAGCTGAAACGCATGGGCGTGGTGCTCAAGCGGGCGCAGTATTTCATCATCTGCCGGGGCTTTGCCGGGGCGCACCCGGGGCGCGGCAGTGCCGGGCGGGAGCGCATTACCCGGGCGCTCATCGACCCCAACGTATTCAGCGGCAGCTGCGAGCAGCTGAGCCTGTTCACCCCGCCCGCCGTGGACAACCTCATCGGGCAGGGCGTGCCGCCCCGGGCGGCTGTCCGCATGGTAAGGGAGGAGGCGGTGCAATGTCTTGCCAAGGCACTGTAAGCCCCAAGGGGGCGCGCAAGCTGCACGATGCCGATGTGGTCTACCTGTACGACGGCAGCTTTGAGGGCTTTCTGTGCTGCGTATACGAAAGCTTTGCCCAGCATGAGCTTCCCTTTGCGGTGTGGACGCCCCAGCGGGAAACCGCCACCCTCTACCCGGTCAAGGAGATTGCCACCGACCCCGCCATTGCCCGGCGGGTGTTTGCCAGCTTTGGCAAAAAGCTGGGCGCAGAGACCGAGTACCTTGTCAGTCGGGATTTTCTCTCCGGGCAGGAGGACAAGGAGCTGCTTTTGCTCCGCTTTCTGCATCTGGCCTTTGCGCTGGGCCCGGGCACGGTCAAACGGGAGGGACACCCGGTGGTCGCGCCCCTCTACGCCATGAAAAAAAGTCTGGACTGGGAGGTAGACAAGTTTCAGGGCTTTGTGCGGTTTGAGGAGCACGACGGGATGCTGGGCGCGGTCATCCACCCCAAAAATTATATCCTCCCCCTGCTGCGCCCGCACTTCTGCGGACGCTTCCCGGAGGAGGATTTCATGATCTACGATGCCGTCCATCAGGCGGTGCTGCTGCACGAGGGGCACAGCACCCGGCTGCTGGAGCTGGCAGCGCCCTTGGAGCTGCCGCCGCCCAGCGCGCGGGAGCAGCAGTTTCAGGCGCTGTGGACGCAGTTCTACAAAACGCTGGAGATCAAGGCGCGCCACAACGAAAAAGGCCGCATGACCCATTGCCCCAAGCGCTTCTGGGGCGATATGGTGGAGCTGCAGGGGGAGTTGTAATTATTTTTTGTGGCACGATTCTAGCACAAAAGCCCGGTTGCGTCCACCAACCAGAGCGCAAACTCCGGTTGCGGCGCACATTTTTAGCCTATTTGGGCAGATAATTCACAAAAACGTTGCATCTGCATCGTTGCAACGGGCAAAACCTATGGTATACTATAAGGGATATCCGGGCAGTCATTTCTGCCCCCAACACCCCCGCTGCGGGGTCAACACAAAAGGAGTATTGTAGCGTTATGGTTCGCATTACTATGGAAGACGGCGGCATCATCGACATTGAGCTGAACGAGGAAGTTGCCCCCATCACCTGTGAGAATTTCAAAAAGCTGGTCAAAGAAGGCTTTTACAACGGCCTGACCTTCCACCGTGTCATCCCCGGCTTTATGATCCAGGGCGGCTGCCCGCTGGGCACCGGCACCGGCGGCCCGGGCTGGAACATCAAGGGCGAGTTTGCCGCTAACGGCGTCAACAACCCCCTCAAGCACACCCGCGGTGTGATCAGCATGGCCCGCAGCATGAACCCCAACAGCGCAGGCAGCCAGTTCTTCATCATGCACAAGGATGCCCCCCATCTGGACGGCCAGTACGCCGCCTTTGGCAAGGTAGTTGCCGGCATGGACGTTGTGGATAAGATCGCTGCTGTCCGCACCGACTGGAACGACAAGCCCACCACCCCGGTCAAGATGGCCACCGTGGAGCTTATCGAGGGCTAAAATTTGATACAAAAAATCCCGACACCTTGCGGTGCCGGGATTTTTTATTATGTTGAGCGTATTTTGCCGCCCACAGCGCCCTTGTTTATTTTTTGATTGCCTTGATGACCTTGGCAACGCCGTTCAATGCGCCTTCTATGGAGAACGAGCTAATCGCTTTCGATTTGCTATACGCTTTGTATGCATCTTTGCTGGTCACCGCCACCACTGCCACACCAGCCAAACTGCCTACGGTCTTCAGCACGCTCTTTATGGTATCGGTGGTATCTTTCCGCATTGCTTTCTGGTGACTGTATTGGTCATTTCTGACATCCCGGTCGGCATCACGTTTCTGCTCAAAGGTCGCATTCGGGTCCTTCCAGATATTATTTGAAGCTGCATTGGCCTGATTTACCACACGCTCATCCTGCTTATCCAACGTCTTAGCAAACTGATCCATTGCATTCAAAAATTCTGTGCACTGTTTGATACAATCCGGTGCTGCTTTGCTCCATGCCTCAAAAATTTTCACCTTCATAGACATGTGAGCAAAAGAAACGGTCTTTAACAGCTCGCATATAGGCTGCATGATCTGTGCGACCACCTCTGGCTTGTCCGGAAATATCTTCTGCAGTTCTTGTTCCGCTTTCTGACGTTGTAGCTTTACCCGAGTACTTTCTGCGGCCATAAGATTCACCTCGCATCGTTCTGTTTTGAGAGAGCCTCTGCTTCAATTATACACATTCATGTCTGTCTGTGCAAGACAAACAGGACGGTCTTTTCCGTTTTCAGCAGCCTTCTTTTTCAGCCAGCTTGCGGCCCATGAGCACACCCATGACCGACGCCATCATCAGCCCGCGCGTCCAGCCAGAAGAGTCGCCCAGGCAGTGCAGACCCTGAATGTTGGTGTCGAGGTTCTCGTCCATCTTCACCTTGTTGGAGTAGAACTTCAGCTCCGGGCTGTACAGCAGCGTCTCGTTGGCGGCAAAGCCGGGCACCACCATATCCAGCATCTTGATGAACTCGATGATGTTGGTCATGGCGCGGTAGGGCATGGCGGCGGTGATATCACCGGCCACGGCATCCTTCAACGTGGGCTTCACGTTGGACTGTGCCAGTTCCTTCTGCCAAGTGCGCTTGCCGTCCAGAATATCACCGTAGCGCTGCACCATGATGTGGCCTGCGCCCAGCATATTGGTCAGCTCGCCCACCTTCTGGGCGTAGGCAATGGGCTGGTTGAAGGGCTCGGTAAAGTTGTGGGACACCAGAATGGCAAGGTTGGTGTTCGGGCTCTTCTTTTCCTTGAAGCTGTGGCCGTTGACCACCGCAAGGTCGTTGTCGTAGTTCTCCTGCGCCACAAAGCCGCCGGGGTTCTGGCAGAAGGTGCGCACCTTGTTCTTCCACGGCTTCGGGTAGCCGATGAGCTTGGACTCATACAGCACCTTGTTCACCTTTTCCATCACCTCGTTGCGGCACTCCACGCGCACGCCGATGTCCACCGTGCCGGGCTTGTGGGCGATGTGGTGCTCTGCGCAGAGCTTTTCCAGCCAGTCTGCGCCGCGGCGTCCGGTGCCGATGACCACCTCGTCCGCGTACACGGGCAGCAGGCTGTCGCCGTCCTTCAGCAGCACGCCCTTGCAGCCTTCCTCTTCCAGAATGATGTTCTCGCACTCGGTATTGAAGCGCATTTCCACGCCGTTGTCTGCCAGATAGTTCTGGATGGCAAGATACAACTCCTGTGCCTTCTCGGTGCCCAGATGGCGGATGGGGCAGTCCACCAGCTTCAGACCCGCATGGATGGCGTTTTTGCGGATCTCCTTGATGTCCTCGCCGGTGTAGATGCCCTCCACATGGGGGTCAGCACCGAACTCCAGATAAATTTTATCGGTGTAGTCGATGAGTTCCTGCGCAAATTCCTCTCCGATGAGGGTGGGCAGGTCGCCGCCTACCTCATAAGAAAGGCTCAGTTTGCCGTCCGAGAACGCGCCCGCACCGGAAAAGCCGGTGGTGATGGCGCAGGTGGGGCGGCAGTTGACGCAGTGGCCTACCTCTGCCTTGGGGCAGTGGCGCTTTTCCACCGGCTTGCCCTTTTCCACCAGCAGCATCTTCTTTTTGCTGCCGTGGCGCAGCAGCTCCACAGCGGTAAAGATGCCGGCAGGGCCCGCACCCACGATGATCAGATCGTACTTTTCCATGATTTT
>CAKSZE010000083.1 GCA_934525325.1 uncultured Faecalibacterium sp.
AGGATGACGGCAAAGCAGGCGATGCAGACCGCAAGGTCGATATAGTCCTGCTTTTCGCAGCGCAGCACCTTCAGGCGGGTGCGGCCTGTGCCGCCGCGGTAGCAGCGGCACTCCATGGCCATCGCCAGCTCGTCTGCGCGGCGGAACGCCGAGATGAACAGCGGGATGAGCACTGGCACCAGCGCCTTGACCCGGTCGGTCATTTTGCCGGTGTCCAGCTGTGCGCCGCGCGCCTTCTGCGCGTTCATGATCTTATCCGTCTCCTCGATGAGGGTGGGGATAAAGCGCAGGGCGATGCTCATCATCATGGCAAGTTCGTGCACCGGGAAGTGCAGTTTGCCCAAGGGCTTGAGCAGCTGCTCAATGGCATCGGTCAGCACGATGGGGCTGGTGGTGTAGGTAAGCAGGCTGGTGCCCGCGATGAGCGCCATCACGCGCACCGCCATCAGCACCGCGTAGCGCACGCCCTCGGCGTAGATGGTCAAGAACCAGAAATGCACCAGCGGGTCGCCCTCGCCGGAAACAAAGAAGAGGTTCAGCACCGCCGTGAACAGCACGATGGGCAGAATGGGCTTCAGGCTTTTGCCGATCATCTTGACCGGAATTTTTGCCACCTTGTACATGACCCCCAAAAAGAGGATGGACAAAGTAAGCCCCAAGGGGTTGGAAGCTGCAAACAGCAGCACGATATAAGCGACCGTCAGCACAAGCTTCAGTCTGGGGTCGAACCGGTGCACCAGACTGTTGCCCGGGAAGTGCTGACCGATGGTGATATCTCGCAGCATCAGACAGCACCCCCTTTCTGTGCAGCGCTGCGGGGCAGCACAAGGCTTTCCCCGGCATCGCGGCGGCGCTTGGCTTCCAGCAGGGTCTTGACCGCGTAGGGAACGGTATACACGTCCGCCGGGACGTCCACCCCCATCTCCCGCAGCTTGAGGAAAATTTTCGTCACCTGCGGCACCGACAGCCCCAGTTCCAGCAGCTCCGGGGCGCGGGCAAAGATCTTTTCCACCGTGTCGTACATGGCAATTTTTTTGTTGCTCATCACCAGCACACGGTTGGCGTACTTGGCGATATCCTCCATGCTGTGGGACACCAGCAGCACGGTGGTGCCGGTCTTTTTGTGGTACTCCTTCACCTCGGAAAGGATATCGTCCCGTCCCTCCGGGTCAAGCCCGGCGGCGGGCTCGTCCAGCACAAGGATGCGGGGCTTCATGGCCATGACGCCTGCCACCGCCACCCGGCGCTTCTGACCGCCGGAAAGCTCAAAGGGGCTGCGCTCCAAAAGCGCCGGGTCTAAACCTACAAAGTCTGCGGCTTCGTGGACGCGGCGGTCTACCTCGGCTTCGTCCAAGCCCATGTTCTTCGGGCCGAAAGCGATGTCCTTGTAGCAGGTCTCCTCAAACAGCTGGTATTCCGGGTACTGGAACACAAGGCCGGTAAGGAAGCGGAAATCCCGGATCTTTTCCGGGTCTGCCCACAGGTCGCGGCCATCAATGAAAATTTTGCCGCTGGTAGGCTTATTCAGGCCGTTCATGTGGGTGATGAGGGTGCTTTTGCCGGAGCCGGTGGCTCCGATGATGCCCACAAAATCGCCCTCTTCTACGGTAAAGCTTACGTCATCCAGCGCGGTCACTGCGGTGGGCAGGCCGGGGTTATAGACGTAGCTCAGATGTTCTACCTTAATGATATCTGCCATTTCGTCCGCCCCCTTACTGCAGCAGTTCATACAGCGCCTGTGCGCAGGCACCAGTGTCGATGATGCCCTCCGGCATCGGGATGCCGGCCTTCACCAGCTCGTCCCGCAGCTCGGCAGCCTGCGGCACGTCCAGATGCAGCGAGCGCACCTTCTCGGTCTGGCTGAACACCTCTTTCGGGGTGCCCTCCATCACCACATGGCCCTTGCTCATCACCAGCACACGGTCGGCCTGTGCGGCTTCTTCCATATAGTGGGTGATGGACACCACCGTGATGCCCATATTCTCGTTCAGGTAGTGGATGGTCTGCATCACCTGCTCGCGGCCGCGCGGGTCCAGCATGGCGGTGGCTTCGTCCAGAATCAGGCAGTCCGGGCGCATGGCGACCACACCGGCGATGGCCACGCGCTGCTTCTGACCGCCGGAAAGGTTGTGGGGTGCGCGCTCGCGGTATTCGTAGATGCCCGCCATCTTCATGGAGTCATCCACCCGGCGGCGCATCTCGTCCTGCGGCACGCCGAGGTTTTCCAGCGCAAAGGCCACGTCCTCTTCCACCACGGTGGCCACGATCTGGTTGTCCGGGTTCTGGAACACCATGCCCACAGTCTGGCGGATATCATAAAGCTTGTCCTCGTCTGCGGTGTCCATGCCCTCCACATACACCTTGCCGCTCTCGGGCAGCAGGATGGCGTTGAAGTGCTTCGCCAGCGTGGATTTGCCGCAGCCGTTTGCACCCAGCACCGCCACGAACTCTCCGCGCTTTACCTGCGCAGATACGCCGTCCAGCGCGTAGACCGGCTGTTCGGCATCATAGCGGAACTTCAAATTTTCAGCAGTTAAAATCGTATCACTCATGCTTTGTTTCTCTTTCTGGTGGTGCGCCCCTCCGAAAGGGGCTGTACCCCATTCTTGAATTTTTTGCTTTTTCAGAATGGCCGCCTTAAGGCGACCCCTCCCGTGAAAATGCGTTTGGAGCACGCCGCAGCGTGCGACAAACGCGAAATTAAAAATCTATTTTCCGCTGAATATGGCCAGAGCAAAGCGGAGGCCATTTCAATCGTTTCGGCTTATTTATTCTTCCCAAATAGCGGTGGCACCGCAGGGCACCACGCCGCCGGTGGCAGACACCGGCAGGCCGATCTCGTCGCAGCTGGTTTTTCCGCCAAAGCGGGGCACCAGCGTGGTCTTGAGCATATACTCCATGACCGCCGGGGACAGGCCGGTGGTGTAGCTGTTGACCGCAAAGAACAGCGGGGTATCGCTGAGCACCTCTTCGCACTGGCTAATGAGGTCGTAGATGCAGTCCTCCAGCTTCCAGATCTCGCCGCCGGGGCCGCGCCCGTAGCTGGGCGGGTCCATGATGATGCCGTCGTAGGTGTTGCCGCGGCGCTTTTCCCGCGCCACGAACTTGGCGCAGTCGTCCACCAGCCAGCGGATGGGCTTATCGGTCAGGCCGCTTGCCACGGCGTTGTCCTTGCCCCATGCCACGATGCCCTTGGAGGCATCCACATGGCAGACGGTAGCACCGGCAGCGGCGCAGGCCAGCGTAGCGCCGCCGGTGTAACCGAAGAGGTTCAGCACCTTCACCGGGCGGTTCGCGGCGCGGATCTTCTGCTGGTACCACGCCCAGTTGACCGCCTGCTCCGGGAACACGCCGGTGTGCTTGAAGCCGGTGGGGCTGACGATGAGGGTCAGCTTGTCCTCCCCCTCGCCGCAGCTGATCTTCCACTTTTCCGGCAGACGGCGGCGGTACTCCCACTCGCCGCCGCCCTGATTGGAGCGGTGGTAGATGGCATCTGCCTTTGCCCACAGGGGGCTTTGCTTGGGGGTCTTCCACACCACCTGCGGGTCGGGGCGGATGAGCAAAGTCTCTCCCCAGCGTTCCAGCCGGTTGCCGTCGGTGGCATCCAGCAGTTCGTAGTCTTTCCAAGTATCTGCAGGGCGCATAGCGTCCTCCTTCCGTTTAATTCCTTTATATGATAGGTCAGAACAGGCTCTGCTGGCCGTTTTCCTCGGCGCTGCCGGTCTCCGGGGCTTTCATGCCCAGATGCTCGTAGGCAAGGCGGGTGGCGCAGCGTCCGCGGGGGGTGCGGGTCAAAAAGCCCATCTGCATCAGATACGGCTCGCACAGGTCTTCCAGCGTGACGGCTTCCTCGCCCAGCGCGGCAGCCAGCGTTTCCAGACCCACCGGCCCGCCGTTGTACATCTCGATGATAGCGCGCAGCAGGCTGCGGTCTAGCTCGTCCAGACCCAGCGCGTCCACGTCCATCCGCTTGAGCCCCAGCAGCGCCACGTCCTGATCGATGATGCCGTCGCCCAGCACGGTGGCAAAGTCGCGGATGCGCTTCAAAAAGCGGTTCGCTACGCGGGGGGTGCCACGGCTGCACTTTGCCAGTTCGTAAGCGCCTTCCGGGGTGATGGGCTGATCCAGAATGCCCGCCGACCGCATGATGATGCGGGAAAGTTCGTCCGGGCTGTACAGCTCCAGCTTGAGCAGCACACCGAAGCGGTCGCGCAGGGGGCCGGTGATCTGTCCGGCGCGGGTGGTAGCGCCCACCAGCGTGAACCGGGGCAGATTGATGCGGATGCTCTGGGCGCTGGGGCCCTTGCCGATCATGATATCCAGCGCGTAGTCCTCCAGCGCCGGATACAGCACCTCTTCCACCTGCCGGGACAGGCGGTGGATCTCATCGATGAACAGCACATCGCCCTCCTGCAGGTTGGTCAGCAGGGCGGCAAGGTCGCCGGGCTTCTCGATGGCCGGGCCGCTGGTGATGCGGATCTGCACCCCCATCTCGTTGGCGATGATGCCCGCCAGCGTGGTCTTGCCCAGACCCGGCGGGCCGTAGAGCAGGATGTGGTCCACCGGCTCGCCCCGGCGCTTGGCGGCTTCCAGATAGATTTTAAGGTTCTGCTTGGCCTTTTCCTGCCCGATGTAGTCCTCCAGATGCTGCGGGCGGAGGTTATTTTCCTCACTGTCCGCCGGGGTCATGACGGGCTGCATCATTTTTGCGCCGTACAGCGCGGTATCGTCCTGCATTGCTTACCTCCTGCCTGCCATGCTGCGCAAGGCCAGCTTGATGATCTCTTCCACCGGCAGCGCGGCATCGATCTTTGCGATGGCCAGCGCCGCCTCGCTCTGGCTGTACCCCAGCGACACCAGCGCCGCAATGGCCTGTGCGCTGCTTTGGGTCGCGGGCGTGTCGGCGGCAGAGCCCGCCACATCCTCCAGCGAGATGCCGTCCACAAAGCCCTTCGCCACCTTATCCTTCAGTTCCAGCACGATGCGCTGCGCCAGCTTGGGGCCCACGCCGGAAGCAGCCTTGAAGGCCTTGTGGTCCCCCGCCGAGATGGCCAGCGCCACCCGCTGCGGCTCCATGACGCTGAGGATGGCAAGCCCCACCTTGGGGCCCACGCCGGACACGGCGGTCAGCATCTCAAAGCAGGCCTGCTGCTCCTCGGTGGCAAAGCCGTACAGGCTCACATCGTTCTCGGTCACGCTCATCACGGTGTACAGGGT
>CAKSZE010000084.1 GCA_934525325.1 uncultured Faecalibacterium sp.
TGCAGATGCTCCTCACAGGTCTGCTCCTGATTGATCATGCTCACCTTGCCGGTCATGATGCGGAAGCGGGTGTTCAGGCCGGTGATGCGGTCGTAGGCAGAGCGCAGATACTTGTTGGGCAGGGTGCTCATCAGCAGCTCGTGGAAGTCGTCGTCCGACTCGCAGAAGTCCTCGATGCGCTCGCTGTGGTGCATCAGCTCGGCGTAGGCCTCCAGCTGCTCCCGGGGGATGGCATTCCCGTAAGTACGCAGGGCGTAGGGCTCCACCAAAAGACGCATTTCAAACATGCTGTGCACGTCCTCCTCGGTGATGCCGGAGACCATCAGGCCCTTTTTGGGCAGAATGGTGATCAGTCCCTCCTGCTCCAGACGCCCCAGTGCATCCCGCATGGGGGTGCGGCTGATGTTGCCCATCTCGGCGCAGAGCTTCTGCTCGTTCAGAAACTCGTTGGGGCGGTATTCGCAGTTCAGGATCTTGGTCTTGAGGTACTGGTACGCCTGCAGCTTCAGGCTGAGCTTTGCCTGTGCATCCTGCTCTTTCATAAGCACACTCTCCTATTCTTCTTCTCCAAAAAACGTTCCAAAACGTCCGGACCGGCAGCGCAAACCCACCGCTGCCAGTTCTCTTCTTCTTCATGTTCAGCCAGCTTGTATCCCGGCTGCAATCCAACCACTTTATCTAGTATATTATTTCACATTAGGGCATTTTTTACAAGACTTTTCGCTTAACTTTGGCGTGTTTTCCGTTTTATACAAAGATTACGCCCCGATTTTGCTACTTTTTACAATGGTTTTTGTGCTTGTCGCCAAACAGACCGACTTTTTGCCCGCTTCTTTTGCATCCAAGCGCAAACTGTGCTACAATAGAGGTAAAAAACAACACATCTACACCGGAAAGGATCGAATTTTTCATGGCACGAAGCGATGGCTACAACACCCGCACCCGGCAGCTCATCCTGGATTACCTCATCAACAACCGTCAGCACGCGGTAAGCGCCTCCAACATTCTGGAGCATCTGGAGGCGCAGGGCGCAAGCCCCAACCCCACCACCGTGTACCGCTATCTGGATAAGCTGGCGGGCGAGCAGCGCATTATGAAATATGTGGCCGACAAGGGCGAGCGGGCGGTGTTCCAGTATGTGGACGAGGGACGCCACTGCCGGGAGCATCTGCACCTCAAGTGCGTGCAGTGCGGGCGTATCTATCATCTGGACTGCCATTTTATGGATGAGGTACGCGCCCACCTGATGGCAGAGCACGGTTTTACCCTGCAATGCGAGGGCAGCGTGCTGTACGGGCTGTGCCGTCATTGCGCGCAGAACGCGGCACCGTCCGCAGCGGAAGAACAGCCTGCAAAAAAATGCGCCTGCTGTGTTGACACGGACAAAAACCCGTGATACAATGCAGACAATAAAAGCGTTGACCGGGAAAAGTAAGGCCTCAGGTTTTTCTTACAGAGAGTGCGGGATGCTGGAAACCGCGCAGAAAACGAAGCCCGAAGAACACCCGTGAGCAGCTCCCTGAACCTGCGGTGTGCAGCAGTAGGGGCAGACGTGCGCCGCTCGTTATCGCGGCAGTGCTTTCAACGGGGAGAGCGCACAAAAGTGACCGGCGTATTGCGTATGCCGGTAATTTAGGTGGCACCACGGATACGGCAGTATATTCGTCCTAGGACTATGGGATGAATGTGCTGCCGTATTTTTATTTTTATCGTTTTTTACAAGAGGGGTAAGAAGTATGTGTTGTGTTATGGGTTATACGGGGCATGATTTGCCCGCCGAAAAATTCAAGGAGTATCTGCTGCGCACCGTGGACCGCGGGCCGGACGACCAGCGGGTGGTGGAGGGACCCTACGGCCTGATGGGCTTTGGGCGGCTTGCCATCATGGGACTGACCCCGGAGGGGATGCAGCCCTTTTACCGGGGCGCGGACTGCGTGGTGTGCAACGGCGAGCTGTACGGCTTCCGGTTCGAAAAAGAGATCTTAAAGCGCCGGGGCTACAAGTTCTGCTCTGACTGCGACTGCGAGATTTTGCTGCCGCTGTACTACGAGTATGGGCTGGATATGTTCCGCCACATGGACGCCGAGTTTGCGCTTATTATGTACGATTCCCGCAAGGACCGGCTCATTGCCGCCCGCGACCCCATCGGCATCCGTCCGCTGTTCTACGGCTACTCCAAGTCCAGCCATAAGATCGCTTTCTCCTCCGAGATGCGCAACCTGATCGGCTGGTGCGATGACATCCGCCCCTTCCCCATCGGCAGCTACTACTGCGACGGCCGCTTTGTGCGCTACGAGGACATTGCCGATGTGCCCGCACCCATGCAGGACGATATGCCCACCATCCTGCAGAACATCCGCGAAAAGCTGATCGCCGGTGTGGAAAAACGGCTGGATGCTGATGCACCCGTGGGCTTCCTGCTCTCCGGCGGGCTCGACTCCTCCTTGGTGTGCTCCATTGCCGCCAAGAAGCTGGGCAAGCCCATCCGCACCTTTGCCATCGGCATGGACACCGATGCCATCGACCTGAAATACGCCCGCCAGACTGCGGACTATCTTGGCAGCGAGCACCACGAGATCATCATCAACCGCGAGATGGTGCTCAGCAGCCTGGAAGAAGTCATCCGGCTGCTGGGTACATGGGATATCACCACCATCCGCGCCAGCATGGGCATGTACCTGCTGTGCAAGGCCATCCACGAGCAGACCGATGTGCGTGTGCTGCTGACCGGCGAGATCTCGGACGAGCTGTTCGGCTACAAATACACCGACTACGCCCCCACCGCCGACGCCTTCCAGCAGGAGAGCCAGAAGCGCATCCGCGAGCTGTATATGTACGATGTGCTGCGGGCAGACCGCTGCATCTCCTCCAACAGCATCGAGGCGCGCGTGCCCTTTGGCGACTTGGACTTTGTGCGCTACGTCATGGCCATTGACCCGGAAAAGAAGCTGAACCGCTATGGCAAGGGCAAGTACCTGCTGCGCAAGGCCTTTGAGGGCGACTGGCTGCCGCCGGAGATCCTGTGGCGCGAAAAGGCCGCCTTCTCGGACGCCGTGGGCCACAGCATGGTGGACGACATCAAGGAGTACGCCGAGAGCCTGTACACCGACGAGGAGTTCCAGATGCGCCGGGCAAACTACTCGGCACACTGCATGCCCTTTACCAAGGAGAGCCTGTTCTACCGCGAAATTTTTGAGAAGTACTACCACGACCAGAGCCGCACCATCGTGGGCTTCTGGATGCCCAACAAGGCATGGCCGGGCTGCAATGTCAACGATCCCTCTGCCCGCGTGCTGGCAAACTACGGTGCTTCCGGCGTGTAACGCCAGAGCATTTTGAATGCGCTCCGCTGTGCTTTGCGCATAAACAGCGGAAAACATATTTTATCAGAACAAAGTCGGACAGCCCGCGGGCTGTCCGACTTTGCGTTTTTACAAAAAAAGCCCCCGCCGACAGAGGGAAAAAAGTGTCGGCGGGGGCTCGGGAAAATGTCAAATCAGGGGTTCAGGGCTCAGTCGTCTGCGGCCTCGTCCAGATTGCCCAGCTTCTTGGCCTGCTCCACAACGGCGGGCACCAGCATCTCGGGCAGGGTCTCGTAGCGGGCAAACTCGGTGGTGAACCAGCCGCGGCCCTGCGTAGTCTGCCGGATAAATGTGGTAAAGTTTGCAAGCTCTGCCAGCGGTACCTCGGCGATGATGGTCTGCAAGCCGTCCTCGTCCGGCTCCATGCCCAGCACACGGCCGCGGCGCTTGGTCACATCGCCCATGATGTCGCCGGTGTTGTCGTTGGGCACATGAGCTTTCAGGGTGTGGATAGGCTCCAGAATGACCGGACCAGCCTCCGGCATAGCGGCCTTGTAGGCCAGCTTTGCAGCCATGATAAAGGCCATTTCAGAGCTGTCTACCGGGTGGTAGCTGCCGTCCAGCAGGGTAGCCTTCAGGCCGACTACGGGGTAACCTGCCAGCACGCCCTTTTCGGCAGCCAGACGCACGCCCTTTTCCACGGCGGGGAAGAAGTTCTTGGGCACGCTGCCGCCGAACACCTTCTCCTCAAACACCACCTGCTCGCTGTCGCAGGGCTCGAAGTTGATGATAACATCGCCGAACTGGCCGTGGCCGCCGGTCTGCTTCTTGTGGCGGCCCTGCTTCTGGCAGGCCTTGCGGATGGACTCACGGTAGGCGATGCGGGGAGCTTCCAGACCGATCTCCACGCCGAACTTGTTCTTCAGCTTGGCCTTCACCACGTCCAGATGCTGCTCGCCCAAGCCGCCGATGACCTGCTGATGGGTCTCGGCGTTGTTGATGTAGCACAGGGTGGGATCCTCTTCCATCAGGCGTGCCAGTGCGCTGGAGATCTTGCCCTCGTCGCCCTTCTTGGCCACGGTAACGGCCATGAACAGGCTGGGCTTGGGGAACACGGGTGCAGGCAGCTTGACCACGCGGTCTGCATCGCACAGGGTATCGCCGGTCTTTGCGCTCACCAGCTTTGCCACAGCGCCGATATCACCGGCACCGATGCCGTCGTTCTCGATCTGCTTCTTGCCAAGGACGGTCAGGGGCTTGGTGATCTTTTCCACCTCGCCGGTGCGGGCGTTGGTCAGCGGCTCGCCAGCGGTCACCTTGCCGCTGATGACCCGCAGATAGCTCAGCTTGCCCACAAACGGGTCAGCCACAGTCTTAAAGACGTAGGCGGCAGTGGGCTCGTCCTCGGTGCAGTGCAGCTCCACCGGCTCGCCGTTGGCATCCTCTGCCAGCGTGCTGGCTTCGTGCTCCGGGCTGGGCAGCAGCTTGTGCATATTGAACAGCAGCATATCCAGTGCCTGCATATTCACGGCGCTGCCGCAGAACACGGGGGTGATCAGGCCGTTCTTAACGCCCTTGCGCATACCCTCCACGATCTCCTCGGTGGTAAAGGGCTCGCCGCCGAAGAACTTTTCCATCAGCTCATCGTCAGTTTCTGCAATAGCCTCGCTCATGGCCTCGATCAGGCCCTGGAAGCGGTGGCCGATGTCCGGCAGATCCACCTGGATCTGCTTGCCGCCCTCGTACTTGAAGGCCTTCTGGCTGAACAGGTTGATGTACACGGGGGTGCCGTC
>CAKSZE010000085.1 GCA_934525325.1 uncultured Faecalibacterium sp.
AGAAGGTGCCCTTTGTCACCCTGATCTGGGAGGACGCCAGCTACGGCCTGATCAAGTGGAAGGAGCAGGAGCAGTTTAACGGCGAGCACTGCTATGTAGACTTTACGAACCCGGATTTCAAGCTGCTGGCCGAAGCCATGCACTGCAAGGGCTACCGGGTGGAAAAAGCCGCCGACCTGATCCCCACACTGGAAGAAGCCTTCCGACAGACGGTGCCCAGCGTGATCGTAGTGCCTGTGGATTACAGCGAAAACATGAAGCTTTCCGCCCACCTGAAGGAGGTATATCAGCAGAGCGGGGAGTAAAAGCAGCGATAGCGTGCAAAAGTAAACCGCCAAAAGGGTATCATATAGCAAAGCTGAGCAGCTGTGAAAAAGCAGGAGCTCAGCTTTTTTGCATTTTCGGTTCCAAAAATGCTATGCCTATTCTGATATGCACCCCCAATACCAGGTGTCCAGTAGGGAGGGGTACATATCAGTCAAAAAAGATGCAACAGCACCTTTTTGTTATCCGCTTGCCATACCAAACAGCTTATGATAAGATAGACTTGTACTCGCTTTTTAAAAGTCCGCAGAATGCTGAAACGTCAGGAGGCCTTGAATGTCATATATTTTGCTATATCTCTTTTTAGCAGCGCTTTGTCTTTTGAACATCCAGTTCTGTCCAACCGGCGCAGATATCAAAAAGACCATGAGCCGTCTGCACGAGTTACGCTTTGTTTTTGCTGTACTGATCATCTTTTCTCATTGCACAAATCCGTTTTCTCCTATGCCGTATATTCTGCTGCCGTTAAGCAAGATCTCCACATTGGGTGTAGGTTATTTCTTTATTTCATCCGGCTTTGGGCTTGCTTGCTCCGTTGCATCCAAACCGAACTATCTGCGCGACTTTTGGAAAAAAATTGTCAATCTGCTATGGATCACTCTGTTTTCAAGCGTTGTCAGCACGCTTATTCGGAACACGATGCTCGGCGAGCATCAGATTTTTCAGCTGGTCAACTGGTATATGCCCGCATTGATCGCACTCTATCTGATCTTCTATGTTTCCTACCGCATTTTCCCGAAAAATAAGTTTCGGCGTGTTGCATTTCTTTCCGGCGTTATATTCGTTATCACTTCAGTTCTCTGCATCTTTGATGCTGTTACAGGCTTAAATCACAGAGTTTATTACATTAGCGAACTGGCTTTCCCCTTTGGTGTAATGATTTATGAGTATGCAGACCGTCTTACTGAATTTTTAAAAAAGAAATACTCCTTACCATTGATCATTATGGCAGAACTTGTTTTTTCATTTCTTGGTATAACTGTGCCTGAAAAAAGCTTATCGGATCTGATTTTCCACAATCTTATGATCTTTCCCTTCGGTCTGCTTTTGATCTGGCTGCTGGATAAATTTAAAGTCGGCAATCGAATTATAAATATAATGAACCCTTATGCTCCGTTCCTATATCTATTTCAGTTTGTGGTTCTCGATGTCACAAAGAACTACTATATAACAAACGCTCGTCCTTTTGGTATCTTCTACTTCTGGGGCGTGCTGTTTTTCACCTGCATACTGGCCATTGTACTTCAGCACCTGTATAATTTTATTGGGGCAGAAGCACATAAGCACTTCTGCCCCAATCGTTCAAACCTATAAAGCCTTTTGCTTTTATGTTTCCTGCATCATGATGCGGATACGATCCTGCATCTCTTTCTTATCTTTCGGCCGCCAGACCTGCGGCTTTGGCGGCTTGCGCCGCTGTACAGAGTAGGCCAGCGGCAGCAGCCGCAGCGCCATTGTGCACCAGAAAGAAAAGGATGTGTTATCCGTAAGATATGTCACCGTCATGTAGCTGAGATTGCTCAGGTACAGCAGCGCGGTGTCCTCATCCGCGTAATGCATCCAGAAAATCGGCGTAATGATATATTGGATGCCCGTCCAGAACACAAAGCCGGGAAAACCCATTTCCACAAACACCTTTAAGATGTCGTTGTGGAAAGGATATGGATGGTTAATGATGCCTGAATTGTACCAGCTTGTGACAATGCTGTCCACATACTCAAAGCCATGGCCAACATAGGTAATAGAAAAGTCGTAGTAATCATTGGCAAGACTCCACAGATAGTCACGCCCCATCATATCAATGCCTGCCATGTTCAGGATTCTTGAAACGGTTCCGCTCCGGACTGCGTAAATATATAGAAAGAAAAACACGACCCACGCAACGCCCCACAGGGTGAGCAGCTTCTTTTTGTTTTCAAAACGGCGGACGATCAGTGCCACAAAAACAAACAGCACTACTGCCGGAATGGCGATACGCTTCATGCCCACAAAAAAGAAAAACGTACAGGCTACAAGCAGCAGCCAGCGGCGGCGGTTTTCCTGCTTTGTGTCATGCGGAGCAAACGCCGCATAATAAAGCACCAGCTGGCCAAACACAAAGGTGAGATCGTGTATTTCCAGATTACGGGCATAGCCCTCTGCGTCGCCAAAGGTGAGCAGACACCGCATAAGCGATTGGATACTTGCCGAAAGACCAAAGGTAGGGATCTCCAGCACCATGATGCCCGCATTCGCCAGACACACCGCAATGGCAAACAAATCAATGGTATTTGACCCCAGCAGAAATACTCCGCTCACCGCTGCAAGGATCGAGATGCTTTGGAACATCAGCTTGGAGCAGGCCCGGATCATCGTGGAGATCGCACTGAAGTCCATCAGCCAGATGACAATGGACCAAAAAAACAGCATCACCATCAGGGACATATAGACCAGTGTAGGCCAGAGTACCTTTTTTACCCGATCCAGATCCGGATAGATGAGCCCATAGACAATTGCCATGCCAATAACACCTGCGGTAATGATCTTAGGCAGACCGCCCAAAATACTCTGCATGGTTTTCCAGTCGCCAAGCCCTGCCAATGCGATAAAACCAACATAGCAGATGCAGATCAGCCTTTGCCAGAAGGGGCTGTCCTTATAAAAAATGGAAGACGGCGATTTTTGAGAATAATCCCGCTTGACAATGATCTCAGACAATGTGCGCACGCGCTGTTTCTCCTCTTTTGTCGGTTCTGTGGCGATATTTTTCTTATAGCTTTAATTATAGGTTCCTGTCGGTGCTTTGTCAATTGCGCCGTCGGGCAGAAATAGTAAGAGGGTCATCGACTGTGCCGATGACCCTCTTGGTTTCTTTTTATAATGCGCCCAAGCGCATTTTGAAGTCCTGATAACCGAAGTGCACCAGCTCCCGGCAGCTGCCGTCTGCGCCCAGCAGCCAGATGGGCGGCAGGGGCATCCCGTTGAAGGTGTTGTTCTTGCAGGTGGTGTAGATGGCCATATCGCCGAAGATAAGCTTATCCCCCTCGGCAAGAGGAGCGTCAAAGCTGTAATCCCCGACGATATCCCCCGCAAGGCAGGTAGGACCGCCCAGCCGGACGGTGCACGCCTTCTCCCCTGCCTCACCGGCATCCAGCAGCGGCGGGCGGTAGGGCATCTCGATGACGTCCGGGGTGTGGCAGGCTGCGGACATATCCAAAATGGCAAGGCTGGTATCTCCATTGTGCAGGGTGTCCAGTACCGTGGTGACCAGATAGCCCGCGTTCAGCGCCCAAGCCTCGCCGGGCTCCAGATACACCTGCACGCCGTACTTCTGCCGCACCGAGAGGATGCAGCGTTCCAGCGTGTCAAGGGCGTAACCCGGGCGGGTGATGTGGTGTCCCCCGCCGAAGTTGAGCCACTGCATCTTGGGCAGCAGGTCTGCAAACTTTTCCTCCACTGCTGCCAGCGTCACCGCCAACGCGTCTGCGTCCTGCTCGCACAAGGTGTGGAAGTGCAGACCGTCCAGCAGGGCGGGCAGTTCCGGGTGCTCTGCCACAGCGGCGTCCCACTGGGCACGGGTGGTGCCCAGACGGCTGCCGGGGGCGCAGGGGTCATAGATTTCATGCCCCTCCTGCGTGGAGCACTCCGGGTTGATGCGCAGACCAATGCTTTTGCCAGCCGCCTTTGCCGCCGGGCCGAACTTTACCAGCTGGCTGGGCGAGTTGAACACGATATGGTCAGCGTATTGCAGCAATTCCTCAAACTCGTCTGCCCGGTAGGCGGCGCAGAACACATGGTTCTCCTTCTCCGGCAGCTCTTCCCTGCCCAAGCGGCTCTCGTACAGGCCGCTGGCCTCGGTACCCGCCAGATAGGGGGCCAGCACCGGGTAGACGTTGAAGTTGGAAAAAGCCTTCTGCGCCAGCAGGATGCGGCAGCCGGTGCGCTGCTGCACCCCCAGCAGAATTTCACCGTTGCGGCGCAGCTGGGCTTCGTCCAGCAGATAGCAGGGGGTGGGCAGGTAGTGTAGCTGCTCCTCGGACAGGTTTGCCAGCCCCGCAAAGGGCGGGCGGCTGTCGCGCACCCGCATCAGTCCACCAGAGCCGGGTCGTGGCTCTCGGAGCGGGGCAGGCCGTACTTGTCCAGTGCATCCAGATACGGATCGGGATCAAACTCCTCTACGGTATGCACGCCCTTGGTGGTCCACTTGCCGGTGAGCAGCATCAGAGCGCCGCACATGGCGGGCACGCCGGTGGTGTAGCTGATGGCCTGAGAGCCCACTTCCTTGTAGCACTCCTGATGGTCGCAGACGTTGTAGATGTAGTAGGTCTTGTCCTTGCCGTCCTTTTTGCCGGTAAAGATGCAGCCAATGTTGGTCTTGCCCTTGGTGCGGGGGCCAAGGCTGGCGGGGTCCGGCAGCAGTGCCTTGAGGAACTGGATGGGCACGATCTCCTGTCCGTTGAAGTTGACGGGGGTGGTGGACAGCATCCCCACGTCCTCCAGACAGCGCATATGGTCCAGATAACTCTGGCCAAAGGTCATGAAGAAACGGATGCGCTTTGCTTCCGGGATGTTCTTTGCCAGAGACTCGATCTCCTCGTGGTGCAGCAGATACATATCCTTGTCGCCCACCTGATCGAAGTTGTACTCCCGCTTGATGCTCATGGCCGGGATCTCCACCCAGTGGCC
>CAKSZE010000086.1 GCA_934525325.1 uncultured Faecalibacterium sp.
GCAGAGCTGACCGAGTTGGAGATGACTTGACTGATGCCGCACCAGCAGATCAGACCAGACACCGCAAACAGCGCTGCACACACCGAGCGTTTGAGCTTTTTGCCCCGTTTGCGCTCTGCCAGCACATGGAGGTAGTAGGCCGGGCCACCCCGCCAGCCGCCGTACAGCGGGTCCGGCACGCGGTACTTCTGCGCCAGAGTGGACTCCACAAAGGAGGTGGAAGCGCCCAGCAGCGCAGTGACCCACATCCAGAACACCGCGCCCGCACCGCCCGCCGAAACAGCGGCCACCACGCCCACAAGGTTGCCCATGCCCACCCGGGTGGCGGTGGAGATGACCAGTGTCTGGAAGGAGGAAAGCCCGCCCGCAGCCTGCTTTTTTTCGCACACTGCGCCGATCATATCCCGGAACAGCCGCACCGGCAGCAGCCGGGTGCGCAGGGTAAAGCCGATACCGGCTGCAAACAGAAGCACCACCATAAAGGAGATGCCAATGCCGCCTGCCACCGGCAGGGTGAATAAATCGCCCCACAGCAGACGGTAAAGCGCTTCGATCAGATCAACTATCAAGAAAACAGCCTCCTGTACTTTTGAGTAATAAAGTCGCTACTTCATTATAGTACAGCACAGAAGAATTGTAAAATCTAAAATATTGATAGAAAGAATCGATAGAACGGGACAGCTTGACAAATCACATAGCTTCGATTATTCTACAAACAGAAGGGGCGCTGACTGCAAGAGTAAGCTTTCCATCCCGCTAGTCAAAAAGATTGACCGCTCGAGTTGGGGAACTGTGGGCGGTCAATCTTTTTTGTTATCAACATAAAAGCCGCCCGGCATAACCGGGCGGCGGAGGAAGAAGCGCCTTTCAGCGCGGGGAAAGCTTACAGAATGTCGATGTATTCACCGGCCAGCGCCTTGTTCATGCTGCGCACGGCGCAGAACTTGCCGCACATACTGCAGGTGTCGCTGTGGTCATCCTCGGGCAGGCGTGCGTCACGGATGGCCTTGGCGGTCTCGGGGTCCAGCGCGCAGGCGAACTGTGCATCCCAGTCCAGTACGCGGCGGGCATCGCCCATCTTGTCGTCAATGTCCCGGGCGTGGGGGATGCCCTTGGCAATGTCGGCGGCGTGGGCGGCGATCTTGGAGGCCACGATGCCCTGCTTTACGTCCTCCACATTGGGCAGTGCCAGATGCTCGGCGGGGGTCACATAGCACAGGAAGGCCGCACCGCTGGCGGCTGCCACTGCGCCGCCGATGGCAGCGGTGATGTGGTCGTAGCCGGGGGCGATATCGGTGACCAGAGGTCCCAGCACATAGAAGGGTGCGCCCATGCAGATGCTCTTCTGCACCTCCATGTTGGCAGCCACCTGATTCAGGGGCACATGGCCGGGGCCTTCCACCATCACCTGCACGTTGTGTGCCCATGCGCGCTTGGTCAGTTCGCCCAGACGCACCAGCTCCTCGATCTGGCACACGTCGGTGGCGTCAGCCAGACAGCCGGGACGGCAGGCGTCGCCCAGCGAGATGGTCACATCGTGCTCGGCGCAGATCTCGCAGATCTCGTCAAAGTGCTCGTAGAAGGGGTTCTCGTTGCCGGTCATGCTCATCCATGCAAACACCAGAGAGCCGCCGCGGCTGACAATGTTCATCTTGCGCTTGTGCTTGCGGATCTGCTCGATGGTCTTGCGGGTGATGCCGCAGTGCAGGGTGACAAAGTCCACGCCGTCCTCTGCGTGCAGACGTACCACATCGATGAAGTCCTGTGCGGTCAGTTCCGCCAGATCCCGCTGGTAGTGGATGACCGAATCATACACCGGCACAGTGCCGATCATCACCGGGCACTCGTGGGTCAGCTTCTGGCGGAAGGGCTGGGTGTTGCCGTGGCTGGACAGATCCATAATGGCTTCTGCGCCCATGTTCACGGCGCTCATCACCTTCTGCATCTCAATGTTGTAGTCCTTGCAGTCGCGGGAGACGCCAAGGTTCACGTTGATCTTGGTGCGCAGCATGGAGCCCACGCCCTCGGGGTTCAGGCACTTGTGGTGCTTGTTGGCGGGGATGGCTACCTTGCCCTCGGCGACCCACTGGCGGATCTCCTCGGTGGTGCGGTATTCCTTTTTGGCTACGATCTCCATCTCCGGGGTAACGATGCCCTTGCGGGCGGCATCCATCTGGGTGGTATAAGTCTGCATACGCTGTGTTCCTCCAAATGACAGTTTATCTCTGAACAGCAGGGTGCTGGTCATACATTGCTGAGGGGACGGACTACTGGCCGGGAGTTTCTCCGAGGACCGTCCGCTGGGGTGGGACCCTGCTGCCGCAGGCAGTAGGGCGGGCGATGGAATGGCCCGAATCGTGTCCGAGGAGAAAGCTCCCGGCCAGCAGACAGGTAGCCGTCATTCAGAAAAAACAGTATGCTCTGGATGCCGGCACCTGCGCAAAATACGCTTTTCATGTTGGTTTTCTCCATGAATTTTGTAACGCGGCCCAAGGTGGTGCCCCCGGTTTGCCGCGGGATGATAGCTTACTTTATGATCTGCTCCGAAAGGGTGCGCAGCTCCCGGCACTCGGCTTCGATGTCCTTTGCGGCAAAGATGGCGCTTACCAGCGCCACACCGTCCACGCCGGTGCCCTTGAGCTGCAGGATGTTCTCCTTGTGGATGCCGCCAATGGCCACCACCGGCACATCCACGGCGTTGCAGATGTCCAGCAGGGTCTGCCGGGGCATCTCGCTTACGTCCGTCTTGGTGTGGGTGGCGAACACTGCGCCCACGCCCAGATAATCCGCGCCGTGCGCCACAGCGTCCAGTGCTTCCTGCACCGTGTGGGCAGAAACGCCGATCATCACGCCCTCGCCTACGCGCTGGCGTACCTGTGCAGCGGCCATATCGTCCTGTCCCACATGGATGCCCTCGGCGTGGCACTGCAAGGCCACCTCCACGTTATCGTTGATGAACAGCGGCACACCGTACTGCTGGCACAGGGCGTGGATCTGGATGGCTTCCTGCAGAAAATCCGCGTCGCCCAGCTGCTTTTCCCGCAGCTGCACACAGGTGGCACCGCCCTTCAGGGCGCTTTCCACCTGCTGATACAAAGTCTGCTCGCCCACCCATGCGCGGTCGGTCACCGCGTACAGGAGCATGGTGTGTTTATCGCACTTCATAGTTTGCGCCTTTCTCCAGCTGTTCGGGGGTCATGTTGTAAATGGCATCAATGATGTAATTGCGGTAGGTGGCGTTGCCGTCCTGCGGGGTGAGCCGCCGGTGGGCAACTTCGCCCGCAAGACCCATGGCGCACACCGCCGCAGCGGCAGCCTCCAGCGGGTGGCCGGGGTTGGCGGTGACAAAGGCCGCCGTCAGGGCAGAAAGCTGACAGCCCGTGCCGGTGATGCTGCTCATCATGGCGTTGCCGTTGCGGATGCAGTAGGCTTTTTGTGCATCGGCTACGATGTCGATGGCACCGGTAATGGCAACCACTGCACCGGTGCGGGCGGCAAAGGCCTTGGCAAAGGCCACGGCGCTGTCCAAGTTTTCTTCGGTCACCTTGTCGGCCACGTCCGCATCCACGCCCTTGGTGGTGCCTGCACCGGAGGCAAGGGTCTTGATCTCCGAGATGTTGCCCCGGATCACTGTGAACTGTACCTCCCGCAGCAGGCGGAAGGCGGTGTCGGTGCGCAGACGGGAAGCACCGGCACCCACCGGGTCCAGCACCACGGGGTGTCCCAGCTGATTGGCCTTTTTGCCCGCCAGCAGCATACTGGTGACGGTGCGGCTGTTCAGCGTGCCGATGTTGATATTCAGCCCGCCGCAGATGGCGGTGATCTCCTCCACCTCGGCGGCATCATCGGCCATGATGGGAGAAGCACCGCAGGCCAGCACCATGTTGGCGCAGTCGTTCACGGTGACGTAGTTGGTAATGTTGTGGATCAGCGGGCAGCGGCTGCGCAGGTTCTCAAAGGCGGTCTTGAGCATTTCGGGCACCTCCGGTCAGGAAAGGCTGCTCTGCATGGAGCGCAGAGCACCGGAGCGCTGCAGGCTGAACACCACAGCACCGGCGATCACCGCACCCACGGCGGTGGAGATGAGGAAGGGCACGATGTAGGCGTAGAAAGCGATATCCGCAGCGCTCTTGCCCATCAGGAAGATGGCCACGGGCCATGCGCACAGGCCGCCCAGAATGCTGGTGCCGAACACCTCACCCACCACGGTGGCGATCAGGTTTTTGGTCTTGTGGTATGCAAGGCCGCACAGCAGCGCACCGAACATACTGCCCGGGAAGGCCATCAGGCTGCCCAGACCCAGCAGGTTGCGCAGCAGGGAAGCCACAAAGGCTACACCGACGCCCCACCAGGGCCCCAGCAGAACAGCGCACAGCACGTTGACCATGTGCTGCACCGGGGCGCACTTGCTGCCGAACATGGGGAAGCTGAATACGCTGCCCACTACGCACAGGGCACAGAACATACCGGCGAGGGCAAGCTTTTTGACAGAGAGATTCTTCATGATAAATTGGCTCCTTTTCAACCATCTGCGGCAGCGCAGGACGAACACCGGCGCTCCCGCAACAAAACAGCCCGTGCCCGCAGCAAGGCGGGAACAGGTACGGAAGGTGCGGTCGAAACTTACTGGTTTCCTCTCACGCCGGAACACGGCTTCCCATCGCTGCATTCATCCAAGGCTCAGGGCGCTCCCCCTCAGCCGGCTGCGGAACCTCCGCAGAGGTACAAAAAAACAGGAGGGGCCCGGCGCGGCTCCTCCTGCAAAAAATCATAAAGGGTATGACTTCCTACGGCGGCATTATCCGCATCAGGTAAAAGGGTCGAAGCTTGCTATACTTCCTCTCAGCCCGCTGCACGAGCTCCCCTGTGTTTGATTGTGACTGTATTCTACACCTCTTTC
>CAKSZE010000087.1 GCA_934525325.1 uncultured Faecalibacterium sp.
TTGCCGCGCAGCAGAACAGCGGCCTCAGCAGCGACGTGGCCCAGGCTCTTGCCGGCAGCGTCGAGCAGGTACCACTTACGCTCGACTTCAGCGGGCTTTACGAGAGTAGTGCTCATATCTATTTCCTCCTGATAAGCTTTTTGTACGTTTCAGGCACCCTTTTGGGGCGCGAGTGTCAGTATACAACACAAAAACGCGCCTGTCAACATGATTTTTGGATTTTTTCGGTGGAAATTTTTGAAACTCTCAAAATCGCACGTTTTCTCTTGAATGCTCTTGATTTCTAAATTCCGATTTTTGCAAAAGTTTTTTGCCCGCCCCGGCATATTTTTGCCATTTGCCCGCTACAAATCCCGCTGCGGTTGTGGTATACTATAAAGGATATGGGCGGCGCACTGCTGCCTTGCCAACACAAGGAGAATACATCCATGCCAAATGAGATCGACCGCACTTCTTCGGCGCAGCGCCGCAGTTCCAAACTGCTGACGGCGATGGCCATTTTCATCTGTCTGGGCATCGCAGCCTACATGGTGCTCACCCTGCTGGTGAACCGGCAGACCCCCGCGACACCCGACACCCATTATACCGGCACGAACGGTGTCTCTGTCTACTACGACAGCAGTGTGTGGAGCGTGTGCCGCATGACCGAGGACGCAACCCTTGGCACCGTGCTGGAACTTGCCACCGCCGACACGGCAGACAGCGAGGATTATCAGGCTGTGCTGCTGCAGCGCGGCACCGCCGACAGCTACGAAAGTTTCATTGAAGATTCGGAAGCCGACCTCAAGCAGGCTTACGGCGTCATCAAGCCCCGCAAGGTCAACCTGACCGTGGAGGGCGCGACGGTAGAGGCGGTGCGCTGTGATATCCGCACCTACTACGCCGTGCTGGCGACTATCACTTACGACAGCGGCGATGTGGTCTATGTCTCGGCGCTGACCAAGCTTGCCTCCATCAGCGATGTGGTCAATCTGGTAGAAAGCGTGAGCCTGTCATGAGTGATCTTCGTGCAATGCAGCGGCTTTGCGGCCTGATGCGCAAGGCCGTACAGGACTATGAAATGATCGCCCCCGGCGACCGGGTGATGGTTGGCGTTTCCGGCGGCAAGGACAGCGTGGCGCTGACCATCGGCCTTTCCATGCTGCGCAAGTACATCGGCTTTGATTACGAGGTGGTGGCGGTCACGCTGGACCCGCAGTTCGACCATCAGCCCATGGATTACTCCGCGCTGGCAGAACTGTTCCGGCAGCACGGCATCCCCTACGAGGTGCGCCGCACCGAGATCGGCCCGGTGGTGTTCGAGTACCGCAAGGAGAAGAACCCCTGCGCCCTGTGCGCCAAGCTGCGGCGGGGGGCGCTGCACACCGCCGCGCAGGAGCTGGGCTGCAACAAGGTGGCGCTGGGACATCATCTGGACGATGCCGTGGAGACCTTTTATATGAACCTCTGGCGGGAGGGACGCATCGGCTGCTTCTCGCCGGTGACCTACCTCTCCCAGCGGGACCTTACCCTCATCCGTCCCATGCTGCTGGCTACCGAATACGAGGTGCAGTGCGCTGTGCGGGAAGCGGGCTTGCCCATCGTGAAGAGCCGCTGCCCCGCCGATGGCGTCACCGTGCGGGAACAGACCAAGGAATTTGTGCAGGAGCGCTGCCGCACCGACCACGCCTTCCGTCAAAAGACCCTCCATGCTTTGCAGGAGAGCGGCATTGACGGCTGGCGTCCCGTCCACACGGGCCGGGGCAGCTTTATCGTACCAAAAAAGGAAACAGATCATGCAGACACAACCGTTTGAAAAACACGTCTGGGCCGAGATCGACCTCGAGGCCCTTCGGTATAATTTCCGGGAGGTAAAAGCCCGGGCAGGGGCGCTGCCCCTGTGCGCAGTGGTCAAGGCGGACAGCTACGGCCACGGCGCTGTACAGTGCGCCCGGGTATTCGCCGAGGAGGGTGCCGCATGGCTGGCGGTCAGCTGCCTGACCGAAGCCGTGCAGCTGCGCAAGGCAGGGCAGACTTTGCCCATCCTCATTCTGGGGCATGTGCAGCCCGCCTACGCCGCTGCCCTGATCCAGAACGACATCACCGTGGCCTGCTACTCCCTTGGGCAGGCACGCGCCCTGAGCGAAGCTGCCGTGGCGGCAGGGGGCAGGGTGCACATCCACCTCAAGGCCGACACCGGCATGGGGCGCATCGGCTTTGCCCTGCGCACCGATTTTGACGCCGCCATCCGGGAGATGCTGGAAGCATGTGCGCTGCCCGGGCTGGAAATGACCGGCCTGTTCCAGCATTTTTCCGTGGCCGATGATACCGCCCCGGAGAATGTGGCCTATACCGCCGAGCAGCATGCGCTGTTCGTGAAAGCTTTCCACGCGCTGAAGGCTGCCGGGCGGGAGCCTGCCCTTGTGCACTGCGATAACTCTGCCGGGGTCATGCTGCACCCGGACTGGCCGGAGGGCCTGCCCCGGGAGCGCTGCATGGCACGCCCCGGCATCATCCTGTACGGCTACGACCCCAGCGACGAGGTGCGCTTTGGCCGCTTTAAGCCGGTAATGACCCTCAAGACCGTGGTGAGCATGATCAAGGAGATGCAGCCCGGTCAGTGCGCCAGCTACGGCCGCCGCTTTACCGCCGAAAAGCCCACCCGGGTAGCCACCCTTTGCACCGGCTATGCCGACGGCTACCCCCGGCTGCTCAGCTGCGGCAAGGGCGTGGTGGAGATCCACGGCAAGGCCTGCCCGGTGCTGGGGCGGGTGTGCATGGATCAGATGATGGTGGACGTGACCGACGTACCGGAGGTGCGCGAGGACGATGAAGCCATCCTTTGGGGCGGCACCGTGAGCGACACCGCAGAGACCATTGCCCGCAAGACCGATACCATCCCCTACGAAGTGCTGTGCGGCGTTTCCCGCCGCGTGCCCCGCGTCTACCGCGACCACGGACAGATCGTGGCCGTGGAGGACTGGATCTTAGAAGCATAAAGCTGCCCGGAGGAACTACATGGCAAGAGACAACATCCGCAACTTCTGCATCATTGCACATATCGACCACGGCAAATCCACCCTGTCCGACCGCATTCTGGAGCTGACCAAGAGCGTGGACGAGCGCACCATGGAGGATCAGATCCTTGATAACATGGATATCGAGCGCGAGCGCGGCATCACCATCAAGGCGCGCGCCGTGACCATGAACTATACCGCAAAGGACGGCAAGACCTACGAGTTCAACCTGATCGACACCCCGGGTCATGTGGACTTTGCCTACGAGGTCAGCCGCAGTCTGGCTGCCTGCGA
The DNA here is from genome assembly GCA_934525325.1 of uncultured Faecalibacterium sp. Taxonomy (GTDB): domain Bacteria; phylum Bacillota; class Clostridia; order Oscillospirales; family Ruminococcaceae; genus Faecalibacterium. The sequence continues at coordinate 3,291 of CAKSZE010000087.1, forward strand.
GGGCGCGATTCTGGTGGTGGACGCCACGCAGGGCGTAGAGGCGCAGACGCTGGCAAACACCTATATGGCACTGGAGCATGATCTGGAACTGGTGCCCATCCTGAACAAGATCGACCTGCCCAGCGCCCACCCGGACGAGGTGGCGCAGGAGGTGGAGGACGTGATCGGCCTGCCCTGCATGGACGCGCCCCGCGTCTCCGCTAAGACCGGCCTGAACATTGATCAGGTGCTGGAACGGGTGGTCAGCGATATCCCCGCCCCCACCGGCGACCCGGACGCACCCCTCAAGGCGCTGATCTTCGACAGCATCTACGACAGCTACAAGGGCGTCATCGTCTACATCCGCGTGTTTGAGGGCACGGTAAAGCCCGGCGACACCATCCGCATGATGGCGACCGGTGCAGAGTTCACGCTGGTGGAGGTGGGTCACATGGGTGCTACCGCCCTGACTCCCTGCGCTCAGCTGCAGGCCGGTGAGGTAGGCTATCTGACCGCCAGCATCAAGACGGTGCAGGACACCCGCGTGGGCGATACCGTCACGCTGGCAGAGCGCCCCACCGCAGAAGCGCTGCCCGGCTACCGTCAGGTCAAGCCCATGGTGTTCTGCGGCATCTACCCCGCCGACGGTGCCAAGTACCCCGACCTGAAGGATGCGCTGGAAAAATTGCAGCTGAACGATGCCTCCCTGACCTTTGAACTGGAGACCAGCGCTGCGCTGGGCTTCGGCTTCCGCTGCGGCTTTTTGGGTCTGCTGCACATGGAGATCATCACCGAGCGCCTGGAGCGGGAGTTCGATCTGGATATCATCACCACCACCCCCAGCGTGCGCTACCGCCTGACGTTGACCGACGGCACGGTGGAGATGATCGACAACCCCTCCAGCTACCCGGATCCCAGCAATATCGTCAAGCAGGAAGAGCCCTTTGTGGATGTGCACCTGTACACCCCCAACGACTATGTGGGCGGTCTGATGGATCTGTGCCAGAGCAAGCGCGGCGTGCTGATCGATATGAAGTATCTGGACGATGTGCGGGTGGACCTGCACTATGCGCTGCCGCTGGGCGAGATCGTGTACGACTTCTTTGATGCCATCAAGAGCCGCAGCCGGGGCTACGCCAGCTACGACTACGAGTTCAAGGAGTACCGCGAGAGTGATCTGGTCAAGCTGGACTTCCTGCTCAACGGCGACCCCGTGGACGCCCTGTCCATGATCGTGTTCCGGGACAATGCCTACGCCAAGGGACGCCGCATCTGCGAAAAGCTGCGGGACAACATCCCGCGCAACCTGTTCGAGATCCCGGTGCAGGCAGCCATCGGCGGCAAGATCATTGCCCGCGAGACGGTCAAGGCCATGCGCAAGGACGTGCTGGCCAAGTGTTACGGCGGCGATATCTCCCGTAAAAAGAAGCTGCTGGAAAAGCAGAAGGAAGGCAAAAAGAAGATGCGTCAGCTGGGCAGCGTTTCCCTGCC
>CAKSZE010000088.1 GCA_934525325.1 uncultured Faecalibacterium sp.
TCACAGCCAGCGCTCAGAGATGATCCACCACATACCGGGCAGATTGATCCGACCCAGCAGATGCTCCAATACGATCAGCATGGTATTCTCCTTTCAGACCGTCCGTTTCAGCCGAACAGCCCCTTTAGCAAAAATAGAAGCAGCTTTGTCAAGCTGCCGCCGCCCAAAAGGTTGAGCAGCGGCCCAAGGCTTTGAAACATGGAAGGTTTGCTCCTTTCGTTTCTTTCCGTCCCGGCTGCTGCCGGGTGCCGGTCTGCCTTATATACGAACCAGCCCGCCGCAGGATTGCAAATGCCGTGGTGGTAAATGATGGAAAGACGATTGAAAATGGCCTCCGCGTGCGCTTTGGCCATCCTTCAAGGAATATTATTTATTTCGCGTTTGTCGCGGCCTGCGGGCCGCTCCAAACGCACTTTCACAGAAGGGGTCACAAGGGGTCACAAGTGGATGCAGCTGCCGTTTGCCTTTACGCCCTTCCCGTGAAAAGGGTACACCGGAGCGTCCGCAGACGCTCCGGTGTACCGAAATTATAAATATTATTTCCGCTGAAAATGCCCAGAGCAGCGCGGAGGGCATTCCAAATCGTCTTACTTAAAACGCTTCCATGCCGGGGTAGACGGCGCTTTCGCCCAGCTGCTCCTCAATGCGCAGCAGCTGATTGTACTTTGCCACACGCTCGGTGCGGCTGGGCGCGCCGGTCTTGATCTGGCAGGTGTTCAGCGCCACAGCCAAGTCCGCAATGGTGGTATCCTCGGTCTCGCCGGAGCGGTGGGAGCTGATGGCGTTGTAACCGGCCTTGTGCGCCATCTTGATGGCTTCCAAAGTCTCGGAGACTGAACCGATCTGGTTCAGCTTGATCAGGATGGCGTTGCCCGCACCCAGCTGGATGCCCTTTGCCAGACGCTCGGTGTTGGTCACAAACAGATCATCGCCCACCAGCTGCACCTTGCCGCCCAGCTCGCGGGTCATCTGCTGCCAGCCTTCCCAGTCCTCTTCGTCCAGACCGTCCTCGATGGAGATGATGGGGTACTTCTCCACAAGGCTCTTCCAGTGTGCGATCAGTTCGGCGGAGGTGAACTCGGTGCCCGCCTTGGGCAGCTTGTAGAAGCCCTTTCCCTTGGGGCTCTTCCACTCGGAAGCGGCGGCATCCATCGCCAGCATAAAGTCCTTACCCGGCACATATCCCGCCTTTTCGATAGCAGCCAGAATGGTCTCGATGGTCTCCTCGTCGCTGGAAAGGTTGGGCGCAAAGCCGCCCTCATCGCCCACGGAGGTAGCCAGCCCCTTGGACTTCAAGATAGCAGCCAGCGCGTGGAACACCTCGGCGCACCAGCGCAGCGCTTCCTTAAAGGAGGGTGCGCCCACCGGCATGATCATGAACTCCTGCGTGTCCACGGTGTTGGCGGCGTGTGCGCCGCCGTTCAGGATGTTCATCATGGGCACGGGCAGGCGGTTGCCGTTTACGCCGCCCAGAAAACGGTACAGCGGCATTTCCAGCGAAGCGGCTGCTGCGCGGCAGGCTGCAATGGACACCGCCAGAATGGCATTTGCGCCCAGATTGGACTTGTCCTTGGTGCCGTCGGCTTTGAGCATGGCGGCGTCCACGGCGTAAATGTCGGAAGCATCCATGCCCACCACGGCGTCCGCAATGACCGTGTTGATGTTTTCCACCGCCTTGGTCACGCCCTTGCCCAAGTAGCGGCTCTTGTCGCCGTCCCGCAGCTCCAGCGCTTCAAACTCGCCGGTGGATGCACCGGAAGGGGCGCAGCCGCGTGCCACAGTGCCGTCCGCCAGCGTGATCTCGGCTTCCACGGTGGGGTTGCCGCGGGAATCTAGGATCTCGCGGCCTACAACAGATTCAATCTCCAGATAATTCATCTTGAAAACCCTCCTGAATATCATTTTTTCTCCCATACCGCCCGGGCGGGCAGGCGGGGAACTGCTCTATTTCGGATAGTTATATCTAACTAACTATCAATATCCTACCACGCTTTGCGCCCCGGCGCAAGAGCCGGTGCGGATGTTTGCAGCCCTAAATTTTTAACCGGGACGCAAACCGCCGTGGAAAACCCGTTTACAGTCTGCCCCTTTGCGGCAGCGGGGATACACTATGTCTGCCATGTAAATTTCGTATGGCAGATATACCAAAAATTCTCTTTACTTTTTGGCAGTTCGGTTCTATACTGGTTGCGGCATTTACGCTGTTTTTACCATTCATAGTCGTTTTTATAGTCGTTATAGAGGAGGATTTTTGCAATGAATAAGGATCTGACGGTGGGCAAGCCGTCACAGGTATTGTGGCAATTCTGTCTGCCCATGTTCGGCAGCATCATTTTCCAACAGCTGTACAACATCGCCGACAGTCTGGTGGCGGGCAAGTTCATCGGCGAGAACGCGCTGGCTGCGGTGGGCAACAGCTACGAGATCACCCTGATCTTCATCGCTTTTGCCTTCGGCTGCAACATCGGCTGCTCGGTTATCGTGTCCCGCTACTTCGGCGCAAAGGAATACGGTGAGATGAAGACCTCGGTCTACACCTCCCTCATCGGCTCTGCGGTGCTGTGCGCGGTGCTGATGGGCATTGGTCTGCTGGGCTGCGACGCCCTGCTGGAGCTCATCAACACCCCGGAGGAGATCCTTGCGGATTCTGCGCTGTATCTGGACATCTACGTTCTGGGTCTGCCCTTCATGTTCTTCTACAACATTGCCACCGGCATCTTCTCTGCCCTTGGCGACAGCAAGACCCCCTTCTACTTCCTTGCCGTCTCTTCCCTGTCCAACATCGGTGTGGATATCCTGTTTGTAGCCGGTTTTAAGATGGGCATCGCCGGTGTGGCATGGGCTACCTTCCTGTGTCAGGGTGTCAGCTGCGTGCTGGCCATGGTGGTGGTGTTCCGCCGCATCCGCGCTTTCCACACCACGGGTCATGTGCAGCTGTTCTCTTGGGTCATGCTGGGCAAGGTGGCTGTGGTGGCTGTGCCCAGCATCCTGCAGCAGAGCTTTGTCTCGGTGGGCAACATCATCCTGCAGAGCATCATCAACACCTTTGGTGCCAGCGTCATTGCAGGCTATTCTGCCGCTGTCAAGCTGAACAACATGGTCATCACCTCCTTTACCACCTTGGGCAACGGCATCTCCAACTACACCTCCCAGAACATGGGTGCCGGTAAGATGGAGCGCGTCAAGGAGGGCTTTGGCGCAGGCCGCAATCTGGTGTGGCTGCTGTGCGTGCCGCTGGTGGTGCTGTACTTCTTCTTTGGCCGCTTTTTGCTGCTGCTGTTCATGAACGACCCGCAGGGCCCCGCCATTGACACCGGTATGCTGTTTTTGCGCATCCTCTCCCCCTTCTACTTTGTGGTGTCGGTCAAGCTGGTGGCGGACGGCATCCTGCGCGGCTGCGGCCTGATGGTGCGGTTCATGATCGCCACCTTCACCGACCTGATCCTGCGCGTAGGCATTGCCGCCGTGCTCAGTGCCACCGCGCTGGGCTCCACCGGCATCTGGATGGCATGGCCTGTGGGCTGGTGCATCGGCACGGCGCTTTCCATGGTGTTCTACGCCACCGCCATCCGCAAGGCGCTGGCACAGCCGGTGGCTGCTGCCGAGGTCGAGGGACAGGCCGCCGAAGTCCGCGCTGAGGCCGAATTTGCCGCCGACGCCGAGATGGAGACCCTGTAACCTTTTTGCAACTTGTGAATCCGTTTCATTTCACAGATAAACAAAATGAACAATTTGAAATAGTGCACAAAATCGTGCTCTAATTTTTGTATAAAGTATCAACAAAGCCGAGAAAATGCGCCCAAAAGTATGGACGGTTTGTGAATTGCGGATTTGAAACCAGATAGCTATAATAACAGACAAGAACAGGAGCAAGGCCGCTTTAGAGGGGAAGGGCCTTGCTTCCGTTTTTATCAATTTACTTTATAGAACACTCCGAAGGAGGAGATTTTTATGAAAAAGATGATCACTCGTCGTCAGTTCATGGCCGCTGCCGGTGTTGTTGCCGCAGCAAGCGCTCTGACTGCCTGCGGCGGTTCTTCCGCAAGCACTGCTGCTTCTTCTGCTGCCGGTTCTACCGCCGGTTCCGCTGCTGCTTCCGGCAGCACCATCAAGGTGGGCGTTCTGGGCCCCATGACCGGCGATGTTTCCGTTTACGGTCTGGCTGTTATCAACGGCGCTACCCTGTACCTGAAGCAGGTCAATGCTGATGGCGGTGTCAACGGCAAGCAGCTGGAGATCATCACCATGGACGAGCAGGGCGATGCTACCCAGGCTGTTACCTGCTTTACCAAGATGTGCGATCAGGGCATCACCGCTCTGGTGGGCGATGTTACCACCACCCCGACGCTGGCTGTCGCCGCTGAGAGCGCCGATTACAATATGCCCATGGTCACCGCTTCCGCTACTGCCGAGGCTGTTACCTACGATGCCGAGACTGACACCGTGAACGCCAACGTGTTCCGTGCAACCTTCACCGACCCGTTCCAGGGCATCAAGATGGCTGACTACGCTTACCAGAAGCTGGGCTACACCAAGGCAGC
>CAKSZE010000089.1 GCA_934525325.1 uncultured Faecalibacterium sp.
ATCCAGCGGCAGCGCATACTCCCGGATAAGGTACTGTGCGCCGTCCTCCATGCCCATGGTCAGCAGGGTCTCGTGCAGGTCTGCCTTCGGGGTGCGGCCAAAGCGCGCCAGCAGCGCCTCCGGGGCACCCTCCCATACCACCACCATGCTGTCGGTCAGGGTGCCGTCCATATCAAAGATCCATTGTTTGCAGTGCATACGTTCCTCCTGTTGTGCGCCCCTCCGGGCCGCCTTTATACTTATCTCCGGTTAGTATAGCACGAAACTTTCACAGGAAAAAGGCATCATCCCCGAAAAAACGGGAGAATTTTACCCAAAAGTATGGTATAATTATAACAATGTTGGAAATACCGGGAACGTGCACGGGAGGGTTTGATATGGAACGCAGAGATCCCACGCAAAAGGCGCTGGTGCTGGCAGGCGGCGGCGCGCGCGGCAGCTATCAGGTGGGCGTCTGGCGGGCTTTGATGGAGCTGGACTGGCACCCGCAGATCATCACCGGCACCAGCGTGGGCGGGCTGAACGGTGCCATGTTCGTGCTGGATCTGTACGAGACCGCCCGGGATATGTGGCTGACCATCCGCAGCCGGGATGTGATGGAGCTGCCGGAGGAGAACGCCGATCTTTCTGCCCTGCACCAGTTTCTGCTCCGGGTGGTAAAGGCGGGCGGCATGGACGTGACCCCGCTGGAGGAGATCGTGGAGCGTGTGCTGGACGAGGATGCGCTGCGGGCAGCGCCTATCCGGTTCGGCATCGTGACGGTGGAGCAGCGCGGGCTGCGCCCCCGGGAACTGACGCTGGAGGATATCCCCGCCGGGCAGGTGCGGGACTACCTGATGGCTTCGGCGGCCTGCTTCCCTGCCCTGCGGGCGCGGCAGATCGACGGGGTCAAGTTTCTGGACGGCGGGTACAGCGATAATATGCCCACCGGTCTTGCCAAGACCATGGGCGCAGAGGAACTGGTCTGTGTGGACTTAGAGGGCGTGGGCATCACCCGCCCCAACCTGACCGGCCTGCCCACCACCATGATCCGCAGCTACTGGGAGCTGGGGGATATCCTCCACTTCGACCCCGACACCGCCAAGCGCAATATGGAACTGGGCTACTACGACACCCTGCGCGCCTTTGGACGCATCCGGGGCTGTGCCTACGCGGTGGACAGCGGTGCGGACAGCAGCGCCGATGCCGAAGCCTTCCGCGCAGCCTTTGACGCGGTGCAGAAGGAGGTGCGGGAGAAGTACCCCGTCACCCTGACCGCAGACGCTGCCTTGCTGCTGGCGCGGATGAAGGACGCCCAGCTTGCCCCGCTGGAAGCCGCCGCCGAGGATGCCGGAGTAGACCCCACCCATTTCTACACCACCCGGACGCTGGCCCAGGCGTTTCTGGCGGCGTGCGATAAAGACCGCATGGAAAGCTTTGCCCCGCTGTTTACAGGCAGCAGCACCGCCGGGCAGGCGGCGCTGGCCGCGTTGCTGCCCAATACATTCTTACAGGCGCTGGTGTGGCGCACTTTGACCGCACCGGCTTTGCCGGAGGTGACAGAAGATGAAGGTTTATAAAGGCGTATCCGCATCCCCGGGACTGGTGCTGGGGCAGGTGAGCCGTCTGGAACACCATGTGGAGACCTTCAGCCACGGGCCTTTCAACCCGGAGCGGGAGCTGCGGCTGCTGGCAAACGCTGTACACACGGCGCAGAACGAGCTGGACTCCATGGCGGAGCGCGCCGCCCCCACCGAGCAGGCCATCTTTTTGTTCCAGAGCATGATGCTGGACGACGAGGGCATGATGAACGAGGTGCGCTTTTGCATCAATGCGGGCATCAGCGCTTCGGCGGCCATGCATCAAGTGGGGCAGCGCTACGCCGACCAGCTTGCCAACATGAAGGATAACCCCTATATGCAGCTGCGCAGCGTGGATATTCTGGACGCCACCCGCCGGGTGATCAACATCCTGAACAACCGCCCCCGGGTGTGGCTGGCGCTGGATCATCCGGTGATCCTTGCCGCCGACCGGCTGATGCCCACCGACCTGTTCAGTGTGCCCTCCGGCATGATCTTAGGCGTCATCACCGCCGAGGGCAGCGGCCAGAGCCATGCCGCCATCATTGCCCGGGCAATGAATATCCCGGGCATCGTGCAGGTGGGCAAGGATTTTCTGGACGACTGCGACGGGCGCACCGTCATTCTGGACGCAACCAACGGCAACTGCATCCTTGACCCGGACGCCGTTGCCCGCCAGCAGGCGGAAGCCAGCATTTGCCAGCTCCAGCGCGAGGACGCGGAGATGAAGCAGCTGCACAGCCTGCCGGACGAGACGCGGGACGGCGTGCCCTTTGAACTGCTTGCCAACTGCTTCGGCCCGGAGGACATCGACACTGCCATGCAGTCCGGCGCCAAGGGCGTGGGGCTGCTGCGCAGCGGCTACATGATGCTGCCCGGGCGCATTCTGGACGAGCAGGAGCAGTATTTCTTCTACTGCTCCTGTCTGGCGGCGGCAAACGGCTGTCCGGTGACCGTGCGCACCTTCGACTTCGGCTCCGACCGCACCGTGGCCGATGCCAATCAGGGGCCGCAGTCCTCTAAGCTCGGCCTGCGCGGCATCCGCAACAGCCTGCGCCAGCCCCAACAGTTTCAGACCCAGATCTGCGCCTTGCTGCGCGCCGCCGCGCGCGGGCCGCTGCGGGTGATGTTCCCCATGGTGACAGAGGTGGAGGACTGGGACGCCGCCATGAGCATCGTGGAGCACTGCCGCCAGAGCCTGCGGGAGCGGGGCGTGCCTTTTAACGAAAACACCCAGTTCGGCGTGATGCTGAGCATCCCCGCCGCCTGCCTGACGGTGGAGGACTTTATAGCCCACGGCTGCGATTTTCTGGTCATCGGCACCAACGACCTGACCCAGTACACCCACGCCGCCGACCGGGAACTTGCCAGCGCAGAGCACTACTACCGCCCCGCCAGCCCGGCCATGAAAAAGCTGATCTCCATGGTGATGGATGCCGCGGGTGCGCACCACGTCCCGGTGACCATCTGCGGCCTTGCCGTGGGCAACCCCGCCAACACGGCGCAGTATTTGCACCTTGGTCTGCGCAGCTTCTCGGTAAGCCCCCAGAACCTGCTCAAGGTAAAGCAATCTCTGCTGGACACCGATGCCCACCCGGATGCAGGGGAAAATGCCTGAAAATGCTTTACAGAACGTAATATAATACAAAATAATAAGAGGCTGTTGCACAAACCTTTGTGCAGCAGCCTCTTGCTTATAGCTCCTCCTGCCGGGTGTAGGGTTCCATACCGTGGTCGGCAGGGTCGTAGTATTCCAGCACGGTGATGTAGTTTTCCATAAAGTGGCACATCATGGTCTTTAACATACCGCTCAGCTGCCCCTTTACCGTGATGGTGGACAGAACAAAGTTTGCCACCATCTGTACGGTATCCGGCTGCAGCTCAAAGCACAGGCCGACCGCCAGCATGGGGATGACGATCTGCTGCGCCTGCAGCGGCACCGTGCTGCCCAGCTTTTCCAGCAACGGGCGGCTCAGCGCCGAGGCCGCCTGTACGCAGCGCTCCACCTTTTCCTGCGGGAAACGCTGCATCAGCTCCATGCTGCGCAGCTGTGCCACCACGGCGGCATCGTCCCGTATGATGCCCCGGGTCACTTCTTCCTCCGTGCGGGTGTTGGCGCATTGCAGCATACAGCGCATGGCGTCCTCGTAGTCCTCGTAGTAGGTCTGACGGTCGCCGAACAGGTCCAGCATGGACTGTATCACGGCATCGGTCTCCTCGGAGACAGCCAGCCGCCCGAAGTCCATCGGCGTGCCCTCCATCCGTGCATTGCGGTCGTTCAGTGCCTCCAGCTCCTCCGGGATGACCGTGGAGGGCAGAAAGCGGTCGTTGCCGTTGCGGTAGAAGCGCCACTCTGCGGGCAGCACCCGGGGGATCACGTCACCGCTGGAAACGATATTGAAGATGTTGCTGGTGCCCCACTTCTTTTTCAGGCTGCCGTCTGCCGCGTGGTTGTTGTCAAAATCCTGTTGTAGATCGGGGCAGTCTGCCGCCGTCAGGGCTGCCGGGGCGGCAAAGGTATAGACGTAGGTGTTTTTCTTTTCCAGCTGCGGCAGCACGGCAGGCAGGCGCGCCGCCACAAGGTTGGTCACACCGCCGGCCCGGCTGTAACCGCCCATCCAGAGCTTTAAAGTGCCCAGCGACTGACGCTTTGCCGATGCCTGAACGTATCCGCGTATTTTCTCGACCAGCTGCCGCGCCGCCGTCACAAAGCCGGTGTGGGCGCTGCCGGGCCCTGCATGAAGGTTGCCGGACCACTCGGCTCCATAGCCGGAGCCGCGCAGGAATGCCCCGATGATGGTCACCTGTCTGCCGCCGCGCACCAGCGTTTTGCGGGCGATGGCACAGGCCACAGTGTCCGGGGTGTCGTTCAGGCTGTGGGTATAGTTGAACAGTTCCACCTCCGTAAAGCCCAGCTTTGCAAAGGCGTCCCGGATATGGTCGGCGCGGCCGACCTCGCCCTCCATCCAATAGCGCTGGTC
>CAKSZE010000090.1 GCA_934525325.1 uncultured Faecalibacterium sp.
TACATCTGGCTCAGCTTCTGGGTGTCGTAGGCGGTCAGCAGCATGAACACCACCAGACCGATGCCGGAGTACAGCACCGTAGTCATAAAGCCCATGCCGAACAGCAGACCAACGAAACCGGTGAGAACCAGCGCAAACAGCGCCATCATCAGCTTGGGGCCCCAGCCGGACAGGTCTTTGTGGGTGGTGGTGCCGTAAACTGCCATCAGGCCGAAATACAGCGAGGTGGCAAGGAAGGCCAGCACCAGCGTGCCCAGATCAAAGGCAAGGAAATAATAGCTCAGCACCATGCCGTTGAGCAGGGCGTAGCCTAAGAACACCCCTCTTGCCGCGCCCACGGACATATTCTGCACCCGGGCGCTCAGCACGAACACCAGCGCCAGCTCGGCAATGGTGAACAGCAGGTACAGCGAGTTGACCACATAGAACAGCGGGGTGGTGGCGGTGACAAAAGCCGCCGCAAAGGTGATCAGCAGTCCCAGCGCCATCCAGCGGTAGGTGCGGGTCATATAATCAGCCGAGGTCATTGTAGGCTCTGCATAGCCACGGTTGTAATTGTTGTAACTCATCTGGGTTCCTCCAGTCTATTCTGCCGGAGCATTTCTCTCTTGCTCCGGTCTACGGAATATAGTATACTGCATAGAAATGAACGTTTCATGAAAAAGGCTGTGATATTGTATGTCCCTTGGACTTTATCTGCATATTCCCTACTGTTTTTCCAAATGCCGGTACTGCGATTTTTATTCCCACCCCGGGGAGCGGGGCGTACCGGACGCTTATGTGGACGCGCTGCTGCGGGAGCTGCACCGCTTTGCGCCGGATGCGCCCCTGCGGCCGGATACCGTCTATTTCGGCGGCGGCACGCCCAGCCTGCTCACCCCGGCGCAAGCAGATCGGCTCATCCGGGCGGCAGAGCCTGTGCCCGGTGCAGAGATCACCTTGGAGGCAAACCCCGAGACCGTCACCGAGGACAGCCTGCGGGGCTTTCGGGCAGCGGGGGTGAACCGCATCTCCTTCGGGGTGCAGTCTGCCCGGGACACCCAGCTGCGCACCCTTGGCCGCCCGCACAATGCCAAGCAGGCGCGGGCAGCCTTTGCCGCCGCCCAGCGCGCCGGGTTTGAGAACATCAGCGGCGATATCATGCTGGCGCTGCCCCATTATACGCAAGCCGAGTTTGACGAGACACTGGAGCTGATCGAAAAGGGCGGCGCCACCCACATCTCGGCCTACCTTTTAAAGATCGAGCCGGACTCTGCCTTCGGCAAGCACCCGCCGGAGGGTCTGCCCACCGGCGATGAAGCCGCCGATTTCTACCTTTACGCCGTGGAACAACTGGAACACCACGGCTATCGCCAGTACGAGATCTCCAACTTTGCAAAGCCGGGCTACGAGGGCCGCCACAACCTCATCTACTGGGACTGCGGCGACTATCTTGGCCTTGGCCCTGCGGCACACTCCTGCATGGGCGGCAAGCGGTTCTGCTACGCGCCGGACACCGCCGCCTTTTTGCAGGACGCCGCCGCGCCCATCATGGACGGCAATTGCGGTGCAGAGGACTACCTGATCTTACAGCTGCGGCTGCGCAAGGGGCTTGACCTTGAAGCCTACAAAACCCTGTACGGCAAGCAGTTTTCCACCGCGCAGCTGGCCTTTGTGCAAAACTGCGTCCGCGCCGGGTATGCCACCTTTGATGGCCGCACCCTCGCTCTGACCCCCGCCGGGCTTATCGTTCAAAACAGCATTCTAGCACAGCTGCTCTGACGGGCAGGTAAAGAGAAAATATCAAAGCATAGTAAAACAAAACCGCAGCGTATTGGGATACGTTGCGGTTTTTTGGTGGGCGCGGGTGGATTGCGCGAGCCGCGCAAAAAAGGAGCCCGGGTCGCGGCTCCCAGCGGCTGCATCGTGCCTTGGGCGGCACGCGCATCCTGCTGGCCGCAGCCCCAACAGCTCCTCCCTGTTTCTGCCGCAGGCAGCGGTCGTCGCTGTTGCTGTTCGAATCCACCCTTGTGTCCCTCTTGTTTGGCAGATAAAACAGAAACTCCGGTACCCATCGGATACCGGAGTTCTTGGTGGAGCGAAGCAACCCAAATCCGAACCATTGCCCTCTGAGGCATCTTTGGCGGCGATTTCGTCGAAAGTGATGGTTTTTGTGCCGTCTTTGTAGTTGAATGTAATCAAAACTTTTTCATCATAGAGATAAACAGCGTTCACGAATGTATTGATAAGCGTTTCACGGTGGCTTTTCACATTCGGGTCGAGTTTGCGGAACCGGGTCAGCCAGAACCGAACTTGATTTTCACTCAACCGTGGCCGAGCGATTTTTTCTTCGGCAATCCGAACCTCAAGCTCTTTCTGCTGGGCTTCCAGCTTTTCCAGCCGCAATTTGGTGGAGTTGGTCAGCACACCCGCCTGGATAGCGTTCAGCATATTCTCAATGCCGTTCTCCACCTCGCGCATCTGCTTTTCCAGTAAGGGGAGCGTGGTGTTTTCCTGATCCTGCAACTCCATGACTTCTGCAACGATGGCATCAATCACGGCATCGTCCTGAATCAGCTTCATGGTTTCAGCCACGACCAAATCTTCCAGCCACTCTTTACGGACGGTCTTTTTCTTGCAGGTCTTGAAACGCTTCGCGGTGGCGCACTTATAATAATGATGAACGACTTTGTTCCGACCCGTACCGCACTCGCCGAACATCATCGCGCCGCACATTCCGCAGAACAGCTTGGTGGTGAGCAAGTAATCGTCCTCGGCCTTGTGACGGGCAGGAGCGCGGCTGTTCTTCTTGATTTTTTGCTGCACTTCTTCAAACAAGTCCTTGTCCACGATGGCCGGGATGCTGTCGGGCATCACAATGTCCTTGAAGTGGTTTTCACCGATGTACCGTTTGTTCGTCAACAGCTTCTGAATACTGTTGTAGGTAAACTTCTGGTTGCGGTTGGTGGTCACGCCACTGTCGTTCAGCCAGTTCATCAGTTCTTTCATGGTCGCGCCCTCATTGTACCGCCGGAAGGCTTCTACCACAAAGGGAGCTTTCAGCGGGTCGACTTGAAAGAACTTCTCCTCGTCGACCTTGAAGCCAATGGGAATCGTGCCGCCGTTGTACTTGCCTTTCAGCACATTCTCAGTCATGCCGCGCACAACTTTTTCAGAAAGTTCTGCCGAGTAGTATTCAGCCATGCCGGTGAGCATACTCTTGACCATGATACCCGCAGGGCTGTCAGAGATAGGCTCCGTGGCAGACACCAGCTTGACATGGTTGCGCTCCAACTGGTACTCATAGTGCGCTGAATCATAACGGTTTCGGGCAAAGCGGTCGAGTTTCCAGACCAGCACAATGTCAAACAACCGCTTCTCGCTGTCCTTGATCATCTGCTGGAAATCCGGGCGGTTATCGGTTTTGGCAGAAAGGGCGCGGTCAATGTAGTGCTTGACCACGGTGATGCCGTTCTTTTCGGCATAAGCCGTACATTCACGAATCTGGCCTTCGATAGATTCTTCGCGCTGGTTATCGCTGGAATAGCGGGCATAGATCACGGCGGTCATGCAAACACCCCTTTCACTTCATTCTCCGCAGGCGGCGCACAAGATCGGATGCACTATACAGCACACGAGCCACCGACACAGCATCCTCGCCCACGATGTAGAACACCGAGTAGTTGTCCACCAGCATCTGCCGCAGCCCTTGGGTGCGCTCCGGCTCACTTTCCACTAGCGCACAGCGTTCCGGCAGGATGTTCAGCGATTGGATAGCTTCTGCAATGCGGTTATACTGCCCCATAGCCGTGTCAGGCTCCAGCAGACGGTCAGCAATGTAGCTGTAAATCTGCTCCATATCACTGAGGGCTACATGGGAAATTTTCACGTCATACTGTTTCATCTGTGCTGTTCCCTGAACTGTGCGAATGCGCTTGCGGCATCCACGGTATCACCGTTCTGAATTTCCTTAATGCCTACCTGCAAGGCTGCATGAAGCTGGTCATCGGTCATGGTGTCAGCGTTCAGAGCCGCAGGAGATTTCGGCAAAGACAGCGAGAAGGGGATGCCGCCAGTCAGGGTGATCTGGCGCAGGTACATATCAATGGCCGTTGCCATCGGGATGCCGAGTTGCTTCAGCACATCTTCGGCTTGTTGCTTGACGGTAGGGTTCACACGAAGATTGAGTGTCATCGTTTTTTCCATGGTTATCACCTCAATTATATTGTAACGCATTTTGCGTTGCAAGTCAATCGAGCGCGAAGTCGCAATTGAAATTCTCTGTATTGCACAATATACTTATTGCCGAATTGTCGATGTTCGATATCAAAATCACTTACTCCTCTTGTGATAGTAAGTTCCCACTGGAGTTTAGCACAATTAGAAACTATAAATCCACCACCGGTTTGACGGCATTGATTTGAGTGACCGCACACCAAAATCAAGTTTAGGAGGATCTTACTATGATGCAACTGCTTTCCTGCCGCTACAACATGGACACCAACCGAGTGGAAGCCCGGTTTGAGGATGGAACTACTCTTTCCATC
>CAKSZE010000091.1 GCA_934525325.1 uncultured Faecalibacterium sp.
TGAACTACCACTCCCAGCTGGCTACCCAGTACGGCATGGAGCTGGACGCCTACGCACAGGCCAAGGGCTACGCCGATGCTAATGCGATGCTGGCAGATTCTGACGCCTACTTTGAGCATCTTGCCAAGCAGGATCTGGTCTTTCAGGCCATTGCGGAGCAGCTGGACATCGCCCCCACGCAGGAGCAGATCGACAGCGCCAACAGCTCCTATGCCGACACCTACGGCGCACAGCGCAGTATGCTGAACGCTTTGCAGCTGGCAGTGCTGGACAAGGTGGAGGAAAGCGCAGTGCTTTCCTGACGGCAGTCGAAAAACGATTTTAAATGCCCTCCGCGTTGCTCTGGGCATAATCAGCGGAAAAATTATTTTTAATAGAGCAATGCCGGAGCGTCTGCGGACGCTCCGGCATTGCATTTTCACGGGAGGGTCGTGGAGGGAAGCGGCATTTTCCGCATTTTCCAAACGCATACAAAACGGAGACCCGCCGCACCTTGGTTTCGTGCAGCGGGTCTCCGCTATTTTGGGTTAATGTTCTGTTTACTTCATGTCGTCCGGGCTCTGGCCGTACAGCACCTTTGCATCTTTCAGGCGGTCGTTGCCGTCTGCCGTTTTCTGCATCAGGTTCTTCCACTGTGCTTCGCTGCCGCCATAGTAGACGGTCAGGTCAGCAGGTTTTGTACCAATCATTTCTTCCGGGTATACGAAGAATGCACTGCTCTCAATCGTTTTGACTGTACTGGGAATATACACCCTGCTCAACGCATAGCAGCTGGCGAAGATACCACTACTGATCTTGTCATTTCCCTTTTGGATCGTAACCTTTTCCAATTTCTTACATTCTGCAAATACGCCGTCACTCATCAGGTTCTGAGAAATAGTCAATTCCTTAAAACCTGTATTTCCAAAGCAGTTCTCCGGTAGTACATTTATATCATCGATCGTAATTTTCTCCGAACCAACAAGTTCCTCCAGCTTGTCGCAGTCAGAAAATACAGCGTTTCCCAAATGAGTGCTTCCCAAAAAAGTAATCTTTTTCAGCGATGTAGAAGTGCGATGCGTTCCTACACCCGCATCGACGGTCGCTCTAAACGCTGCATGCCCGATCCAGTTGATGCTTGCTGGAACTGTCATCTCGGTTACAGCAGAGAAATCCGACCAAGTGTAATTTTCGTCTTCTGGATTCATTTCCTTGTCGCACTTGTACAGCATATCAAAGGCATTCGAATCCACATCTGTAACACGCAGTCCATCCAATGTACTGGGCAGGGTCACCTTACCGTTGGGGCGTGCGCCCTTGTGGCGGTTATAGCCGGTCAGGCTCACCTCGGTGCCGGAGCTCCAGTAGAGGTACGTCCAATACACGCCCTGCGTGTCCGGGACAGCTGCGGTGTAGTAGCCTTGTTCCTTTTTACCGCCGCTGGGCTTATCCTCCCCGCCGCCGGGGTTGCCGGGCTCTTCCCCGCCACCGGGGTTCTCCGGGCCATCCCCACCGCCGGGGTTGCCGCCGTTACCGCCGCCGGAACCGCTGCCGCCGCAGCCAGCCAGTGCACCGGCCAGCACAGCCGTGCCCGTCACTTTCAGGAAGGTTCGTCTGTTCATTTTCAAACGCATACGTTTTTCCTCCGTTTTTGATAAAGCATTTGCCCGCCGCGCAAGTGTTTGCGCAGCAGACCCCACCTTCATACTACCCCCCACCCGGGTTTGTCAAGTTCTCCACGCAGTTTTAGCAGATTGTGCAAAATGTAGCTGCACTTCTTGGACAGGTTGCAACAAAAAACGGCCACTGACCCCCTCAGGCTCACTACGTTCGCCAGATTCCCCTTTTTGTCACCTGCGGTGACATCTTCCCCCGGAGCGGGGGAAGTCGGCCCTCAAGGGGACGCCTTTGCGCTATGCCACTAACTTTCCCACCATGCCAAAGGCTCCCTCCCAGAGGGAGCTGGCAAAACCGTCAGGTTTTGACTGAGGGAGTTCGTTCCAAACCCCTTCCGTGAAAAGGCAATTCTGGAAAATCCGCAGATTTTCCAGAATTGCGAATTAAAAATAATCTTTCCGCTGATTATGCCCAGAGCAACGCGGAGGGCATTCTAAATCGTCCAACACAACCAAAAAGGCCGCTGCACGGTGAGGTGCAGCGGTCTTTGGTTTTCCACATTTTTACTTTGCAGTGTTGATAAAGCTACGGTTATCCCACAGGTACTTGATGCCGGAAATGGCGGTCACAGCAGCCACCATCCAGCACAGGGCGATGGAGACCACCACCACGATGGAAACGCTTTCCACCGTGCCGCGGTAGCTCAGGGCCGTGCCGAAGAAGTAGAAGATGATGCTCAGCATCTGCAAAACGGTCTTTACCTTGCCCCACATATTGGCGGCGATGACCTTGCCGTCCTTGGCACCGGCGGCTACCATGCGCAGACCGGACACCGCAAACTCGCGGGCCAGAATGATGCACAGCACCACGGGGCTGCACACGCCGTCCCGCAGCATGTAGATGAAGGCCACGGTGGTCAGCAGCTTGTCGGCCAGCGGGTCGGCAAACTTGCCGAAATCCGTGACCATGTGCCACTTGCGTGCCAGATGGCCGTCCAGATAGTCGGTAAAGCTGGCAGCGGCAAACACGATACCGGCCAGCAGGTAGAAGGCGGCGTTGAATGTTCCGTCCGCGATGCCGTCCAGACCGGTCAGGGACACAAAGATCATGAACACCGGCACCAGAATGATACGGGTCAGGGTAAGTTTATTGGGCAGATTCATAGGTTTTATCCTCCAATTCGTTATTTTACGACCGTACCATACAGATCGTAAAGGTCGCTGTCCTCTACCAGCACATCATAGAACTGGCCGGGGTACAGCGGTTCCTCGCTGGAAACGCAGACGCAGCCGTCCACCTCCGGCGCATCGCCGGTGGTGCGGCAGAGGTACAGGCCGTTTTCCTCGTCGATGCCGTCACACAGAACGTGCACGGTCTGGCCCACCTTTTCAGCCTGTTTCTGCGCCATGATGCCGGTCTGGATCTGCATCACCAGCTCGGCACGCTTGTCCTTGACCTCCTGCTCGATCTGGCCGTCCATCCGTGCCGCCACGGTATTTTCCTCGGCAGAGTAGGCAAAGCAGCCCAGACGGTCGAACTGCACCTCCTTGACAAAGTTGCACAGATCCTCGAATTGCTCCTCGGTCTCGCCGGGGAAGCCCGCGATCAGGGTGGTGCGCAGGGTGATGCCGGGGATCTCGCGGCGCAGCTTGCCGATCACCTCCAGCAGCTCCGCGCGGGTGGAGCGGCGGTTCATGTTCTTGAGGATGGTATCGTTGCAGTGCTGGATAGGCAGGTCAAGGTAGGGCACCACCTTCTCGTTGCGCTTCATGGCGGCGATGAATTCATCGGTGATGCGCTCCGGGTAGGCGTACATGATGCGGATCCATTCCAGCCCCGGCACCTTGTTCAGCTTGTCCAGCAGCTCACAGATGCTGCCGGGCTTGCCCCAGTCCTCGCCGTAGGCGGTGGGGTCCTGCGCCACAACGATAAGCTCCTTCACGCCCTCACCGGCCAGCCAGCGGGCTTCGGCTACGCAGTCGGCCATATCGCGGCTGTGCAGCGGGCCGCGGATGCCCGGGATGGCGCAGTAGTGGCAGCGGTTGTTGCAGCCCTCGGCGATCTTTAAGTACGCATAGTGGGCGGGCGTGCCGATGACGCGCTTGCCGCCCAGCGGGAAGTCCTTTTTGGCACCGTAGCTTTCCAAGTGATCTTCGCCGTGGAACAGCCGCTCCACGATGGTATCAATGGCCTTGTTGGAGGCGCAGCCCACAACAGCGTCCACCTCGGGGATCTCTTCCTCGATCTGGCTGCGGTAGCGCTCGGCAAGGCAGCCGGTAACGATGACCTTCAGGTTCGGGTTCTGCTGCTTATAAGCGCAGGCTTCCAGAATGTTTTCAATGGCTTCGGTCTTGGCGCTCTCGATAAAGCCGCAGGTGTTCACAAGGATGACATCGGCTTCGGCCAGATCGGCCACGGTCTCGTGCCCGGCAGACAGCAGGATGTGCACCATCACATCCAGATCCACCTGATTTTTCGGGCAGCCAAGGGAAATACACGCAATTTTCATAAGGGATGATACTCTCTTTCTCTTTTGAGGGATGCTTTTGCATTTTACGATTTAAGGATTTAAAATGCGCTCCGCGTTCGCTTTGCGCATCATCAGCGGAAGAATTATTTATAATTTTGCAATTCTGGAAAATCTGCGGATTTTCCAGAATTGCCTTTTCACAGGAGGGGTTTGGAACGAACTCCCTCAGAGAGGGAGCCTTTGGCATGGCGGTACAGTTTCCGGCTCAACCGCAAAGCTTGCGGGCGTACCCGCTCCCCCTTGGGGGAGCTGTCGCGCAGCGACTGAGGGGCTATAAATGGAGAAGCGAAAAAAGCGTTAAAGCGA
>CAKSZE010000092.1 GCA_934525325.1 uncultured Faecalibacterium sp.
ACCGCCGAGCAGCTGGCCGAGATGGAAGCCGCCGATGCAGCCGCCGCCACCGAAGCCCCGGAGGCAGACCCGGAAGAAAAGGAATAATGTGCCCTGCGGGCATAAGCTTTCTGCTGCGCAGGAATGATCTGCCTGCGCAATGATGCTTCCTTTCGTGGGACAATTTGGAATGCCCGCCGCGTGCGCTTTGGGCATTTTCAGCGGAAAAAATATTTTATATTTTCGGGATAGCGGAACGCCTGCGGGCGTTCCGCTATCCCATTTTCACGGGAGAAGATCGTGTTCCGCAGCGCCGCTTTCGCAGAAAGCGGCGCTGCAACTGCCGTTTTCCGTTACGACCCCTCCCGTGAAAATAGCGTTTGGAGCGCTCCGCAGAGCGCGACAAACGCGAAATTATAAATAATTCTTCCGCTATTGATGTGCAGAGCGAAGCGGAGCACATTTAAAATCGTTTCACCGTCAGGTTTGTCTGGACTTCCCCTTGAAACTGTGCTAAAATAAACGAAATCACAATACCCGTGGGGGAGTAGCAGGCGCTTTGCAGAGCGCAGCAAGTCAACATAATGACCGCTTTCCGGTCTGGCTTGCTTTCATTTGCGAGACTCATGTGTTTTGGTGCGTGTTTGCTGCGCCCGTGCACATGGAGTGGATCTCAAAAAATCACCCGGTCCCGGACGTACAATGCGCCCGGGACCGGGTTTTGTTTTGGTTTGGATTACGGTCAACAAACAGGAGGCAGACAGAATGGAATGGAGTTTTGTGTTTTTTCTCAACAGCGTTTTGCTGGGCGTGGGGCTTGCGATGGATGCGTTTTCGGTGTCCATGGCAAACGGCCTGCATGACCCTAAAATGAACAAGGGCGCGATGTGCAAAATCGCGGGCACTTTTGGCATTTTTCAGGCCGCAATGCCCATGATCGGCTGGGTGTGTGTGCACACCATCGTGGAGCTGTTTTCGTCCTTTGAGACCCTGATCCCGTGGATCGCGCTGGCGCTGCTGAGTTACATCGGCGGCAAGATGCTGCTGGACGGTATCCACGGCGAGGAAGCCGAGGAAGCGGCAGAGCTCAGCGCCGGGGCGCTGTTCATGCAGGGCGTGGCTACCAGCATTGATGCCCTCTCGGTGGGCTTCACCATCTCGGAATACGGCTGGCTGATGGCGCTCACCGCTGCCATCATCATTGCGGTGGTCACCTTCTTCATCTGCATGGCGGGCTTGCGCATCGGCAAAAAGTTCGGCACACAGCTTTCCGGTAAGGCGAATATTCTGGGCGGCGTCATCCTCATCGGCATCGGACTGGAGATCTTCATCACCGGGGTGTTCTGAGGAATAAGGGGTCTGCATAGAAGTACTTTTCCGGTCAGCAAAGCAAAATACAGAATCAGAATGCTGTTTTTTCAAGTGATTTTTTGAACAAAATGACAAAAAATGGAAAGGGACTTGACAAGTCCGTTTGCGGGAACTAAGCTAGGGACACAAATAGAAACGTTCAGGGGTTCGTTTCTGTTTGAATCTTCAAACCAAAAACAGGAGGAACATCAAGATGAGATTGTCCAAGAAAATTGCAGCTGTTGCATTGGCAGCAGTCATGGCTGTTTCCATGATGACGGCCTGCGGCAGCACCGGCGGCCCCGGCAGCGGCCCTAACAGTGGCCCTAACAGTGGCCCCAACAGCGGTTCTAACAGCGGCGAAACTGGCGGCGAAACTGGCGGCGAGACCGGTGGTGAAACTGGCGGCGAGACCGGCGGCAACTCCAACAGTGGCACCGAGGACAAGGAAGAAAACGTTGCTTACAAGAACAGCCGGACGGCAAAATTCTACCAGAGGCTTGGCACCAACTATACCTTGGGCTCTAAGCTGGATATCACCATGAATGGTGAGAGCGAGACTGCTGATATGCTGGTTGTGACCAATGGCAACCGTACTTATCAACAGGCTACGACCCAGAGCGAGGGTAGTACAGCAAGCCAGATCGTGCTTACCGATCTGACAAAGCAGAAGAAATGGAATCTTGCTTCTGTGGAAGATGACATTACGAAAGAGCAGGGCAAGCTCGGCTATTACTATTCTGCTCCGATCAGCGGCACTTCGACAGGCGGCGGTGTTCCCGGCAATGTAATGCCGATCGAAGGTCTCAAGTTCAAGCAGGAAACAAAAGGCGATTATTACATTGAGAGCCAGTCCTATGCAGCATCCTCCAATGGTGAAAAGGTGGAAATCTTTATCGCCTATTACTTTAAAGGCAACGACAGTGCGCCGGAGTATGTAGATGTAAAAGAATCTCTTGGCAGCAAGGGAACTGCAACGATGCGCGTTACCTTTACCCGTATCGAGTACAAGGCAGACGCAAAGTATCTGGACTTTGAGACGATCCTGAAGCAGTATATCGATGTCACTGATAAGATGCCGAGCACTGTTCAGGCTCAGGAGCCCAGCGTTGCAGGTCTGACCATCGGCTAAAGCGCGTTTTTCTGAGCAAAATACCTAAAAACAAAGAGAACCTCCCAGCGCCGGGAGGTTCTCTTTTTCGTTGTTCCCCGTGGAACAAGTTGACGTTATTTCACAGTCTCCGGCTCAAAAAAGTCGGCGTATTCTCCGCTCAGCGAAGAAAAATACAGGAACGAAATGCCAAATTTTCAAGTGATTTTTTGAACAAAATGACAAAAAATGGAAAGGCGCTTGACAAGTCCATTTGCGGGAACTAAGCTAGGAGCACAAATAGAAACGTTCAGGGGTTCGTTTCTGCTTGGATCTTCAAAACAAAAACAGGAGGAACATCAAGATGAGATTGTCCAAGAAAATTGCGGCTGTTGCATTGGCAGCAGTCATGGCTGTTTCCATGCTGACGGCCTGCGGCAGCACCGGCGGCCCCGGCAGCGGCCCTAACAGTGGCCCCAACAGCGGTTCTAACAGCGGCGAAACTGGCGGCGAAACTGGCGGCGAGACCGGTGGTGAAACTGGCGGCGAGACCGGTGGTGAAACTGGCGGCGAGACCGGCGGCAACTCCAACAGTGGCACCGAGGACAAAAATGAGACCATTGCCTATGAAAAGAGCCGGTCTGCAAAGTTCTACCAGAAGCTTGGAACCGGCAACTATACGATGAATGAAACAGTGAAGCTCGAGCAAGGCGGGGAGAGGATGGATGCCGATGTGCTGGTATCGACCGATGGCAAACGTGCTTATGTAGAGCTCACGGTGCGGATGAAGGGCGTGGAGCAGACCAGTATCAAATTGGTTGACCTGACAACGAAGGATGGATGGGAACTTACGCGTTATACAAAGCCGGACAAAGATGGCAAGCTTGGTTATTATGCGGCTGCGAAGTTAGATGGTAGTCTGCAAGAGGCTATCAGCCCGGTCGCTCCGGTTGAGGGACAGGAGTTCAAACAGGAAACGAAGGGCAATTATTATATTGAGACCCAAACCATGGAGTTTTCGAACTCAACGGATGTCGTCTCCTTTGTCTACGAAGGCAACAGCAGTGTGCCGAAGTATGTAGAGGTCAAAGAGTATGATAAGGACGGCGCAGAAACAGGAACGATTCGCGTAGAGTACAGCAACTTTAAAAATCAGGCTGAAGCGAAGTATCTGGACTTTGAGTCGATCCTGGAAAATTATAACAAAAGGTAAGACATGCTTTTCTGAGCAAAATACCTAAAAACAAAGAGAACCTCCCAGCGCGCCGGGAGGTTCTCTTTTTCGTTGTTCCCTGTGGAACAATTTTGCATTATTTCACGTTTTCCGGCTCAAAAAAGTCGGCATATTCCTTGGTCAGCTTGCTGCCAAGGCGGCGGATGCCGCCGTACAGGTGGCGTTCCACCAGCGGCTCAAAGGCGGCAAGGTCGCACCGCTCGATGGCGTTCAGCAGGTTGCGGTGGTCGGCGATCACCTCGTCCAGCCCGCCGGTGGTCATGGTGTCCAGCATACGGAAACGGCTGTAATCGGCGTGGGCATTCTGTAAGGTGCGCCACAGGTACATCTTGTCCATGGCAGAAAACCACGTCTCGTGCAGGCGGCAGTCGGCTTCGTACAGCTTGTTGAAGTCCGGGTTCTCGACACGGGCAAGGGCTTCGTAGGCGTCTACCCGCGCACGGATCTGCGCCCGCTGCGCCGGGGTGGCGATGGGGGCAAAGTCCCGCAGAATGCGCCCCTCCACAGCGGTGCGCTCGTAGATCAGCTCGTCCACGATGCGCCGGTTCAGCCGGGTGACGGTGGTGCCCTTGTAGGGCACGATGCGCACCAGCCCGTTTTCCTGCAATTTTTGCAGCACCACCCGGATCAGGGAGCGCGGCGCACCGAACCGGGCGCACAGCGGGTTCTCGCTCAGCGAAGAGCCGGGACGGATGGTCAGGTCGATGATCTCCCGCTCCAGCACGGCGTAAATTTCGGCATCAGTCTTGTATTGCTGTTCCATATCACTCACCTAGTT
>CAKSZE010000093.1 GCA_934525325.1 uncultured Faecalibacterium sp.
TCCACATGGTTGGGGCACTTTGCCTTTACGATCTCGGTAACCTTCTCGGCGTCCTCGTCGCTCACGTCACAGCCGGAAATAATGGTGACAAAGCTGGAATCCTTCTTGCACATATTGCGTGCCAGACGGTAGGTGGCCTTGGTGATATCGGTGGAGGTGGAAACGATCTTGCCGTTCTCCAGTGCCATGATCTCGCCCTTACGGATGCGCTTGCCATCGTACTCGCTGTCGCGGGCGGCGTAGGTGATCAGACCGGTGGACACCTTGTCGGCAGCAGCCATCATGTTGATGGTGTTGGTCTCGGCGTTCACAGAGGGGTCAAAGTTCAACAGTGCGGTAATGCCCATGGGCACGGTGCGGGTGGGCAGCACCACAACCTGGCGGTCAGCCAGCTTCTGTGCCTGCTCGGCAGCCATGATGATGTTCTTGTTGTTGGGCAGCACGAACACGGTCTTGGCGGGCACGCTCTGGATAGCTGCCAGAATGTCCTCGGTGGAGGGGTTCATGGTCTGACCGCCGGACACCACAGCGTCTGCTGCCAGATCGGTGAACACAGCCTTCAGGCCCTCACCGGCGGCAACGGCCACAAAGCCGTAGTCGCGGCTGGGATCCACGGCAGCATAGATGAACTCGCTGGCCTGAGAGGGAGCCTTCTCGGCAGAAGCCTGCTTTTCAAGGCTCTTGCCCTGCTTCTGGCGGGCAAGGAACTGCTCGTGCATATTCTCAATCTTGAAGTTGGTCAGGTAGCCGTACTTGATGGCTTCGCTCAAAATCTTGCCGGGGTCGGCGGTGTGAACATGCAGGTTGATGACGTCATCATCCTCAATGCAGACCACGCTGTCGCCGTTGGACTCTGCAAAGGCGCGCATCTTGGCGGCGCTGGCACCCTCGTTCTTGTTGATGAGGAACTGGGTGCAGTAGCCGTTGGTAATATCCTCCACCTTCATCAGGTCGTCGGTGAACACGCCCTTACCGGCATTTTCGGTGGACAGCTTTGCCTTGTTGGGCGCAGCTTCGCCGCCGGCAATAATGCCCTCGCCGTGGAACACCTTGCCCATGCCCTCAAAAATGACCATAATGCCCTGACCGCCTGCGTCCACAACGCCGGCTTTCTTCAGCACGGGCAGCAGGTTGGGGGTATCCTCCAGCGCCTTCTGGCCGGCAGTCAGCACCACGTCCCACAGGGCGGGCACATCGGCGGCATCGCTGGCAGCAGCTTCCTCAGAAGCAACGCGTGCCACGGTCAGGATGGTACCCTCGGTGGGCTTCATCACGGCCTTGTAGGCGCCCTCAACGCCCTTCTGCAGGGCAGCCACGATATCGGCAACGTCTGCTTCTTTTTTGCCCTCCAAAGCCTTGGAGAAGCCGCGGAACAGCAGGCTGGTGATAACACCGGAGTTGCCGCGCGCACCGCGCAGCATGGCAGAAGCAGCAGTCTTTGCAGCTTCGCCCACGGTGCAGCTGTCGTCCAGAGCCTCCAGCTCACGCACGGCAGCGCCCACGGTCATGCCCATGTTGGTGCCGGTGTCGCCATCCGGCACAGGGAAAACGTTCAGCTCGTCCACGCGGGAACGCTGGTTGTTGATGTTGTTGGCGCCGGAAATGATGGCGTCGCGCAGGATCTTACCAGAAATCATTGTTTTTACTCCTTAGTAACTGGCCGGAAAAGCCCGGCTCGGGTTTGCAGACAAATCAGGCAATAACGTCATCCACGGACACCACCACGCGGGCGACCTTCAGTCCGGTGGCCTGCTCTACCTCGTCCTTGACGCGGTGGGAGATGCTGCGGGCGGCGGTGGAAATGTTCAGACCGTAGCTGACGGCAATGTGCAGCTCGATCACCAGACGCCCATTCTGCTGGGTCACGCGCACACCCTTTTCCGGGTAATCGGAACCGTATACCATGCTTTTCACAGCGTCAGTCATATCACGGGGAGCCATGGCAGCAACGCCGTAGCACTGTTTGGTGGCTTCACCCACCAGGGTGGAAAAATACCCATCAGTAAAGCTGACATTCCCAAGAGGGAAACGGGAAGTGATCATAGTCGCTCTGCTCCTTTATGTTATTTTTCATAAAAATACACGCAAGGGTCGGGGGCATTGGCTGCGCAAGACAAAGCTTACC
Organism: uncultured Faecalibacterium sp.; assembly: GCA_934525325.1. Lineage (GTDB taxonomy): Bacteria > Bacillota > Clostridia > Oscillospirales > Ruminococcaceae > Faecalibacterium. Next base: position 2,126 of record CAKSZE010000093.1, read on the forward strand.
TCAGATAAACACCCACTCTATTATACAACTTTGCACCGTGGTTGTACAGTTCAAATTGTTGGATTTACCGCTTTTTGCCCTCTTTTTGCATGGTTTTTGTAAAGAAAAAAGAGAGAATTGCCCTCGACTGTCCTCGCACCTTTTTGCGCAGCGGGCGTGGTATGCTGAAGGCAGGCTGTGCGGAACCCATCAAAACGGAAAGTATGACAAATAAAGAAAAACAATCTGTGAATAAAATATAAAAGCTTCCTTGTCTGGCTTTCTTTATCTATGGAAAAGTGCTAAAATAGAAACAGAGAGGAAAAGGGGCAGTCAGACCCCTTTTTCTATGATACTTCCCGGAATACGCCGGATGCACGGCACACTACATAGCGCAGGCAGACCGTTCCAACCGGGATTGCCTATAAAAAATGCGATAGGAGTTGTTGGCATGAACATTCTCTTTTTTCTTTCCCCAAAGCAGGATCTGATGTACGTTTACGATGACTTCACCCTCCGGCAGACGCTGGAAAAGTGGGAAAACAACCGCTACGCCTCCATTCCGGTGCTGAACCGCAAAGGCGAATATGTGGGCACGCTGACCGAGGGCGATATCCTGTGGGGACTGAAAAAATACCATGGTCTGGATCTGGAAGCCGCCGAGGACATCCCCATCTCAGAATTTGCACATAAGCGGGACTACAAGGCCGTCACGGTGACCACCAGCATGGATGAACTGGTGGAAGCTGCCATGAACCAGAACTTTGTCCCGGTGGTGGATGACCGGGGCAGCTTTATTGGTATCGTGCGGCGGCAGGCCATCATCCGCTACTGCTACGATAAATCCCGCAAGATCGAAATGACCCGCACCGGCCGTCCCGTAAAGGAACTGGCTGGCGTACATTAAAACAGATGCCGTTTTCGGCTGTGTTCTTCCCGTAAAAATGTAGGCCCGGAAAGTCCGCAGACTTTCCGGGCCTACTCTGTTCAAAATAAAATTCCCGCTAAAAAAGGGCGCTGCACGGTAAATGTGCAGCGCCCTCGTTGCTATTTATTACTTGTTGCGGATGTACTCGTCCATAGCCTTTGCAGCTGCCTTACCGGCACCCATGGCCTTGATGACGGTAGCAGCACCGGTCACGGCGTCACCACCGGCGTACACGCCGTCGCGGCTGGTCTTGCCCTCGTCACCCTCGGTCACGATGCAGCCGTGCTTGTTGGTCTCCAGGCCCGGGGTGGTGGAGCGGATCAGCGGGTTGGGGCTGGTGCCCAGGCTCATGATCACGGTATCCACATCCAGCTCGAACTCGCTGCCCGGCTTTTCAATGGGACGGCGGCGGCCGGAAGCATCCGGCTCGCCCAGCTCCATCTCAATGCAGGTCATGGAGTGCACAAAGCCGTCCTCGTCCGGGTGGATGGCAACGGGATTGCACAGGGTTTTGAAGATGATACCCTCTTCCTCAGCGTGCTCCACCTCTTCCTTACGGGCGGGCAGCTCAGCCATGCCGCGGCGGTAGACGATGTACACGCTCTCGGCACCCAGACGCAGGGCGCTGCGGGCAGCGTCCATAGCCACGTTGCCGCCGCCCACAACGGCAACCTTCTTGCCGGTGCGGATGGGGGTCTTGCTGGTGGGCAGGTAAGCCTTCATCAGGTTGGAGCGGGTCAGGAACTCGTTGGCAGAGTACACGCCCTTCAGGCTCTCGCCGGGGATGTTCATGAAGCGGGGCAGACCGGCACCGGAGCCTACGAACACGGCCTCGTAGCCGTACTCGCCCATCAGCTCGTCAATGGTCAGCACCTTGCCGATGACCATGTTGCACTCGAAATCCACGCCCATCTTCTTCAGGCCGTCGATCTCCTGCTGGACGATGGCCTTGGGCAGACGGAACTCGGGGATGCCGTACATCAGCACACCGCCTGCAACGTGCAGAGCTTCGTAAACGGTCACCTTATAGCCCAGCTTTGCCAGATCACCGGCGGCGGTCAGGCCGGCAGGGCCTGCGCCGATGATGGCAACCTTATGACCGTTCCACTCGGGCACGATGGGTGCGGTGTGCACATTCTCGCGGTGCCAGTCGGCCACAAAGCGCTCCAGACGGCCAATAGCCACCGGCTCGTTCTTGATGCCGCGGGTGCACTTGCCCTCGCACTGGCTCTCCTGCGGGCAGACACGGCCGCAGACG
>CAKSZE010000094.1 GCA_934525325.1 uncultured Faecalibacterium sp.
AACGGCAAGACCTACTACTACGCGCAGGACACCAACAAAAAGGTCACCGGTCTGCGCTCCATTGACGGCAAGCTGTATTATTTTGACGCCAACGGCGTAAAACAGGACAACGTGACCTTTGGCATCGACGTGTCCAAGTATCAGTCCGGGCTGGACTGGAACAAGATCAAAAAATCCGGCGTGAGCTTCGTTATCATCCGCATCGGCTACCGCGGCTACGGTGCCGAAGGCAAGCTGGTCAAGGACCCCATGTTCGAAGAGCACTTCACCAACGCCCGCAACGCGGGGCTGAAGGTGGGCGTGTATTTCTTTACACAGGCCGTAAACGAAGCCGAAGCGCAGGAGGAGGCCGAGGGCTGCAACTGGGCGCTGAACGGCCGGATGCTGGACTATCCCATCTTCTATGATACCGAGGCTTCCACCGCCCCGGGCGGCACCGGCCGCGCCGATGGTCTGGGTGTTGAGGACCGCACCAAATGCGCCATCGCCTTCTGCGAGCGGGTAAAGGAGCTGGGCTACCAGCCCGGTGTGTACGCCTCCACCACATGGTACCGCAAGCGGGTGGACTACAACACCCTGCGCAGCCGCTACACCATCTGGAACGCCCACTACGGCGTCTCTGCCAGCCCCATCGGCTGCGATATGTGGCAGGGCACTAGAACAGCCCACATCAACGGTTACAGCGGCGAGCTGGACGCCAATATCAGCTATATCGGATAAAAGAGACGAAACACCCCCGGTCAGCGGCGCAAGTCCTGATCGGGGGTGTTTTTATCATACTCCCCTGTTTTTGTGCATAAGCTGGTGGCAGAGTATGCAAGCGCAAATGGCGGGGAGGCATGGGGATATGTTTGTGGTAACACTGAGCAAGACGAGCCTGAAAAAGCTGGGAGCAGGGGCGGCGTGCTGCGCGCTGGTGGTGTTCAGCGCCATGCTGGGGCGGTTCATCAGTACCCGGACGGTGGCGGTGGCTGCCCCGGTGAACCGTATCGAGAGCGCACAGGACATCCAGACATGGTTCACCGGCTACGGGCTGGAGGTGGACGGCGCGTCCATTACGGCGGATAAGGTCAAGATCCCCCGTAAATGGGACGACAGCTTTTCCGCTTTCAACGGCGTGGTGCAGCAGAGCGGTATGGACCTTGCCCGCTACAAGGGCAAAACGGTGGAAAAATGGTCGGCGCTACTCCCGGCGGCAAGCAGCGGCGAGACCAGCCGCTACGGTGTGCTGCTGGTGTACAAAAAGAAAGCCGTGGGCGCGTATCTTCTGGAAAAGCCCTCCGGCACGGTGCTGGGGCTGCAGGACGCCCAGAACGAGCTGGCAAAACAGACCTCCGGCGAGGATTACAGCGGCGACTGGGGCGAGCGGCACGATGAGCAGCTGACCGACAGCACCGCGCAGCAGACCTCCGGTGAGCCGGACACAGAACCCGAGGCCGCCCCGCAGGCAGCCCCCTACACCGAGCTGCCGCTGGACGCGGAAGGCTACCCCGTGGAATAGGGACGACATTCGGGGGAAAAACGACCTTTTTTAAGCTCTTGTCCGGCAGTTGCACAAACTGCATAGTTTTTACAAACGATTTGACAAAAAATAGACAAAACACGGATTTTTGTAACATCCGTATGTTCAAATGTAACAAAATTTTCTTGTAAAAATCGGCAATATGAAACGGTGCAAAAATACCGGTACGGGTTTATAATAGTAATATACCAATCCCCATTGGCAAAGCCATGTTCCGGGGCTGAATGTGCAGTCCGGGCAGAGGGATCAAGTAAGGAGAAAATGATTATGAAGGAATTTCAGTACACTGTTAAGGATGCCTGCGGCATCCATGCCCGTCCCGCCGGCCTGCTGGTCAAGACCGTGAAGGGCTTTGCAAGCACCGCCACCCTCGAGAAAGACGGCAAGAGCTGCGATATGCGCAAGCTGATGGCTCTGATGGGCATGGGCGTCAAGCAGGGCGAGACCGTGACCGTCAAGGTCGAAGGCGATGATGAAGAAGCAGCCGCAGAGGCCATCCAGAAGTTCCTGAGCGAGAACGTCTGAGCCGCGGCTTAAAAGCCGAGCCCTCGCGGGAAAACTGCGGGGGCTTTTTTTGACAAAACGCCGGGCGCTGCACGCCCGGCTGCAAGTGGAAGGAGAACGTGCTATGCAGGTAGGCACCGGCAAAAGCGTGCTCAATGGCATCGCCATTGGCAAGCTGAAGATCTACAAGAAAAAAGATACCGCTATTTCCACCGCCCCCGTGGCAGATACCGCCGCAGAACTGGAGCGTTTTGAAGCTGCCCGCCAGAAGGCGATCGAGCAGCAGACCGCCCTGTACGAAAAGGCATTGGCAGAAGCCGGCGAGGACATCGCCGAGGTGTTCAACATCCATGCCATGATGCTGGATGATGACGACTTTGTGGACGCCATCAAGGAGATCATCAACGGGCAGAAGATGTGCGCCGAGTACGCCGTCAAGACCGCCGGCAACAATCAGGCTGCGGTGTTCTCTGCCATGGACGACCCGTATCTGCAGGCCCGCAGCGCTGATGTGCTGGACATTGCGCAGGCCATGCTGGACATTCTGCAGGGAGTGGACAATGCTTCCCTGCAGGGCACCGAGCCCAGCATTCTGGTAGCCGAGGATCTGGCTCCCTCCGAGACCGTGCGTATGGACAAGAGCCTGCTGCTGGGCTTCATCACCCGCGAGGGCAGCTCCAACAGCCACACCGCCATTCTGGCACGCAGCATGAACATCCCCGCCCTGATCCAGTGCAAGGATATTCAGGACGACTGGGACGGCAAGATGGCTGTGGTGGACGGCTACAACGCCTGTGTGTATGTGGACCCCACCCCCGACCTGCTCAAGAGCCTGAAAAAGCGCCAGCAGGAGGACCAGAAAAAGCAGGCTCTTCTGCAGGAGCTGAAGGGCAAGCCCAACACCACGCTGGACGGCAAGACCATCAACGTGTTTGCCAACATCGGCGGCATGGGCGACGTGGGCGCAGTGCAGCAGAACGACGCCGGCGGCGTAGGTCTGTTCCGCACCGAGTTCGTTTACCTGAACTGCAAGGACTTCCCCACCGAGGACTACCAGTTCGAGGCCTACAAGCAGGTGGTGGAAAGCCTTGCACCCCGCAAGGTGGTCGTCCGCACCTGTGATATCGGCGCAGACAAGACCGTGGATTACATGAAGCTGGACCACGAGGAGAACCCCGCGCTGGGCTACCGCGCCATCCGCATCTGCCTGACCCGCAAGGACTTTTTCAAGACCCAGCTGCGTGCGCTGCTGCGGGCTTCTGCCTACGGCAACATGAGCATCATGTTCCCCATGATCACCAGCCTGCGGGAGCTGCAGGACGCCAAGGCTGTTCTGGAAGAGTGCCGTGCCGAGCTGACCGCCGAGGGCGTGAAGATGGGACAGAATATTGAAGTGGGCACCATGATCGAGACTCCCGCCGCCGTGCTCATCGCGGACGAGCTGGCCGCCGAGTGCGACTTCTTCTCCATCGGCACCAACGACCTGACCCAGTACACCTGTGCACTGGACCGCCAGAACGCAAAGCTGGAGCCCTTCTTTAACCCGCACCACCCCGCCGTGCTGCGCGCCATCAAGATGACCATTGAAGCCGGTCACCGCCACGGCATCTGGGTAGGCATCTGCGGCGAGCTGGGCGCCGACACCGCCCTGACCGAGACCTTCCTGCGCATGGGCGTGGACGAATTGTCCATGAACGCCAAGAGCATCCTGCCGGTGCGCAAGATCATCCGCAGCGTAGACCTGAGCAAGCCCTCTGAGAAGGCCTGACCCGGAGCGGGACGATTTAGAATGCGCTCCGCGTTCGCTCTGCGCATAAGCTAAGGAAAAAACATTTATAATTTCGGAACCCCGGAGCGTCTGCGGACGCTCCGGGGTTCCCTTTTCACGGGTGGGGTCGTAACGGCAAGCGGCATTGCAGCGCCGCTTTCTGCGAAAGCGCGGCGCTGCGGGAACGAACCCTCTCAGGCGCTCCCGCGCCAGCTCCCCCAAAGGGGGAGCTTTTTTGTGTAGCAGTACAGTTTCCGGCTAAACCGCAAAGTTTCCGGGCGTGCCCGCTCCCCCGAGAGGGCCGACTTCCCCCGGCCGGGGGAAGATGTCACCGCAGGTGACAAAAAGGGGAATCTGTCGCGCAGCGACTGAGGGGCTATGGATGGAGAAGCGAAAAAAGCGTTAAAGCGATAGCGCCGACTGG
>CAKSZE010000095.1 GCA_934525325.1 uncultured Faecalibacterium sp.
GTGGAGTCCAGAGGTAGGGAGGGGGGAGTCGGAACACCCCTCCCTGCCTCTGGCCCAGCGGAGCGTCCCTGCACGCTTGCGCCAAGCAGAAACTTTCCCCGCAGACCGCAAACTTTTCTGTTTCTCTTTTGGTGTCAAAAGAGAACATCCCCGGCTACAGCCTCTACCCTTCCTCCTCCACCCTGCGGATGGCTTCTTTGATGGTGGGGTAGGCAAAGCCGCGGCGCTGCAGCGCCGCCACCACAAGGTCGCGGCGGCCGATGGCCAGCTTTTTGCGGTAGCGGCTGTCCACCAGCGCGGCAGCGGCTTCCAGCTCCGGGTCATCGCCGTCCTCCGGGGCGTAGACCGCTTCCAGCGCACCTGCCACCTCGGCGGGAGCAAGCCCCTTCTGGCGCAGGCTCTGGGCGGCGGCGCGTCGGCTTTTGCGGGCAGCCAGCAGGCTGTGGGCCCGTGCTTCGGCGTAGCGGGCATCGTTCACATAGTCCAGCTGCACCATCTCCGCCACAGCGGCGGCAGCGGCCTGTTCGGTATAGCGGCGGCACAGCCGCTCATACAGCATATTGGCAGAGACCTCCTGCCCGGCCAGCGTTTCCAGCGCGCTGGCCCGCGCCTTGGCGGGGTCGGCGCACTTTTCCGCATCCGGGCGGGGTCGGCGGCGGTAGAAGGCCATTTAGTCCTCCACCATGATGTCCAGCTCACTCTCGCTGCTGCGGGTGGGTGCCTTGACCACCGGCTCTTTTGCGGCGGTGGGCTCGGCGGGCTTTTCCGCTGCTGCGGCGGCGCGGCCCGCCGGGCGGCGGGTGGCGTACAGCTTATCAGCGTTGGCGCGGATCTGACCCTCGATGTCGTTGGCGATCTCGGGGTTGTCCTTCAAAAACTGCTTGGCGTTGTCGCGGCCCTGACCCAGACGGATATCGCCGTAGTTGAACCATGCGCCGCTCTTCTGCACGATGCCCAGCTTGACGCCCACGTCAATGAGCTCGCTCATTTTGGAGATGCCCTCGCCGAACATGATATCAAACTCGGCTTCACGGAACGGCGGAGCCACCTTGTTCTTGACGATCTTGGCGCGGGTGTGGTTGCCGATGAACTGGCCGGAGGAGTCCTTCAGACCCTCCACGCGGCGGATGTCGATACGCACCGAGGCGTAGTATTTCAAAGCGCGGCCGCCGGTGGTCACCTCCGGGTTGCCGTACATGACGCCCACCTTCTCGCGCAGCTGGTTGATGAACACGCAGACCGTGTTGGTCTTGCCGATGACACTGGTCAGCTTACGCATGGCCTGACTCATCAGACGTGCCTGCAAGCCCACATGGCTGTCGCCCATCTCGCCCTCGATCTCGGCGCGGGGCACCATGGCGGCTACCGAGTCCACTACGATGGCGTCAATGGCACCGGAGCGCACCAGTGCTTCGCAGATCTCCATGGCCTGCTCGCCGGTGTCCGGCTGGCTGACCAGCAGGTTGTTGATATCCACGCCCAGTGCTTCGGCATAGGTGGGGTCCAGTGCGTGCTCAACGTCGATAAAGGCCACCTCGCCGCCCTTCTTCTGGGCTTCGGCAAGGATGTGCAGTGCCAGTGTGGTCTTACCGCTGGATTCCGGGCCGTACACCTCGATGATGCGTCCGCGCGGCACACCGCCCACGCCCAGCGCCAGATCCAGCCCCAGACTGCCGGTGGAAATGGCATCCACCTGCATGGAGGCGTTGTCGCCCAGCTTCATGACGGCACCCTTGCCGAACTGCTTTTCGATCTGCGCCAGCGCCGTAGCCAGCGCGTCCTTCTTGGCTTCCGGCTCGGTCTTTTGGGTAGCCGGTGCAACGTTGTTGTTCTGATTTTTTGCCATAGCCTGCTGCTCCTTTTATCCTTTGGGCCCGCAGAGGGCGGGCTGTCCTTCGCTTTCCTTCTTAGTATAACACAAAATCAAAATATTACAACAAGAAGTTGTTTGTTTTTTCCAATTTATTTTGGGCGATGGGCGATCACGCAGCGGTCGTTGCCGCCAAAGTCCTGGATGCAGCGGATATCCGTCCAGCCGTTCTCAGCCAGCAGGGCAGTTACAGCTTCCCGCTGCTGCCAACCGATCTCCAGCACCAGCGCCCCGCCGGGGCACAGCGCCTTTTTGTAATGCTGCGCCAGCGCACGGTAGAACACAAGACCGTCCTCCCCGGCTTCCAGCGCCATGGCAGGTTCCTGCGCCACCTCGGGCTGCAGCTGCTCCATCTCGGCGGCGGTCAGGTAGGGCGGGTTGGAGACGATAAGCTCCAGCTGCCCCTCCGGCAGGGTTTCCCAGTAGGTGAAAAGGTCGCCCTGCACCGGCTGCACCGCGTAGGCAGGCTTTTGGCCTGCCCGCAGCGCGTTCAGCGCCGGGCCCCAGTCCAAGGCCGGGGCATCCGCCTGCTCAAGGGCAGAGGGCTCCAGCACATTCTCGGTCTGTCTGCCCTGCCCGGTCAGAGCGCAGCGGGCGTTCTTTTCCAGATAGACAAAGGCTGCGGGGCTTTTTTCCACGCAGGTCACCTGCGCGGCGGGGCAAAAGCGCTTGACCCCCAGCCCCAGACAGCCCGTTCCGGCGCACAGATCCAGCACCCGGGGCGCTGCGATGCCCGCAAGAGTCTCGGCGGCGGCCTGCGCCACCACCTCGGTATCTGCCCGGGGGCAGAGCACCCCGGGACCAACTGCCAACTCAAAGTCCAAAAAGCTCCAGCTGCCGCAGAGGTATTGCAGCGGCTCCCGCGCGGCGCGGCGGGTGCAGAGCACTTCCAGCGCCGCCGCCTGCTCTGCGGTCAGCGGACGGTCGGAAAGCCGCACGTCCCGCCCGGTCGCCAGCCGGAACAGCTCCCGCGCGTCAAAATCCGCGTCCGGGCAGCCTGCGGCGGTCAGCCGCTGCTCCACCTCCCGCACCGCTGCGCGGGGGAGCATTGCTTCTGTTACCATTTGCCCTCCTCCGGGGTCTCGGGCAGCACGGGGGTGATGGCGGCAATGGCCACCTCGATCATGCTGTCGTCCGGCTCAAAGACGGTGAGGTGCTGCACCCAGATGCCCGGCTGCCGGATGATGCGGGTGGCGATGTTATCCGACCGGCCGCACCACTTGAGCAGCTCGTAGCTGATGCCCATGACCAGCGGCAGCAGCAGCAGCTTGCACACCACCCGCAGGCCGATGCTGCCCCACGGCAGCACGCTGTACAAAAACACACTGACGATGACCACCAGAATCAGGAAGCTGGTGCCGCAGCGGGGATGGAAGCGGGTGTACTTGCGCACGTTCTCCACGGTCAGCGGGTCGCCCGCTTCGTAGCAGGCAATGGTCTTGTGCTCTGCACCGTGGTACTCGAACACGCGATGAATTTCCTTCATTTTGGAGATGCCCACCATATAGGTCAGGAAGATGGCCACCTTCAGCACCGCTTCCAGCACCACCTTGCCCCAGCGCCCCAGCGGCAGCAGACGGTTCACCCCGCCCACAAGGAAGGTGGGCAGCACAGTGAACAGCAAAATCGCCAGCAGACCGCCCAGTACCGCTGCCACGGTCAGCAGCGCGTTCTCGGCTTTTTCGCCCAGATGCTCCCCCACCCATTTTTCAAAGGCGGTTTCTTCCTCGGCGGGGTCGTAGTCGTCGCCCATGCTCACCTGTGCCGAGTACATCATGTAGCGGTAGCCCACGATCATGCTCTCGATCATGGAAATAGCGCCGCGCACCAGCGGGATCTTCGTCCACACCCCGTGGGCGGGGGTGGGGTCAAGTTTTGTCTCGATGGTGCCGTCCGGTTTGCGCACGGCACAGCACATCTGCTTGGGGCCGCGCATCATGATGCCCTCCATCAGTGCCTGCCCGCCCACGCTGGTCTTAAAGCGTTCCTTTTTAGGTTGATTCATTGGCTTCTCCCGATACCCGCCCCTGCCGCTTGCGGCAAAGGGCGGTCCTTTTTATATTTTATCCGGGTCAAGACCCGGGCAAAGCTCATTCTAACACACAAATATGACAAAATCTGTGTTCTGGGGGCGTTTCTCATGCCTTATGGTACAGCGGCAGACCCAAGGTGACCACGGTGCCGCGCCCGAGGGTGCTCTTGATATCCAGCGTGCCGTCCAGCGCGGTCATGATGGAATCCACCAGCGCCAGACCGATGCCGCTGCCGCGCACCGAGTTGCTGCCCTTGTAGAACTTGGTCTT
>CAKSZE010000096.1 GCA_934525325.1 uncultured Faecalibacterium sp.
TCGATCTCCACCTCTTCCAGCGGCAGATCGCGGGTAGCTTCATAGCACAGCAGAGTTGCGATCTCACCAACGAGGTCACGGAACTCCTTGGTGCCGGTCTGTTTGTTGCGCAGCAGGCTGATCTTGTGCTGCAGCAGCGGATGTTCAACGATCATCGGGGTCATAAAAACACGCTCCTTAATTTATATAGAACATTCTATCGGGTACTTGAAGGATTTTTTCACAGAGACGCTTGCACTGCAAGCTTCTCTGTGAAATTATAAAAATTTTTATCAGCGGTTTTCCAGTGCGGTAAGCTTGTCGATGCGGCGCTGATGACGGCCACCCTCGAACTGGGTGTTCAGGAAGATGTCCACCAGCTGGCAGGCAAGACCAGCGCCCACCACGCGGCCGCCCATGCACAGGGCGTTGGCGTCGTTGTGGCGGCGGGTATACTCGCAGCTGAAGCTGTCGGAGCAGCAGCAGGCGCGGATTCCCTTGATCTTGTTGGCTGCCATGCTGATGCCCACACCGGTGCCGCAGAACAGCAGTGCCTTCTCGCACTGGCCGCTCACCACTGCGTCGCAGGCGGGCACAGCCATATCGGGGTAGTCCACGCTGTCGGTGCTGTGGGTGCCAAAGTCGATATACTCCAGACCAAGCTCCTCCAGATGTGCCTTGACAGCCTCTTTCAGTTCAAATCCGCCGTGGTCGGCGGCAAGTGCAATGGGTTTTGCCATGGAAAAACGTCCTTTCCCTGTGAGTGGTCACAGCTCCGTTTTTATTGTTTGTTTGCTGCGGCTTCGGCAGCCAGACGCTCGGCCCGCTCCCGCTCCGCCTGACTGAGACGGTGGTAGTCCGGCAGCAGCGCCTCCGGCAGCACAGCCTGCCCGGCTGCGGCCATCTGCTTTGCCACAAGTGCCACGGCAGCGGCACGGCCGCCCCGCAGCGCCGGGGGTGTTTGCAGCACACCCGGCACATTACTGTATTTATTATAGCACAGACCCGCGCCATCACCAACAAAAAACAGGGGCTTTTTGCAATTTTCTACAAAATCCGCCAGATCTGTCACCGCCCGGGCGTCATCCTCCAGCAGGCGGGCGTGGGTGGCAAGGTCAAAAGCTGCGCTGTATACCTGTGCGCGGCGGGCGTCCAGTGCACAGAGCACCGTACCCTCGCCGGTGTGGGCAGCAGCCAGCGCTTCCAAGGTAGACACCGGGGCACACAGCGTCTCGCGCGGGAAGGCCAGACCCTTGACAGCAGCCAACCCGATGCGCAGACCGGTAAAGCTGCCCGGGCCTGCGTTGACAGCGTACAGGTCGATGTCCGCGCAGGTCAGCCCGCACAGCTTTAAACAGGTGTCGATCATGGGCATCAGCGTTTCGCTGTGGGTCATGCCGCCGTCCAGATATACCTCGTACAGCAGGCGGTCGTCCTGCAGCAGAGCCACACCGGCGGTCTTGCCCGCCGTATCCACAGCCAGAATATTCATACCGTCACCCCCTCGATGGTGATCTTGCGGGTGGTATCGTCCAGACGGTCGATGTTCACCCGGATGGGGTTTTCCAGCGCCAGCAGGTCGGCAAAGTTCTCGCTCCACTCTGCCGCCACCACAGCGCCCTGATCCAGATAATCGTAGAAGCCCGCCGCACACAGATCGTTCTCGGTAGAGATGCGGTACAAATCGAAATGCGCCAGCGGGCGCGGGCCCCGGTAGTAGTTCACGATGGCAAAGGTGGGGCTGGACACCGGGTCGGTGCAGCCCAGACCCTCGGCAAGGCCCTCGGTAAAGGCGGTCTTGCCCGCGCCCAGACCGCCGGTAAAGGCGATCAGCGCCCCGGGGGCCAGCACAGCGGCCATCCGCTTGCCCAGCGCCACCGTCTCGGCGCGGGAATGGGTGATATATTCTGACATGAAGGTTACCTCATCGTTTCAAAAAAGGGATGGCAGACACTCTGCCATCCCTAAGTATAATATAAAACACACAAAAGTGCAATGGTCAGGCGGCGGCAGGGGTCTGCTGCTCTGCCGTGCCGGGCGCGGTGAGCCGGGCGGTGCCATCGCCCTGAATGATGGGGTAGGACGCCGCCGGGTGGGGATGCCGCCCGGTGTTCTGGTTGAGGTACCACACGATGTCGTTTTCGCCGTAGACCTCAAGGCTGTAATCAATGGCTTGCTGCAAAGTTTTGCCCTCGATCAGGCGGTTCACGGTCGCCCACAGCATACTGCGGGAATACACGCTATACACGTTGTTCACAAAGCCAGCCACGGCCTTTGCCCCGCCGGAGAGCAGCCCATCCGAAAGGGCAGTGTCCACATGGCCGCTGCGGCCATAGAACTCGCAGGTCTCCGAGAGCACGATGGTGCCGTTCAGCTTACCGCCCCGGTAGGCGTTGCTGAAAAAGCCTCCGGTAACGGCGTAGCAGCCGTTTACCTTGATGACCCGGTGGCTGAGCAGATCCATGCCGTAGCGCAGGTCGTTCCAAAAATCAGATTTTTCCAGCAGCAGAATGATGGGCGCGGTGGCCTGTTTTTTCCACAGCCAGCCGTACTCATAGGTATAATACGCGCCGTGGGCGCTGAGGATGGCAAGGTCGTAGTCTGCCATCCGCTTCAGGTCGGAGACGGTCACCATCATGTCCAGATGGGTGTCCAGCCCGAAACCGTTCCAGTAGTCCTTCATATAAGAATAGTAGGGGTAGCGGTTGCTGTTGACCCCGTTGTCAAAGGCATAGTAGATGACCGCATTGCCCACCGTGCCGTTCTCGGCGGCGAGCAGGGTGGGCGCATCCTCCAGCTCCGGCAGCTCCGGCCCGGGCAGAGCGGCGTCCGCCTCGCTCTCGGTGTCGGTGAGCAGAATGCCCCCCAGTGCGCCGCAGCGGTAAGCAAAGCTTACCATGCCGTTTTCCGCATCCACATAGATGCTGTCCTTTTTTACAAGCCCCTGCGCCGCCAGCTCGTCCAGCTGCGCCAGCGCGGCGGCCTGACGCTCTTCCTCCGGCATACCGGCGTAAGCGGCGCTGTCGGTCAGGGCGGTGACGGCGGCATCTGTCTGCTGCATCTCCTGCACCTCAGAAGCGGTCAGGGTCTGGGGGGTGCCGGTGGTCTCCTCCGGCGCGGCGGCTACTGCCGGGCACACTGCCGTAAAGGCCAGCGCAATAGCGCACACTGCACTGAGCAGGCGGCGATAAACTGTATGTTCCATTTCTTCTTTTCCGTTCCTCTCCCCCGGCACACTGCCGGGGCTGTTGTACGCAAGACAGCGTCCACAGGTTCATTGTAGGATGCCGCCGGGGCTTTGTCAAGCGTCCCGGCAATGTTTTACCATTCCATCACACCCGGCGCATTGCATTGGCGCAGGGATTTGTGTATAATAGTGATATGCTGGGTTTTTATCGCCTGTATGCAGGCGCGCCCCGGCAGACTGTTCTGACGAAAGGCGGTGCTTTCCTTGGATAGCATTCGACAATATTTTAAGCGCACCGATAAGATCTATCTGCTGCTGTGCATTTTCAGCAGCGTGATGGCGGTGCTGGCGCTGTCCTCTTGGGCAGCCAAGCAGGGCAGCGGCTTTGCCACCGACGAGGTGACCGGCGCCATCATTGGCATTGGCGATTACCGCCGCGCACTGGTGCAGGCGGGCGCTGCCGTCATTGGCATCGTGATCGCGCTGCTGCTCTCCTGCGTGGACTACCGCAGCCTTGTAAAGGTGTGGCCGGTACACGTTGTGCTGACGTGGGGTCTGGTGCTGCCCACGCTGGTCATCCGCAACGTATCCATCGGCCCGCTGACCATCGGCTACAACGCCGGTGATACCGACAACTACTCCTGGTACAAGCTGGGCGGCTTTACCTTTCAGCCCACAGAGCTGGCAAAGATCAGCTTTATCCTGACCTTCGCCATGCACCTGAACAACGTGCGCAGCCGCATCAACGAGCCAAAGGAGCTGGCAAAGCTGCTGCTGCACCTGCTGGTGCCCATTGCCATCATCCATGTGCAGGGCGATGACGGCACCGCCATCATCTACGGCATCATCGGCTGCTGCATGATGTTTGCGGCGGGG
>CAKSZE010000097.1 GCA_934525325.1 uncultured Faecalibacterium sp.
CCAGTCGGCGCTATCGCTTTAACGCTTTTTTCGCTTCTCCATTTATAGCCCCTCAGTCGCTGCGCGACAGCTCCCCCAAGGGGGAGCGAGCACGCCCGCAAGCTTTGCGGTTTAGCCTGAAACCTTCCCGCCATGCCAAAGGCTCCCTCTGGGAGGGAGCTGGCAAAGCCGTCAGGCTTTGACTGAGGGAGTTCAGCCGTCCCCTTGGGGAAGGTGGCTGCGAACGCAGTGAGCAGACGGAAGGGGTAATCCCGCACCCTGTTTGCAAATTTAATTTGCATCTTTTTTGCGTTTTACGGCGATTTTCAGCAATTTTACGGCAATGTAAAAAACTTTGCGGATTTTGCTTGACAGGGGGCTGTCTGCGTGTTATCATGAACGCATGAACAAATGCTCATATATCGAAACGAAAGGAGAGGGCAGCATGACCGGGCTAGAACAAGCCGCACCAGAAAAGGAAAAGCAGCCGGTGGAGATGCCGGACGATGAGGTGCTGTACGAACTGGCAGACCTGTTCCGCGTGTTTGGCGATTCCACCCGCATCAAAATTTTGTATGCCTTACATGACAGCGAACTTTGCGTGCAGGATATCGCGGACGCCGTGCAGCTGAGCCAGTCTGCCGTCAGCCACCAGCTGCGGGTGCTCAAGGATTCCAAGCTTGTGCGCTTCCGGCGGGAGGGCAAAACTGTTTTCTATGCACTGGACGATGACCATGTGCGCAGCATCCTCTCCATGGGGATGGACCATATCGAAGAATGACCGGGCACACGCCCGCACAAAAAGAAAGGCTGGTACTTATTATGAAAAAGACCTACAAGATCGAAGTGGACTGCGCCAACTGCGCCCAGAAGATGGAGGATGCCGCCAATACCGTTTCCGGTGTGGAAAAGGCGACCGTCAGCTTTATGACCCAGAAGATGAAGGTGGAGTTCGCCGAGGGTGCCGACCCCCACGCCACCATGGAGAACGTGCTGTCTGCCTGCAAGAAGGTAGAGGACGACTGCGAGATCTTTGATATCTGATGTGCGGCAAAGCTCTCCCGGTCGGTGTGGACTGGGGGAGTTTTTCTGTGGAAAAATCCGCCACTTTTCAACAATTTCCACCGGGTTTTCAACAGGCTTTGCGGAAAAAGAGAAAAAGAAGCGTGGAAAAGCGCTTTTTTAGCGGAAAACTGTGTGGAAAACGCGGTTAAAACTGTGGAATAACCATTTTTTGACGAAAAACCTGTGGAAAACCACCTGTTTTTCACCCGATGCACCCCAAAACGAGGAGCGTTGCTTATGAACAAGAAACAAAAAAAGACCCTTGAGCGCATCCTGATCGCTGTGGCGCTGGTGATCGTGCTCAAGCTTTTGCCCGCCCTGCCCATGCCGGTGGAGCTGGCGCTCTACTGCATCCCCTACCTTGTGGTGGGCTGGGACGTGCTGCGCAAGGCGCTGAAGGGCATCAAGAACCGCCAGCCCTTTGACGAGTGCTTCCTGATGGCAGTGGCCACCGTGGGCGCGTTTGCGCTGGGCGACTATGTGGAGGGCTGCGCCGTTATCATCTTTTACCAGATCGGTGAACTGTTCCAGAGCGTCGCCGTGGGCAAGAGCCGCCAGAGCATTGCCAGCCTGATGGATATCCGCCCGGACTACGCCAATATTGAGGACGAGGACGGCAAGCTGGAACAGGTAGACCCGGATGATGTCGAGGTGGGCACGGTCATCGTGGTGCAGCCCGGCGAGCGGGTGCCCATTGACGGCGTCATCGTGGAGGGCGCATCTGCCCTGAACACCGCCGCCCTGACCGGCGAGAGCCTGCCCCGGGATGTGAACGCCGGGGACGAGGTCATCAGCGGCTGCGTGAACATGACCGGCCTGTTGAAAGTGCGCACCACCAAGGAATTCGGCGAATCTACCGTCTCTAAAATTCTCGATCTGGTGGAAAATTCCAGCATGAAAAAGGCCCGGGCAGAAAACTTTATCACCCGCTTTGCCCGGGTGTATACCCCGGCTGTCTGCTACGGCGCACTGGCGCTGGCGCTTCTGCCGCCGGTGGTGCTGCTGCTTATGGGACAGCCCGCCCGCTTTGGCGATTGGGTCTACCGCGCTTTGACCTTCCTTGTCATCAGCTGCCCCTGTGCGCTGGTCATCTCCATCCCGCTGAGCTTCTTCGGCGGCATCGGCGGTGCTTCCTCCTGCGGTATCCTCATCAAAGGCTCTACCTATCTGGAAGAGCTTGCCAACACCGGCGTTGTGGTGTTCGATAAGACCGGCACCCTGACGCAGGGCACCTTTAAGGTCACCGGCATCCATCCCGCCGAGGGCGTGACCGATGCTGCACTGGTGGAAGCCGCTGCGCTGGCGGAAAGCTGGTCCAAGCACCCCATCTCCCTGAGCATCAAGGCCGCCTACGGCAAGCCCATCGACGCCGCCCGAGTCACGGACGTGCAGGAGCTTGGCGGTCATGGCGTGACCGCGAAGGTGGACGGCAAGACCGTTGCCGCCGGTAACGCCCGCCTGATGGAAAAGCTGGGCATCATCGTCCCCGCCGTAGAGGGTGTGGGCACCATCGTGCACGTTGCCGTGGAGGGCAGCTACGCAGGCTATCTGCTGATTTCGGACGTGGTAAAGCCCCACAGCGCCGATGCCATCCGCGCGCTGAAGGCTTCCGGCGTGCGCAAGACGGTCATGCTGACCGGCGATGCACAGCCGGTGGCACAGGCAGTGGCGCAGCAGCTGGGTCTGGACGAGTACCACGCCGGTCTTTTGCCCGGTGACAAGGTAGACCAGATCGAAAAACTGCTTGCCGAAAAGCAGCCCAAAGAGAACCTTGCCTTTGTGGGTGACGGCATCAACGATGCACCGGTGCTGTCCCGCGCAGACGTGGGCATCGCCATGGGTGCGCTGGGCTCGGACGCTGCTATCGAGGCCGCAGACGTGGTGCTGATGGATGATGACCCCGCAAAAATCGCGCTGGCCATGCGCATCGCCCGCCGCACCCTGCGCATCGTGCACCAGAACATCGTGTTCGCGCTGGGCATCAAGGCACTGTGCCTGCTGCTGGGCGCACTGGGCATTGCCGGAATGTGGGCAGCCATCTTTGCGGACGTGGGCGTGATGGTCATTGCCGTGCTCAACGCCACCCGCGCCCTGTATACCAAGGACCTGACCAAAAACTGACGATAAATGCAAAACAGCCAGACCGGCAGCGCCGGTCTGGCTGTTTTTGTTTCTGTGACTTTTACAGCTTTTCCACCATCGCTGCCACGATCTTGGTAGCGGTGGCGACATACTCTCCGATGGAGAATTTCTTCACCACCAGAACTTCGTGACCGTCCTCGTCGGCGTTGTCGCTCATGGCGCGCAGAATGACGCAGGGCACATCGTTCTTGGCGGCGATCTGGCTTACCGCAGCGCCCTCCATCTCCACGCAGTCCGGGGCGCACTTGGCTTCAATAGCGGCTTTGGTCTCGCTGTCGCCCACGAACAGGTCGCCGGTGGCAATCTTGCCCACCAGTGCCTTGACCCCGGCTTCGGCGCAGGCGGCTTCGGCGGCGGCGATCAGCTCCGGGTCGCCGGTGTACTCTTTCAGGAACGGCGGGTTCTGGCAGATCATATCCAGCTGGGCATCGTGGTACAGCACCGTTTTGCCGATGACCACATCGCCGATGCCGATCTTGCTGGTCATGTTGCCCGCAATGCCGGAAAAGATGATCTTCTCCGCGCCGAACTTGGTAATGAGCACCTGCGTGGTGGCAGCGGCGTTGGCCTTGCCCATACCGGCGCAGCACACCACCACCTGCTTGCCGGCCAGCGTACCCTTGTGGTACTCCACGCCGCCGTAGGGCTCAACGGTGACATTTTCCAGCTTTGCACACAGCTGGTCTACTTCATCGGGCATAGCGCCCATAATACCAAAGATCATGGTAAGCTCCTTTTATAGTAGGATTGCTTCTTTTTTCAGCGTCCTTACGGATGGCGGGACGATTTTGAATGGCCTCCGCTTTGCTCTGGCCATGTACAGCGGAAAGA
>CAKSZE010000098.1 GCA_934525325.1 uncultured Faecalibacterium sp.
GCTGCCAGCACCAGCGCGGGCGCACCCAGCTTCCGGTTTTGCAGCCAGAGCGCGTAGGCAGCCGCTACCCCGGAGGCGGTGTGCCCGGAGGGGAAGGAGTGCCCGTGCGGACGCGCCACCAGCATGGTGATGGAGGTGTTGAGATCGCAGGGGCGGGGGCGGGCGAACAGCGGCTTGAGGAAGAAGTGCCCCGCCGCCATGTACAGCACCAGCGCCACCGCCATGGCAAAGCCCGCCTTGCGGGTGCGCCGGAAGAGCAGAAGCAGCAGGGTGAACGCGATCCAGATCTCGCCGTGGGCACCGGCGTAATCAAAAAAGATGGAGAGCGCGTTCATTACCGGGTTGCGGAACTGGTACAGCCAGTCCAGAAAAGCAAACTCAAAGGGCATGGGTTCCTCCTTTTGGGCGGTGAAAGAGTGAAGTTTTTATACAATATAGCATATAAATATTAAAAAATACAGAATGTGCTGTAAATTTGCCTTTATGGCAGGGAAAAATCGGCCTCCGGCTGCTCTGTCTGTGCCAGCTGCGCCAAAGTGGGGTAGCTGTCAATGGCGCCGTAGTGCTGCACGCTGATAGCGCAGAAGCGGTTGGAAAAGGTCAGATACTCGGTCAGGCGTTTGCGGGAAAGCTTTGCCAGCTCGGCGGCGGTCATGCCGTCCCGCTGCAGCTGCCACAGAAACGAGCCGATAAAGCCGTCCCCCGCGCCGGTGGTGTCCACCGCCGTTACCTTGGGGCTGCGGGCGCGGGCACTGGCGGTGCGGGTATAGGCGCGGGCGCCCTTGCTGCCGCAGGTGTACAGCACCAGCTGTACATCGCCGATAAAGAGCGCGGGCAGCGCGGCTTCAATGTCCTCGGTGCCGGTGAGGAAGGGCAGCTCCTCGTCCGAAAGCTTCAGGATATGGGTCAGGGGGAGAAACTGCCACACGGTCTGGCGCAGCTGCTCCCGGTCCGGCCAGAGGGGGAAGCGGAGATTGGGGTCAAAGCTGAGGATGGCGCCCGCCTCCCGCGCGGCAGTGATGGCGGCAAGATGGGCGTAGCGCATGGGGCTGTCCACCAGCGAGACGCTGCAAAAATGCAGGGCAAAGGCCTGCGAGAACCAGCCCGGGTCGATCTGCTCCGGGGCGTACAGCAGGTCTGCGGATGGCTTGCGGCAGAAGCTGAAGGTGCGCTCGCCGTTTTCCGCTAAGCTGACAAAGGCCAGCGCGGTGCTGGCTTTATCGGTAAATTCCAGATGGGAAAGTTCCACGCCGCATCCAGCCAGTGCCCGGGCGATCTTGTGGCCAAAGGGGTCATCGCCCAGCTGGCTCAGCAGCGCACTGCGCCCGCCCAGCCGGGCAACGGCGGCGCAGACATTGGCCGGGGCACCGCCCACCCGGGGGCTGAAGGCGGGTACTTCGTCAAAGCTGCACCCCACCCGGGAGGGGATCATATCGATCAGCGCTTCGCCGATGGAAAATAAGATCCTGTCGGACATAGGGCTTCTTCCTTTCTGCATTCAGGTGTGCCGCAAAGTGCGGCAGTGTTCAGTATACACCCGCAGGGCGCTGTGCGCAACTGCTTCTTTTATACGGTAATGGGCGGGTTTTGCGGTTGACTTGCGGCGGCAGATATGCTACAATTTCCAGATGTATGCAACAACAGGAAAAGGGAAAAGTGTATGGATCTGACAAAACAGTTCTTTAAATATGTCTCGCAGAATATTTTTGGTCTGCTGGGTACATCGTGCTATATTCTGGCCGATACCTATTTTATTGCGCAGGCCGCCGGGACTGACGGCGTTACCCTGCTCAACCTCTGCCTGCCCATCTATAACTTTATTTTTGCCATTGGCTCCATGATCGCGCTGGGCTCGGCGACCCGCTACGCCATTGCCAAGGCGCAGAACGATGCCCGGGGACAGCGGTATTTTTCCAACGCCATCCTGTGCGCCGTGCTGGCGTCCATCCCGTGGATGCTGGCGGGTGCCTTTGTGCCCGGGGCGCTGCTGCGGCTCATGGGCGGCGATGCCGGCATCGTGGCGCTGGGCATCCCCTACGCCCGCATCTTTTTGCTGTTCACGCCGTTTTTTATGTGCAACTACATCGTTTCGGCCTTTGTCCGCAACGACGGCGACCCCTCCCTTGCCATGGTAGCGACGCTGAGCGGCAGTCTGTTCAACGTGGTGTTCGACTATATCTTTATGTTCCCCCTAGGGTTGGGGCTGGCCGGTGCGGCGCTGGCAACGGCGGTGTCGCCTATCATCAGCATCGCCATCTGCAGCCGCCACTTCTTTAAAAAGGAGAACACCCTGCAATTCGTGCGGCAGCTGCCCTCGGCAAGGCTGCTGGGGCAGAGCTGTCAGCTGGGCATCTCCGGCTTTGTGGGCGAGCTTTCCTCCGGTGTGACCACTACCGTGTTCAACTTTCTGCTGCTGGGGCTGGCTGGCAATGTGGGCGTAGCAGCCTACGGCGTGGTGGCAAACTTTGCGCTGGTGGCTACCGCCATCTTCAACGGCGTGGCGCAGGGCGCACAGCCGCTGGTGAGCCGCTGCTATGGTCAGAACGACCACGCCGGGGCGCGGAAACTGCTGCTGCTGGGCAGCGGCACCGTGCTGGTGCTGGCGGCGGTGCTGTACGCTGCGGTGTTCGGCCTGACCGATACCTTTGTAAGCTGGTTCAACAGCGAAAACTCGGTGCAGATGGCGCAGTACGCCCACACCGGGATGCGGATGTACTTTGTGGGCTACTTCTTTGCGGGCTTCAACATCATGGCGGCGGGCTATCTGAGCGCCGTGAACCGCCCGGCGGAGGCTTCCATCACCTCCATCTGCCGGGGCATGGTGGCCATCGTGGCCTGCTCGCTGGTGCTCAGTGCGGTGTTTGGGATGCCGGGCGTATGGGCGGCCTTCCCGGCTTCGGAGCTGCTCACCGCGCTGCTGACCCTGTTTTTGCTGCGCAGAAAAGAGAGCGGAAACGCTTAAATATACATCTCCTGTTCCCGCATGGTCTCCTCGGGTGTAAGCCCGGCCTGTACGGCGCGACCGGTCAGTGCCCGCCATTGTGCGGGGGACTGGCCGGTTTCTTTTTTGAATACCCGGCACAGGTAGTTGGCCCCGGAAAAGCCGCACAGGCTTGCCACCACGTCCAGCGTGTATTCCCGGTGCAGCAGCAGCCGCTGCGCGGCCTCGATGCGCACGGTGGTCAGGTATTTGCCCGGCGGCACCCCCACAGCGGCGGTAAAGGTGCGCACCAGATGGCTTTTGGAGACGCCCAGCCGCTCGCTGAGCTCCTCCACACCGTACAGTCCCGCGTAGTTGGCGCGGATATCCTCAATGGCGGCCTGTACCAGCGGCGGCAGGGCGGGCGCGGCGCTGTCGGCATCCGCCAGCTCGCACAGCAGGGCAAAGGCCAGCTGGCTGCGGGCACGGCTGTGGGTGGGCTTTTCCTCTGCCAGCCGCCCCATCAGTTCGGCGGCGGCAGGGCAGGTCTCGCCCTTGGCAAGGTAGGGCAGTTCCCGCAGACCGTTCAAAAACTGTGCACTGGCCTGTCCGGTCAGCTGGACGCACAGCAGGTGGCAGCTGTCCTCCGGGGTCAGGGTGAGCGGGGCACGGCTTAAGATCAGGTGCCCCGCCGCAGCAGACTGCGGCGGCAGCACCAGCACAGAGCCGGAGGGTGCAGCCGATGTCCCGGGCAGGGAAGCCGTGCATCTGCCGCTGGAAACAAGGCAGACCCACAGCCCTTCGCCGGTCAGGGTGCGGGGCGCGGAAAGCTGCACATTGAGCAGTGCAGCCGGTGCGGCGATGGTGTTCCAGTCAAACAGCAATATCTGACACCTCTAATCAATAAAATGCTATTTTATATCACAAAATTATCTGCTATTAT
>CAKSZE010000099.1 GCA_934525325.1 uncultured Faecalibacterium sp.
TTTGCGGCGTCCCGCCCGGCGGCAAGGCCGCTGCCGAACGCCCAGTGCAGGTTGAAGCCGCCGCAGCTGCCGGCGCAGTCCAACGTTTCCCCCACGAAGTACAGCCCCGGACAGCCCTTGAACTGGAAGGTCGGTTCCACCTCGGTCAGGGCAAGCCCGCCGCCGGTGGTCTGCGCCTGCCGCCAGCCGCAGGGGGTAAGCCCCTCGAACCGCCAGTGCTTGGCAGTGCGGGCAAGCTTCTGCCAGCTGCCTGCGGGCAGGGCGTGGGGGGCAGTATCCGGCAGGGCGGCGGCAGCCCAGAGGGCGCGGCCAAGCTTGCCGTGCAAAAGTCCCAGCCAGAACGCCGCCGCCGTGTCCTCGGCAAGCAGCGGCGCACGCGCCGCAAACAGGGCGGCAAGCTCTGCCTCCGGCAGGGTGGGGAAGAGGTCCAGCTCCACCGCCGGGTGCTTCGGGCTGCGCCCGGGGGCAAGCAGACCGGACAGCTGCATGATGCAGATGCCGGAAAGTCCGTAGTCGGTAAACTGCACTTCGCCCATTTCTTCAGCCAATACCCGGTCGCCGTCCAGCAGACGGGCGGCGGCTTTGGCGCGGATGCCTGCAAGGCTCTTGTTCGGCCTTGCGCATTGCAGGGCGGTCAGGCAGGGGTAAAGGGGGCGCATCTGCCCGCCGCAGTCGGCGGCAAAGCGGGTGCCGAAGCCGTCCGTGCCGAACTGCGGCCCGGCGGCACCGCCCATGGCGCAGATGACGGCATCTGCCCGCAGGCTTTCGGTGCCGCCCTCGGCGTTCGTAAACTGCACCGCGTAGCCGCCCTTGCTCTGCCGCAGGGTGCTTACCGTGCAGCCGGTGCGCAGCTGTACGGTGTGCCGCTGCAAATGCAGCTCCAGCAGCGCCAGCACGTCTGCCGCCTGATTGGAATAGGGGTACACCCGCCCGGCCTCATCGGTGCGGGTGTACAGCCCCAACTGCTCAAACCACGCCAGCGGCGCGGCGGCATCCACCGCCGCAAGCAAAGGCCGCAGCGCGGCGGGGTCGGCGGTGAAGTACTTTTCCGGCGCAATGGCGGTGTTGTCCAGATTGCAGCGGCCGTTGCCGGTAGCCAGCAGCTTTTTGCCCACTTTGGGGTTGCGCTCCAGCACCGTGACGCGGGCAGCGGGCGCGGCCTGTGCAGCCGCCAGCGCAGCGGCCAGTCCGGCGGCACCGCCGCCCAGAATAAGGATGTGTGCCATGCGGACACCTGCTTTCTTTGGGTTTATTCCTATTTATTGTAGCAGAACCCCGCCCGGAACGCAATGCGGCGGGCAAAGCAAAAAATGCGCTGCCGGTATAATTTGCCGCCGCTGACAGATACTACATACAAAGGAAACCGCAAGGAGGGCAAAATAATGAAAGCAACCGGTATCGTGCGCCGCATCGACGAGCTTGGCAGGGTGGTGATCCCCAAGGAGATCCGCCGCACCCAGCGCATCCGGCGGGGCGACCCGCTGGAGATCTTTACCACCGGCGACGGGGAAGTGATCTTTAAAAAGTACTCGCCCATGGGCGAGGTGAACACCCTTGCCGCCCAGCTGGCAGAGGTGCTCAGCCGCCAGTTTGCACTGACCGCCTTTGTGTGCGACAGGGACCGCATTCTGGCAGTCAGCGGCAGCGGGCGGCGGGAGCTGACCGACCGCAGCATCAGCCAGCCGCTGGAAAAGCTGATGGAAGCCCGCAAGCCCTACCAGAGCCCGGGCAACCCGGAAAAGACCCTGCTGCCCTGCGAGGGCGCACCCCGGGTGCTGCTATGCGCCGCGCCGGTACTGACGGGCGGGGACGTGACCGGTGCGGTGGGCTTACTGACCGAGGATCGCACCGCCTGCCCGGAGGACGCCCAGTGCAAGGCGGTGGCAGTGGCAGCGGCTTTTCTGGCAAAGCAGATGGAGGAGTGAAAACACCGCCGCCCGGCGGGGAATGGAGGATGCTGCCGTGGATGTTCTCTTTTGACACCAAAAGAGAACCAGAAAAGTGCCAGCGATTTCGACGCGCTGGAGCCACGAAAAAGGGGCTGCTCGCCCCTTTTAACCCCAAAGAGGAGGGCTACACCGGAAAAAACTGAAGATTCACGCCTGTTCGGCGTGAAGATCTTTTAACCGTTTTTTCCGGCTCCGCCGATTTAAAGCCCCTCAGTCGCTGCGCGACAGCTCCCCCAAGGGGGAGCGGCACGCCCGCAAACTTTGTGCTTTAGTTGGAAACTGTACCGCCATGCCAAAGGCTCCCTCCCCGAGGGAGCTGGCAAAGCCGTAGGCTTTGACTGAGGGAGTTCAGCCCGCTAAAACACCGCCGCCCGGCCTGTGGAGACAAGCCGGGCGGCGGTGTACATGAAAGGATGAATGTGAGGATGATTATTGAATAGTCACGGGCACTTTTTTCAGGCTGTTCCATGCGCGGATGATGCGGGCATTGGTCACCTTGGTGTCCGCGCCGAAGGTCGCGCCGTTGTCGGAGAGCAGACCCTGCTCTGCGCACCAGCGGGCGGCTTTCTGCTGCTCGATATTGTCAGCGGAGATATCGGTATACAGGGCGGTGCTTACGGGGTCGGGCTTCCCGGCAGTCGTCCACAGGACGGTCGCCAGTTCCTGCCGGGTGGAGGGGATAAAGCCGTCCGGCAGCACATAGTGCAGGTACAGGGAAGTGCCGCTGATATAAGTGACATAACCCAGACCCGCAGTGCCCAGCACGATGCCAAGTGCGGCTGCGCCGGAGGAGAACGCCGGGTCAAGCTCGCCGCCGGGGTCGTCCGTTGGAGGTGCCGAAGGCTCCTCGGTCACCAGTACGATCTTTTCAAAATTCTGCACAGGAATCTCGTAAATGTAGCTGTCGCTATCGCTGTCAGGGATGGGGAACTGTTCACCATCTGCAAGGTAATAGAGCAGTTTGGTATTGGTCTTTACGGTAATGGTGTTGGGCTGTTCAGACGATCCGCAGGGTACATAAAGTTCGTTATAGCCGTTTTCAGACCAGTCTCCATTTACAGGCACTTTGAAGGCTCGGTAATTCTGATCGCGCATAGAGGCAAAGGTCGTGTCGCTGCCTTCCGGCAGGGTGGGCTTGCTTACAAAATAGCCGCCGGTGATCTGAAGATTGGTCGGGTCGATGCTGCTTAAATTCACAGCTTTGGTAAACAGGCCGCCGCTGATGGAAAGCGGGCGATTACATCCTCCGGTGACAACCGCGCCGTCAAACAGGCCGTCTTTGATGGTGATGGGGGCGTCATAATTCATGAGGGTCATATCCTTTTCAAAGGTGCCGCCGGAGATGGTTCGGTAGTTGCGCACATCCCCTTGGAAGTTACCATTGGAGATGATTTCGTAGTTGTACACCGTTCCTTGGAAGAGGCCACCGGAGATGACGCCGTCGTTGGTTACCTCTCCTTGGAAAGTGCCGTCAAGGATGACGCCGGGGATGAACTCGCCGTCGTCGTCGTAGCTGTAGCCGTTGTACACATACCCTTGGAAGGTGCCATTGGAGATGGTGCCGCAATTGTAGGTTAGCCTGCCGACGGTGCCGCCGGCAAAGTCGGCTTTTTGCTCAATGTTCAGCTCTACCACTTGCAGGGCGCTTTCCGCGTTGGGTTCCTTAGAGGGCTGCAGGGTAAAGACGCCCTCGGTCAGGTACAGCCGACCGTTGGAATTTGGGTCGTAGTGCCAATGATCATCGTCGCCGGATTCTGTGGGCGTACCATCGGCGTTCAGCTGGATGGTAAAGCTTTCGGCGGTGCCGTTTTCTGCGTCCAGATCACGGCTGCTGCGGGTGGCGGCTTCCTCCTCGGTGCTGCGGGAGGCGTCGGCCTCCTG
>CAKSZE010000100.1 GCA_934525325.1 uncultured Faecalibacterium sp.
TCTGCCAGCTGCTTGACCAGCTCGGTCTTGCCCACGCCGGTGGGGCCCACAAAGATGAAGCTTGCGGGACGGCGGCGACCGGAAAGGTCGGCGCGGCTGCGCTTGATGGCCTGCGCCACCAGATGCACGGCTTCGTCCTGACCGATAACCTTCTGCTTGAGGGCGTTTTCCAGCCCTGCCAGCTTGACGAACTCGGTCTCTCGAATTTTTACCGCCGGGATGCCCGTCCACAACTCGATGACCTTTGCCACATCGTCCATGGTCACCTGAATTTCACTGGCAGCGGCCTGCTTGGCGGGCAGCTCGGATTCCAGCTTGGCGATACGGGTCTTGCGCTCGGCTACACGCTCGTAGTCGATGGCTTCGTTCACATCCGCGCTTTCCATCTCGGCTTCTTCCTGCTTCAAAGCGTCCAGCTCCTTCTGCATGCCCAGATACTCGGAGATGACCGGGTGTGCCAGATTGCAGCAGGCGCAGGCTTCGTCCAGCAGGTCGATGGCCTTATCCGGCAGGAAGCGGTCGGTGATGTAGCGCTCGCTCAGGGTGACCACCGCCGAAAGCACCTCGGCGGGCACCTGTACATGGTGGTGCTGCTCGTAGTAGCGCTTGATGCCGTTCATCACGGCAAGGGTGTCGGCCACGCTGGGCTCTTCCACCCGCACAGGCTGGAAACGGCGTTCCAGCGCCTGATCTTTTTCAATGTACTTGCGGTACTCGGTAAAGGTGGTGGCACCGATGACCTGAATCTCGCCGCGCGAAAGGGCGGGCTTTAAGATGTTGCCCGCGTTCATGGCACCCTCGCTCTCACCGGCAGAGGTGATGGTGTGGATCTCGTCGATGAACAAAATCACGTTGCCCGCGGCCTTTACCTCGCTCAGCAGACCCTTGACCCGCTGCTCGAACTGGCCGCGGAACTGGGTACCCGCCACAAGGCTGGTGAGGTCCAGCAGGAAGATTTCCTTATCCCGCAGACCGATGGGCACCTGTCCCTTGGCAATGCGCTCGGCAATGCCTTCGGCAATGGCAGTCTTGCCCACACCGGCTTCACCGATGAGGCAGGGGTTATTCTTCTGACGGCGGCTCAAGATCTGGATGGTGCGGTAAATTTCGCGGTCGCGGCCGATGATATCATCCAGCTTGCCCTCCCGCGCCTTGCGGGTCAGGTTTTCGCAGTAGGTATCCAAAAATTTGCGCTTGGGCGGTTTTTTGCCGTTTTTGCGGTCGGCCTTTTTTTCGCCGTCCTGCTTTTCCGTGCCGGTAAAGCCCAGCGGGAAGGTGGCATTGCTGCCGGGTACAAGATCCTCGTCCATGTTCTCCGCATCGGCATCCTCGCCGCTGCCGGACATATTCATCAGCATGGAAAGGGGGTTGGAATCGCCCAGCTCCTCCATCATGCTCTCCATGCGGTTTTCCATGTTATCCAGATCCTGTTCCGACATCCCGAATTGTTTCATCAGATCGTCCACGGGCTTGATGTGCAGTTCCCGGGCACAGTGCAGACAGTACCCCTCCTGCTTCATCTGACCATTCTCCATCCGCTGGATAAAGATGATCGCCGGACGCTTCTGGCATCGAATACAGACCATAGTTCCTCCTTGTCGCCCCTGTTACAAAAAGGGGTTGAACACATTAAACGCTTTATAGTAAAGACTGCTGTGCATCACAGTGTCGTTGAGCACATTCAAATTGCCGCCGGTGATGACCACAAGCCCCCACACCACGCACAGCACGAGGTATAAGTCCAGCATGGCAGTCATGCCGCCGGTCAGCCAGCCAAGGCCACGGTTCACCGTACCAATGACCGGGAGCTTATTCACCAGCCCCAGCACGGTGACCAGCATACTGACCAGCAGCCGCAGCACCGCGTAGAACACAAAGAACAGCACCAGCATGATCACCGGGGTGAGCAGCGGCTGCAATACTTTTTCCACGATGGTATCCGCCAGCACCACGGCGTTATCTGCCAGCACGGCGTTGATGCTGCGCTCGCACGCCGCCACGATGGAGGCACGGAAGCTCTCCGGCAGAAAGCCCGCGTACTGCTGGGCAATGCCGGAAAGGTTCACCACGCCGTCCTCCGAAAGGTGGGCGGCGATCTGGGTGCGGAAGCCCCCGGCCAGCAGATTTTCGAACACCCAGCCCGCGCAGGCGGCAGAACACTGCCGTGCGCCCAGCAGGCTGATAAGGTTGCCGGACAGCTGCACGA
This sequence comes from uncultured Faecalibacterium sp., assembly GCA_934525325.1. Lineage (GTDB taxonomy): Bacteria > Bacillota > Clostridia > Oscillospirales > Ruminococcaceae > Faecalibacterium. Next base: position 2,207 of record CAKSZE010000100.1, read on the forward strand.
TGGACGCCAGAAATCCCTTGCGGGCGTAGCGTGCCATCAGCACCAGCCATACCACCGTACATAGGATATCAAAAAGAAATGACGGATTCTTGAACATATCTTGTTTTCCCTGTTATAAAGATCACTTTCCCCGCAAAAATACTGTTTTTTCCCCTCGTTCACTGGGCGCTGGAAGCCGTTTGCTCCGGCGGAGCGATCTGCTGCACCGTGTTGCCGCACAGCACCAGCAGCTGCTTGCCCGCAATCAGCGCCTGCGGACGGACAGAAAGCGTCTGTCCCCACTGGTGCACCCCATCTGCGGCAAAGCATTCCACACCGCTGTCGGTAAGCAGATAAAAGTTTTCGCCCCGGCGCAAGATCTGGTTTGCCGCCGGCACATTGCCGCTGTACTGCACGTTCAGGTCTTTATCCAGCAGCACGGCGGTGCACACCTGCCCGTTTTCCAGCAGCAGGGCGGCGTTTGTGCCGTCCTGCGAAACGCTGACAAGGCTGCCGCCGCCAAGGTCGAAGCGCCCCCGCTCGCCGCCGTCCGCACCGTACACCACGGCGCAGTTCTCGTACACAGCCAGCACGGTGTCGTTGTTCAGCCAGCCCAGCCACTGGGGCACGCTGTCCCCGCTGCTCAGCTGCACCGGGTCGCCCTGCGCAAGGCTGAGCACAAAGAGATTTGCCTGCAACTGTCCCGCGCTGGAAGTGACCGCCGCCACCGCCAGACGGCGGCTGTCGGCGGCAAAGGCCATCCGCACCGGGGTGCCCTGCGTGCCGGTCATGTCCCAGTGCAGCTGTTCGCTCATGGTGGGGGTATACACGGTCAGCCGGGCGGTGCTGTCGGCAGAATCGGTAGCCACCGCCAGCGTGCCGGTATCCGACATGGCACACAGATAGATGCTGTTTTCCAGCGTTTTGCTGTAAAGGTTCTGGGTGCGGCTTTCCACCCGCAGCTCGTTGCCGGAGCGGTTGTACAGTACAAAGCGGGTCTTGCCCGCAGCCAGCGCCGGGCGGGCGTAGCCGCTCTGGATGCTGGCAAGGCGGGTGCCGCCAAGGCTGTACACTGCGCAAGCATCCTCGTCCATAGCCACAAAGCTGCCGGACATGGGCTGCACTGCCGTTAAATCGCCAAGGCCGGTCTGCTGCGGCCAGCCCACCGCCGGGGACAGGGCGATGTGCACCGTATCCACCATATCCTTTACCCGGGCGATGGATGCACCCACCGCGCCGGTGGCAAACAGGGTGACCAGTATCAGCGCCGCCAGAATGATCACGGTGCGGCGCAGACGGCGGCGGCGCACCCGCTGGCGCGCTGCTTCCAGATATTCCACACGCCCGGCGGAAAGCGGCTCTCCGTCCGGGCTGCTGCCGCGATGAAGCTTTTTCATAGCTGCTCTTCCTTCCTTTCCGGGTAATCCACACACTTTAAAAACAAGCCCTTTGCGGGCAGGGTGGGGCCCGCCCGGCTGCGATCCCGGCTTGCCAGAATGGCGGGGATGTCCGCAGCGCGCATCCGTCCCGCGCCCACCTCGCACAAAGTACCCGCCAGAATGCGCACCATGTTGTACAGGTAGCCGTCGGCGGTCACCTCAATGTCCACCTCGTCCCCGCGCCGGGT
>CAKSZE010000101.1 GCA_934525325.1 uncultured Faecalibacterium sp.
TCGCGCTCGGCAAAGTCTGCAATGCGGGGCGCAACGGCTTCCAGCGCGTCCCGGGTGTAGTAGATGAAGCTGGACTTCTTAACGAAGTCATCCACGCCCAGCGGGCTGGAAAAGCGTGCGGTGCCGCTGGTGGGCAGGGTGTGGTTGGGGCCCGCAAAGTAATCGCCCAGCGCTTCCGGCACGTTGCGCCCAAGGAAGATGCTGCCCGCGTTGCGGATCTCGTTCAGCACCCCGAAGGGGTCCTCCACGCAGACCTCCAAGTGCTCCGGCGCAATGATGTTGCAGGCTTCAATGGCCTTGTGCAGGTCGGTGCAGAGGATGATCTTGCCGTTGTCGTCCACGCTGGCGCGGGCAATGGCGGCGCGGGGCAGCTGCGGGATCTGTACTTCCAGCTCGGTCTGTACGGCTTTGGCAAGGGCTTCGCTGTCGGTCACCAGCACCGGGCTTGCCAGCTTGTCGTGCTCGGCCTGACTTAGCAGATCTGCCGCCACCCACGCGGGATCGCAGCTGCCGTCTGCCAGCACCAGAATCTCGCTGGGGCCTGCGATCATATCAATGCCCACCTTGCCGAACACCTTGCGCTTGGCGGTGGCAACGTAGATGTTGCCGGGGCCCACGATCTTATCCACCGCCGGGATGCTCTGGGTACCGTAGGCCAGCGCCGCCACGGCCTGTGCGCCGCCGGTCTTGAAAATTTTAGTTACTCCGGCGGTGGCGGCAGCGGCCAGAATGACCGGGTTCACCTTGCCGTCCTTCCCGGCGGGGGTGGTCATGACGATCTCCGATACCCCCGCCACCTTGGCGGGGATCACGTCCATGAGCACGGTGGAAGGGTACGCCGCCGTGCCGCCGGGCACATACACACCGGCCTTTTCAATGGGGGTGTATTTCTGCCCCAGTACAATGCCGGGGCGGTCGTTCATCACAAAATTCTTGTGCACCTGCTGGCGGTGGAACTGCTCGATGTTCTCCGCCGCCTGCCGCAGGGTCTCGAGAAAATAGGGGTCCATGCCTGCAAAGGCTTCGTCGATCTCGGCCTGCGTCACCTGTAAATTTTCGATTGTTGCACCGTCAAATTTCAGGGCGTAGTCCTTCAGGGCATCATCGCCCCGGGCACGCACATCCGCAATGATGGCGTCCACCACGTCCTCCACGTTCTTCTCGGCGCGGATGTCCCGGTTCAGGATCTCTTCCGGTTTCAGCTCATCAAAATTATACAGCTTGATCATTTCTCTTCCTCCTGCTTGTGCAAGGTGTCGCGCAGCTTTTCCAGCATGGTGTCCATCTGCCGGTGCTTGAACTGGTAGCTGGCCTTGTTGGCGATGAACCGCGCCGAGATGGGCATGAACTCGGTGACCACCTGTAAGCCGTTCTCCCGCAGGGTGGTGCCGGTCTCCACGATGTCCACGATGACATCCGAAAGCCCAAGGATGGGTGCCAGCTCAATGGAGCCGTTCAGCTTGATGATATCGATATCCCGCCCCATGGAGGCGTAGTAGCGCTTTGCAATGTTGACGAACTTGGTGGCCACCCGCACCGGGCGGCTGGGGTCGTCCCGGTAGCCCGCCGGGGCGGCTACGCACATCCGGCAGCGGCCAAGGCCGGTGTCCAGCAGTTCGTACACGTCTGCGGCGGCCTCGGTCAGGATATCCTTGCCCACGATGCCCACATCGGCAGCGCCGTGCTCCACATAGATGGCAACGTCGCTGGGCTTGACCAGAAAATACCGGATGCCCGCCGCCGGGTTCTCCACCACCAGCTTGCGGGTGGCGTTGTAGTCCTCCGGGCAGCCGTAGCCGATGCCCGCCAGCAGGTTATAGACCTTGTCGCCCAGCCGCCCCTTGGGCAGTGCCACGTTCAGCATCACCTTGCCGGTGTCCTGATGCTGCACCGGCGGCATTGCGTTCAGCCGGTCCAGCTCGTCCAGATACACCGCAAAGCCGATGGCACCCGCCCCGGGGGTGAACTTTTGCAGCAGCAGATCATACCGTCCGCCCTTCAGCAGCGGGCGGGGCAAAGCCTTGAGATAGCCCTGAAACACAAGGCCGTTGTAGTATTCCATCTCACCGGCTAAGGTCAGGTCCAGCCGGATGCTGCCGCCCGCCTGTCCCAGCGTGGGGGCTAGGGCGGTCAGCTCTGCCACGGCGGCGGTCATGGCGGGGTTGCGGCAGAGCGCCGCCGCCTTGGAAAGGGTAGCGGCGTAGCTGCCGGAAAGCTCCAGCACCCCGCACAAGGCGTCTGCCGCTGTTTCGGAAAGCCCCGCAGAAAGCGCGGCGGCGCGCAGTTCGTGGGCGTTTTTCTGCCGCAGCTTTTCCAGCAGCTGCGCCCGGGCGGCTTCCGGCACGCCCAGCGCATCGAACAGGCCGAACAGATAGCCCATGTGGCTGACCTCCAGCACCCACTCTGCGCCCAGCGCTGCCAGCGACTGCGCCGCCAGACACACCGCCTGCTGCACCTCAGCCTCGCCCACAGCGCCCAGCAGCTCCAGACCCATCTGGGAGATCTCTTTAAAGGTGTGGCTCTCGGCAGAGGGGCGGTAGACGTTTTCGTGGTAGTAGTACCGCAGCGTCTCGCCCGGCGCGGGCTGTGCCGTCTTGGCGATGGACAGGGTCACATCCGGCTTGAGCGCCAGCAGACGGCCATCCAGATCGGTAAAGGTGATGACCTGCTCCGACGACAGAAAGCTGCGGTTCTCCTGATACAAGCTGTACTCTTCGAACCGTCCCATGTGGTACTTGCGGCAGCCTGCCGTCTCGTACAGGCTGCGCAGCGCAAAGGAGGCGCGCTCCTTTGGCTGCAAATGCTCCAGACTGAACTCCATTTCGCTCCCTCGTTTCCTTTCCCTGCACCGGCACAATTCCGGCGTCTCTATACACAAAAACATCCGGCGCGGCATCCTCCGCGCCCATAGTATGAAAGGCTTCTGTCCTTATTTTACTTTATCTGGGTAAAGTTGTAAAGCGTGAAAGTGACGTCTTTTCCATTCTTATCCTACAATTTTTCAGTGCGTTTGTACAGAAAGGCGAAAATTTTTCACCCCACCATACGCACAGGTGATGGAAGGAAAAAACAGGAAGTGTGGATGTTCTCTTTTGACACCAAAAGAGAACTAGAAAAGTGTGCGCTTTGCGGGGTAACTTTCTGTTTGCTTTCAGCGTGCAGGGACGCTCCGCTGGGCCAGAGGCAGGGAGGGGTGTTCCGACTCCCCCCTCCCTACCTCTGGACTCCACCCACCCCGCAACGGGCCAAGGGCTGCACGCCCTTGACAATCCTAAAGAAGAAGTCGAAGCACAAAAAAGCTAGCGCTGCGCCAGTCGGCGCTATCGCTTTAACGCTTTTTTCGCTTCTCCATCAATAGCCCCTCAGTCGCTGCGCGACAGCTCCCCCCGGGGGAGCTGTCAAAATCGTCAGGTTTTGACTGAGGGAGTTCGTTCTAAACCCCATCCGTGAAAAGGCAATTCTGGAAAATCCGCAGATTTTCCAGAATTGCAAAATAAAAATAATTTTTCCGCTGAATATGCCCAGAGTGAAACGGAGGGCATTCCCAATCGTCCCAGTATACAAAAAGGACTGCCATGCAGCGCACGGCAGTCCTTTTTCATTATTACAGCTTTTCAAACACCAAAAAGCGGAAGGCGATGGTGGTGGTGAGCTGCGGCAGAGCCGCAAGGCGGGCGGCACCGTCGCGGGGCGTTTTCCAGT
>CAKSZE010000102.1 GCA_934525325.1 uncultured Faecalibacterium sp.
GCGGCGCACCAGCTGATCCAGTCCAGCGCATCCCGGCCGGTATCCTCGCGCCCGCCCTTGGCGAACACCCGGAACTGCCCGTTCACACGCTTCACGTCTGCGGAAAGTACCACGCACTGGTCACCGTAGCGCTGCGCGGCGGCGGGGATAAGCCCGGGGTCTTTCAGCGCGCCGGAGTTGACGCTTACCTTATCTGCGCCGCATTTCAGCACCCGGTCAAAATCCTCCAGTGTGTTGATGCCGCCGCCCACGGTCAGGGGGATAAAAATTTCTCCCGCCACCCGGGTAAGGATATCGGTAAAGAGGGTACGTCCCTCAAAGCTGGCGGTGATATCGTAGAACACCAGCTCGTCCGCCCCGGCGGCGTTGTACAGCCGCGCCATCTCCACCGGGTCGGCTACGTCCCTGATGCCCTCAAAGTTCGTGCCCTTGACCACCCGGCCGTCGCGCACGTCCAGACAGGGGATGATGCGTTTGGTTATCATAAAGCTCCCTCTTTCTCAGTCCTGCACCAGCTGCACGCAGCGGGCAAGGTCCAGTGCGCCGGTGTACAGGCTTTTGCCCAGAATGGCCGCTGCCGTGCCCATCTGCTGCAATTCCAGCAGCTCTGCCTCGGAGGAGATGCCGCCGCTGGCGGTAAAGGCTACCCCGGGCACTTCTGCTGCCAGCTGGCGGTAAAGGGCAAGGTTTGTGCCCTGCATCGCGCCGTCACAGGCAATGTCGGTGTAGATGATGGCGGTGCAGCCGGCTTCTGCCAGCCGCTTGCAGAAGGCCACGCCCGGCTCGGCGCTGACCTCCTTCCAGCCGTGGATGGCCACATAGCCGTCCTTGGCGTCCACGCCCACGGCGATCTTATCGCCGTATTTTTGCAGCATCCGGGCGGTAAAGGCAAAATCCGTCACCGCCACGCTGCCCAGAATGCAGCGCCCCACCCCGAGGGAAAGGTATTTTTCAATGCGCTCCTCGGTGCGGATGCCGCCGCCTACCTCGATGTACAAACCGCCCTGCTTTGCCAGCGCGGCAATGGTATCGTAGTTGGAAAGGGTGCCGTCCTTGGCACCGTCCAAGTCCACCACATGAAGATTTTTTGCCCCGGCGGCCACAAAGCTGCGTGCCTGTGCGCAGGGGTCCTGCCCGTAAACGGTCATGCGGTCGTAGTCGCCCTGTGTCAGGCGCACCACCTGCCCGCCGCGCAGGTCAATGGCTGGAAATAGCTGCATACATTATGACCCCTCTCGTGAAAATGCGTTTGGAGCGGCCCGCAGGCCGCGACAAACGCGAAATTAAAAATAAATTTCCGCTGAATATGCCCAGAGCGCAAGCGGAGGGCATTTAAAATCGTTTTGCTCTGCAAAAGCTCCCCCTTCGGGGGAGCTGGCGCGGGAGCGCCTGAGAGGGCGAGCCCGCTTACAATTCCGCAAACGCCTTGAGAATGCGCAGACCGGTATCGCCGCTCTTTTCCGGGTGGAACTGGGTGCCGTACACCCGCCCCGCCCGCACCGCGCCGGTGACCGGGATGGAATAATCGCTGACGGCAAGGGTGCTTTCGGCGCAGTTTTTGCCGTAGTAGCTGTGGACGTAGTACACATACTCGCCCTCGCGGATGTAGCGGAACAGCGGGTCATCCTTTACGATGTGCAAGGCGTTCCAGCCCATCTGCGGCACCTTCAGCTCTTTGTCCGCAAGGTCGGGCCCCAGCGGGCAGACCTCGCCTTTGATAAAGCCCAGCCCGGCGTGCTCGCCGTATTCGTAGCTTTTTTCAAACAGCAGCTGCATCCCAAGGCAGATGCCCAGCAGCGGCTTCTCTTCCGCCTGCTCCTTCAGCACCGGCACAAGGCCGGTGGCGGTGAGCTTTGCCATGGCATCCCCGAATGCGCCCACCCCCGGCAGAATAAGCCGGTCGGCGGCGCGGAGGACAGCGGCATCGGCGGTGACCACTGCCTGCAGCCCCAGCTGCTGCAAGCTGGAACGCAGGCTGAACAGGTTGCCTACGCCGTAATCAATAATGGCGATCATACCAGCAGTCCTTTCGTGGAGGGGATCTCGTCCCGGTGTGCCGCGTCGATGCGCACGGCTTCGGCCAGCGCGTGGCCTGCGCCCTTGAAGCAGGCTTCCAGAATGTGGTGGGTGTTCTCGCCCGCAAACTGCACAAAGTGGACGGTGGCGGGCACGCTGCGGGCAAAACCGTACCAGAACTCCTTGGCGCACTCCACGTCAAAATCGCCCACCTTTTCGGTCTGGCAGCGGATGTCCCAGTTCAGGGTGCACCGGCCGGAAAGATCCACCGCGCACAGCACCAGCGCTTCGTCCATGGGCAGGTAGAAGCTGCCGTAGCGGCAGATGCCGCGCATCTCGCCCAGCGCCCGGGCAAAGGCCTGTCCCAGCGCAATGCCCACGTCCTCGGTGGTGTGGTGGTAGTCCACCTGCACATCGCCGTGGCAGGTGAGCACCAGATCAAACCGTCCGTGCCGGGCAAACAACTCCAGCATGTGGTTCAGAAAGCCGCACCCGGTGTCGATCTCGTAGCGGCCGGTGCCGTCCAGATCAAGGGTCAGCTCGATCTGGGTCTCGTTGGTGCTGCGTTCCAGCGTTACCATGCGCTCTGCCATTGTCACACCTCCAGTATCTTGTCCACGGCGTCCATCAGTGCCTGCATCTGCTCTGGCGTGCCGATGGTGATGCGCAGCCAGTTTTCAATGCGCGGCGCATCAAAATGCCGCACCAGAATGCCATTTTTCTTTAACTTTTTGTATAGCGCGCCGCCGTTTATCCGCTCTGTGCTGGCAAACACAAAGTTTGTGCGGCTGTCCAGCACAGTAAAGCCCCGGTCGGTCAACTGCTGCATCGTCCATGTGCGGGTGTCCATAATGGCGGCGCGGGTCTTTTCAAAGTAGGCGGTATCCTCCAGCGCAGCCTGCCCGGCTTTTAGGGTCAGGCGGTTGATGTTGTAGGGATTCAGGCTGAACTTGACCCGGTTCAGGTCGGCGATCAATGCCGCATTGCCCATGGCAAGCCCCAGCCGTGCACCCGCCAGCTGCCGGGATTTAGAGAAGGTCTGCACCACCAGCAGGTTGTCGTATTGGTCAATTAAAGGCACGCAGCTCTCGCCGCCAAAGTCCACATAGGCTTCGTCCACAATGACCACGCTGTCCGGGTTTGATCGCAAAATGCCCTCGATGGCATCCCGGGACAGGCACAGCCCGGTGGGGGCGTTGGGGTTTGCGATGACGATGGTCTCGTGCAGACCGTGGTAATCGGCGGGGTCAAGGGTGAAGTCCTCTTTTAACGGAATGATATGGGCGGGGATGTGCAGCAGACCGCACCATACGCCGTAGCAGCCGTAGGTGATATCCGCAAAAGCCAGCGGGTGGCTCTCGTCACAGAAAGCCCGCAGCGCAAAGAACAGATTCTCGTCACTGCCGTTGCCGGGCATGACCTGTGACGGCTGCAAGCCGAAATGCGCCGCCGCCGTGCGCAGCAGCTGGGCACAGGCGGGGTCGGAGTAAAGACGCAGCTTTTCCACCTCGGCTTCGCTCACGGCTGCCACCACCCGGGGCGACGGCAGATAGGGGCTTTCGTTGGTGTTCAGTTTGATGTACTGCTGATCCTGCGGCTGCTC
>CAKSZE010000103.1 GCA_934525325.1 uncultured Faecalibacterium sp.
AAGGGCCCTGTGGGCGGCGGCACCCACGAGCGCTTTGTCATCTTTGAGGAAAAGTTTGCCGCTAAGGCAGAAGCCAAAAAGGGCTAAGATTCGCTTTTTTCTGTTTCGTCCAGCCGCAGCGGCGGCGGGTCTGCGGCCAACAGCTGCTGCTCGGCGCGGGTCTGCGCGTCCTGCAAAAGCTGCACAGCCTGCACGCTGGCGCGGAACAGCTCAAAGTACATGGCCTTGTAATCCGGCACGGTGCACACCCCCCTTGCATTACTGTGGGTAGTCTGCCCCGCAGCCTGCGCCCCGATACGCCGGAGCGTTTTTCGCAGACAATGACTGATACTTGATATGAGGAGCTTATGAAAAACAAAAACTTATCCTGGGCAGGGGCGCTGTTCGTCTTTGCCCTGCTGCTGTGGTGCACGGCGGTGACCCCCGGCAAGGTGGCCGACCCTGCCACCTACACCTGTGCGGTGTACAGCACCTTCTTTTCCCTGCTGCCGCCGGTCATTGCCATCGTGCTGGCGCTGAACACCAAGGAGGTGTACACCTCGCTGCTGGTGGGCATTGCCTCCGGTGCGCTGCTGTATGCCAACGGCAACCTTGAACTGGCGCTGAACACCCTGTTCTTCAACGAGGACGGCGGCATGATCACTAAGCTGTCGGATTCCAGCAACGTGGGCATTCTGGCCTTTCTGGTGATGCTGGGCATTCTGGTGGCGCTGATGAACAAGGCGGGCGGCTCGGCAGCCTTTGGCCGCTGGGCGTCCACCCACATCCACAGCCGGGCGGGCGCACAGTTTGCCACCCTGCTGCTGGGCGTGATGATCTTTGTGGACGACTACTTCAACTGCCTGACCGTGGGCTCGGTGATGCGCCCGGTGACCGACCGGCAGAAGGTGTCCCGCGCAAAGCTGGCCTACCTGATCGATTCCACCGCCGCGCCCATCTGCATCATTGCGCCGGTGTCCAGCTGGGCGGCTGCGGTCACTTCCAGCGTACCGGCAGGCTCCGGCATCAACGGCTTTACCATGTTCCTGCGCACCATTCCTTATAACTATTACGCCATGCTGACCGTGGTGATGAGCCTGTTCCTCATCTTTACCGGGGCAGAGTTCGGTCCCATGAAGCTGAACGAGGACAATGCTAAAAATGGCGACCTGTTTACCACCGCCGACCGTCCCTACGGCGATGATGTGGACGACGGCTCGGACACCAACGGCCACGTCATCGACCTGATCGCGCCGGTGCTGGTGCTGATCGCGGCCTGCATCTTCGGCATGGTGTACACCGGCGGCTTCTTTGAGGGCGTGGACTTCATCACCGCCTTTGCGGACTGCGACGCTTCAGCAGGTCTGGTGCTGGGCAGCAGCATCGCCCTGCTGTTCACCTTTGTATTTTACCGGGTGCGCAGCGTGATGACCTTTCAGGACTTTGCCGCCTGCATCCCCGAGGGCTTTAAAGCCATGGTCAGCCCCATGCTGATCTTGTCCCTTGCATGGACGCTGTCCGGTATGACCGGCCTGCTGGGCGCAAAATATTATGTGGCAAACCTGCTGGGTAATTCTGCGGCAGCTTTGCAGTATCTGCTGCCGTTCATCATCTTCCTTGTAGCGGTGTTCCTTGCCTTTGCCACCGGCACTTCCTGGGGCACCTTCTCCATCCTGATCCCCATCGTCTGTCAGGCGTTCCCGGACGGCGAGATGCTGGTGGTTTCTATTGCCGCCTGCCTGTCCGGCGCGGTGTGCGGCGACCACTGCTCTCCCATCTCGGATACCACCATCATGGCTTCGGCGGGCGCACATTGCAGCCATGTGAACCACGTTTCCACCCAGCTGCCCTATGCCATTACGGCGGCAGCCTGCTCGGCGGTGTGCTATATTATCACCGGCCTTGCACAGGCGGTGCTGGGCAGCCGCGCAAGCCTGCTCACCTCGCTGGTGCTGCTGGTGGTGGCCATCGTGCTGGAACTGGCGGTGCTCAGCGTTATCCGCGCCCGCACCCGGGCGAAATCTTCCGGGGATACTGTGTAACATAGTGCAAAGGCTTCCCCCGACCGGGGAAAGCCTTTAGCGGAAAATCGATTTCCGTGACTGTGTAAAAATTCCGCTATGCAGCGGGGCATTTTCGTGGTATACTGAACGTATAGCAAGAAAACTAAAGCATCGGAGGCGCATGACCCATGCTGGAAAAAGCTTTTCAGGACGTCTATACCAAATTCAAGCTGCATTTTTATCAGAACGTGTTCCAGCGCTTTGCCACCCGTGAGGCTACTTTGACCACGGTGGAATCCTTCTGCATGGAGGGCATCATGGCGATGGGCGAGCCCACCATTGCGGAGTTTTCCCGCATGATGCAGATCTCCACCCCCAATGCGGCGTACAAGATCGGCAGTCTGGTGAAAAAAGGCTATGTGGAAAAGATCCAGTCCACCACTGACCGGCGGGAGTATCACCTGCGCCCCACCCAGAAGTATATCGACTATTACAACATCAGTTACTCTTACCTGCACACAGTAGTGGAGCGTGCCCGGCACCGCTTTACCCCCGAGGAATGCGCAAAGCTCGAGCAGATGCTTACCATCGTGAGCACCGAGCTGATGCCGGAACTGGATATGCTGAAAAAAGGCGAGGAATAAAAACGAAAAAAGCGGCTGCTGCACAAAGAACGTGCAGCAGCCGTTTTGCGTTGGAGGATTTGGAATGCGCGCCGCTTGCACGTGGGAAAGTTTCTGCTAGCCGAGGGATGTTCTCTTTTGACACCAAAAGAGAACCAGAAAAGTGCCAGCGATTTCGACGCGCTGGAGCCACGAAAAAGGGGCTGCTCGCCCCTTTTAACCCCAAAGCAGAGGGCTACACCGGAAAAAACTGAAGATTCACGCCTGTTCGGCGTGAAGATCTTTTAACCGTTTTTTCCGGCTCTGCCGATTTAAAGCCCCTCAGTCGCTGCGCGACAGCTCCCCCAAGGGGGAGCGGCACGCCCGGAAACTTTGCGGTTTAGCCGGAAACAGTACCGCCACCGCTAAAGCCTTCACCCGGTCGGGGGAAGGTGGCGCGTAGCGCCGGATGAGGGCGCAGACCAGCAGCGCTTTCCCGCAGCGCCGCGCTTTCGCAGAAAGCGGCGCTGCAAATGCAGTTCTCCGCTACGACCCCACCTGTGAAAGTGGGGTTCAGGAAAGTCCGCAGACTTTCCTGAACCCCGAAATTTAAAATAATTTTTCCACTGAAAATGGCTAGAGCGCAGCGGAAGCCATTCTAAATCGTTACAGCACCATAAACAGCGTACCGGCGGTGATAAGGGCACAGCCGATGAGGCTTTTGGCGGTAAAGGGCTCGTGCAGCACCACAAAAGCCAGCGCAAGGGTGATGACCACGCTCAGCTTATCAATGGGCACCACCTTGGACGCTGCGCCCACCTGCAAGGCGTGGTAGTAGCACAGCCAGCTTGCGCCGGTGGCAAGGCCGGACAGTACCAGAAACAGCCAGCTGCGGCGGGAGATGTCCGCAATGCCGGTCTGGGTGCCGGTGAGGAACACCATGCCCCAGCT
>CAKSZE010000104.1 GCA_934525325.1 uncultured Faecalibacterium sp.
TGCGCCGGCAGCTGCGGCGGCTTCAACCTGCACTGGGCGTTCGGCAGCGGCCTTGCCGCCGGGCGGGACGCCGCAAACCGTAAACGATAAAAAAGGGCCCCTGAAGCGCCGGTTGGCGCTTCAGGGGCCCTTTTTATTTATTCGCCCTTGGAAAGCAGCTTTGCACGCTCCAGTGCGGGGCGCAGTGCCAGATACAGCACCACGGCGCAGGCGGTGGAAGCCACACTGTTCACAAAGGTGACGCCGCCGGCGATCTTGGTCAGCGCCTGTGCCACGGTGTACTCCTGCCCAAAGATGTACACGTTGCGGAAGTAGCCAAGGAAGGGGTCGGTGAACACGTTCAGCAGCAGGCCGGAACCCGCAGAGACGATCACCTTGACCAGATACCCGGCGCTGTGACGATCCTGATCCCGCAGCTTGAACACCTTATGTGCCACGGCACCGCAGGTGATGCCGATGATAAACTTGAGCACGAAGGTGGTAATGGCGTAGCCCGGGTCACCGGCAAGGATATCTGCCAGCGCCAGACCGATGGCACCTGCCAGACCGCCGGATACGCCGTCCAGCAGCAGCGCCGTCAGGGCGGTGAAGGTGTTGCCCAGATGGAACGAAGAGCCGCCGTAGAACGGGATGCGGAAGAACAGGTAAGCCACCAGACTCAGCGCAGCCATCACGCCGGTAAGCGCCAGCTCGTGCACCGTAAAGCGGCGCTTGTACAGCACACTGAAAAACAGGATCAGGATAACGACGACTGCCAGCAGCAGCCACATTGCAGTAGTAGACATGATACTTTCCCTCCAATCACGCCGATAACCCCACAAAACTACTTGACATTTGGGTGTTCGGCGGGTATGCTCCTATTATACGCAGAACTGACCCTATGAAAATACCCAGAATAAAGTTTTTTTATGGGGTCAGTTTGACAAAATGCCTACACGGGAGGGACATTCTATGGTACATCTGACCACGGCACTGGACCCGGCCTCGGCGGTGCCGCTGTACGAGCAGCTCTACCGCAGCCTTGCCGCCGAGATGCGGGCGGGCACCCTGACGGCGGGCACCCGGATGCCCGGCAAGCGGCGGCTGGCGGCGGAGTTGTCGGTATCGGTGAACACGGTGGACACCGCCTACCAGATGCTGGCGGCCGAGGGCTACCTGACCGCCCGGGAGCGCAGCGGCTTTACGGTGCAGGAGTATCTTGCCCTGCCGCAGGGGGTGCAGCCGCCCGCCGCGCCCTCTGCGCCGGTGGCAGCGCCCCCCGCCGATGCTGCCCCGCCGGTGCAGTTCGATCTATCCACCCGGGGCGTTGACCCGGGGCTGTTCCCCTTCCGCACATGGGCGCGGCTGCAAAAGGAGCTGCTGTACTCCGCGCCGGAGCTGCTCACCCCCGGAGATGCCCGGGGCGATGCCGCCCTGCGGCAGGCGCTGGCCGGGTATCTGGCCGAGTACCGGGGCGTGCAGTGCGACCCGGAGCAGCTGGTGGTGGGCGCAGGGCTGGAATATCTGCTGGGGCTGCTGGCCCCGCTTCTGCCCGGCCCCGCCGCCGTGGAGACCCCCGGCTACCCCCGCGCCCGGCAGGTGCTGGAAAACAACGGCGTGCCCTGCCGCTGTCTGCCGGTGGACGCGGACGGGCTGTCGTTGACAGCCCTTTCCGCCAGCGATGCGGCAGTGTGCTATGTCACCCCCAGCCACCAGTTCCCCACCGGGGTCACCATGCCTGCCGGACGCCGGGCCGAACTTCTGCACTGGGCGGCCCGCACCCCGGGGCGGCGGTACATCATAGAGGACGACTACGACTCCGAGTTCCGTTTTGACACCCGCCCACTGCCCAGTTTGCAGGGCATGGCGGGCGCAGATGGCCCGGTGGTGTACCTGTCCACCTGCTCCCGCAGCCTTGCCCCGGGCATCCGCATCGCCTATATGGTGCTGCCCCGGCAGCTGCTGGGCGCGTGGCAGGAAAAATACCGGCTCTACTCCGGCACGGTGGGGCGGTTTGAGCAGCAGACGCTGGCACGCTTCATCACCGAGGGCTATTTTACCCGGCACTTGGCGCGGGAGCGCACCGCCTACAAAGCCCGGCGGGATGCGCTGGCGGCGGCGCTGCGTGCTTCCTTTGCGCCGGAAGAGCTGACCCTTGCGGGGCTGCACACCGGCCTGCATCTGCTGGCACAGTTGAAAGACCCGCCGCCGGACGCCGCCCTGCGGGCGGCTGCCCGGCAGTACGGGGTGCGCTGTTCCCTGCTGAGCGACTACGACCTGACCGGCACGGCGCACTCTGCCGCCGGGACGCTGGTGCTGGGTTACGGCTCACTGCCGGACGCGGACTGCGCCGCCGCCGGAGAGAGGTTAAAAAAGCTCTGCACCGCCGCCCGGGAAGCATCGGACACCGTATAGTGCCCGCCTGCCCACTCTCCCGGCAGGGCGTCGGCGGTGATGTCCACCGGCTCGGCGCTGGTGGCTAAAAATTCCAGCGTGCGCTCCAGTGCAGCAAGGTCTACGGCGGTCAGGCTGGTCAGCAGACTGCTGCTCACCTCCCGCAGCCCCTGCGGCAGGGTGGTGGGCAGCAGCTCCAGCGCCTGCCGGAAAAAGGCATCCCATACCGCTGCCCGGGCGGCGGCGCTGCGCCGGGGCGAAAGAGAAGTGTCGGCATCCAGCGCCGCCAAAAAGTTGTGGGCATCGGCGGCGGAGATGCCCTGCACCCCGGTGCCTTTGCCGTACCGCGCCAGCTGCTCCGGGGTGAGCGCTCCGGTAAAGCCCACCCGCACTGCGCCGTACCGCGCCGCCAGCTTTGTCAGCACCGCCGGGGCGATGGCAAGATAGTCGGTATCCTCCGGCAGGGCGAATACCTCGCCCAGCGCCTCCCGGCAGCGGGCGGGCCCTGCGGCGGCGTAACAATCCGCAAGGGGGACGTTTTTGCCCCCAAAGGGCACTTCCAGCGCGGCGGGCACCACCAGCAGGTGGATGCAGTTCTGCCCGGCGTTCAGATAAGCCAGCACAAAACCCGGAGTCTCGTCTGCCACGCATAGCAGCACGGTACACTGGTCGGTGGCTTTGGGCAGACGGATGGGCACCCCGCTCTGGCTTTTTGCGGCCTGCCGCAGACTGCTGCGCAGCTGGGCGCGGCTGAGCAGCACCGTGCCGCCCACCAGCGGCAGCAGCACCAGCAGGGCGGCGCACAGCGCCGCCCAGAAGGGACGCCAGCCGCTGCGTTTTGCGTGTTTCATGGCTCTTTCCTCCTTTTTGTGCATAAAGCATGACCCGGCGGGCGACCCTTTATGCAGAAAGGCAGGGATGCTGTATGGATAAAACAAATACCCCTAACGAAAAAGACCGCGAGGAGCAGGAGGACTTCTGGCTGACGCTGGAGCCCCTTCCCGCACCCGACCCCGAAAAGCCCTCCGCACCGCATGAGGAGTAAGGGCGCTGCATA
>CAKSZE010000105.1 GCA_934525325.1 uncultured Faecalibacterium sp.
AATGCGGTGGGGATGCACAGCACGTCATCCTTCACAAAGGCGTAGCTGGTGGGGTCCCATGCGGTGTAGCCGCGTGCTTCGCAGGTAGCGCGCAGACCGCCGGAGGGGAAGGAGGAAGCATCGGGCTCGCCGCGTACCAGCTCCTTGCCGGAGAACTCCATGATGGCGGTGCCGTCACCCACAGGGCTTACGAAGCCATCGTGCTTCTCGCTGGTGATGCCGGTCAGGGGCTGGAACCAGTGGGTGTAATGGGTAGCACCCAGCTCCATAGCCCAGCGCTTCATCACGCTGGCGACAACGTTTGCCACCTCAATATCCAGCGGAGCACCCTTGTGCAGGGTGTTCTTCAGGCTCTTGTAAGTAGCGCTGGGCAGGCGCTCCTTCATAACGTGCTCGTTAAAGACCTTGCTGCCGTAGATCTCCATAACATTTGCTGCCATAAATCCTACTCCTTACTTGATCTTACTTTTTTCTTTCGCCTTGGGTCTGCCGCAATGCAGAAGCCCAAAGCTTGCTTACATCTTAACAAAAACGGCGCTGCGAGTCAGGAGGTGACCCACAGCGCCGTTGCTGTCTATGGCTAAGATTATAGTCTTTGCGGGCAAAAAAGGCAATTGACAAAACTGACGATTCTGTACAAACACGATCCCGTATTTTTGGAACAACCGCGATTGGTATGACTTTTGCACCGGAAAAGCCCCTTTCAGGACAGCCTTTTCCAGCCGGAATGTGCGCAGAACGCTGTAATTGTCCTTTATTATAAAAGCGTCAGATGACCTGAAACAGGAAGAACTTGAGGTAGTTCGTCTCCGGCACGCCCCACAGAATGGGATGATCCGGTGCCTGCTGCTTTACCTCGATCTGCCGCAGCTGCCGGTGGGCGTCCTTGGCGGCAGCGCGCAGCATCTTGATGAACAGCTCCTCGGTGGCAAAGTGGGAGCAGCTGGCAGTGGCCAGATACCCGCCCCGGGGCAGCAGCTTCATGGCGCGGTAGTTGATCTCCTTGTAGCCGCGCATGGCGTTCTCCACCGTGCGCCGCGCCTTGGTAAAGGCCGGGGGATCCAGAATGATGAAGTCGTAGGGGCTGCCCTCCTTTTCCAGCCGGGGCAGCAGCTCGAAGGTGTCCTCGCAGAGGAAGTCCATGTTGGTAAGGCCATTGCGGTCGGCGTTGCGCTTTGCCATGGCAATGGCTTCGGCGCTGATGTCGGCAGCGGTCACCCGGGCAGCCCCGCCCTTGGCAGCGTTCAGGGCAAAGCTGCCGGTGTGGGTAAAGCAGTCCAGCACGGTGTGCCCGGCGGCAAGGCGTGCCACAGCCCGGCGGTTGTATTTCTGGTCAAGGAAAAAGCCGGTTTTCTGTCCGTTTTCAAAGTCTACATGATAGTAGACGCCGTTTTCGCAGATCTCGGTCTGGGTGGTTTCCGGGTGGCTCTCGCCGGGCAGGGCAAACCAGCCTTTATTCTGTTCCAGCCCTTCCTTGGCACGCAGGGCTTCATCGTTGCGCTCGTAGATGCCGTCAATGGTCTGGCCGTCTGCCCGCAGTACCTCGGCCAGCAGGGGGAAGAGCACCGGCTTCAGCTTTTCCATGCCTACGCTCAAAGTCTGGGTGACCAGAACATTGTTGAACCGGTCCACCGTCAGCCCGGGGAACTGGTCCGCCTCGCCAAAGATGAAGCGGCAGGCAGAAAGGTCGGCAGGCTCCAGCACGGTCTTGCGGTAAGCCCATGCGTACTCTACCCGGCGGTGCCAGAAGGCGGTATCAAAGGTATCGTTGGCGTTGCGGGAGATCAGCCGCACCCGGATCTTGCTTTTCAGCGAGAGAAAGCCGGTGCCGAGGTATGCGCCCTTGGGGCTGACCACATCCACCAGCGTGCCGTTTTCCGGCGCGGTGCCGGGGGCTTCCAGAATATCGTTCTCGTACACCCAAGGGTGCCCGCCCACCAAAAGCCCTTCGGCGTGCTTATTGACTTTATATACAGGATAAGTGCGTTCGCTTTTCATAAAATGCTCCTTTAACAAAAATTGCTCTTTCCATTGAAGGCTTCCCCCGGACGGGGGAAGCTGTCACCGCAGGTGACTGATGAGGGCGCAAGGCCGCAGATTGCCTTAAATACCCCTCATCCGTCTGCTCACTACGTTCGCAGCCACCCGCTCCCCCTTTTGTCGCTGTGCGACATTTTCCCCCGGCCGGGGGAAATCTGTCCCCAAGGGGTGAAGGCTTTTGCCACGGGGCAACCTGCAAAAGCTGATTTTCACGACTATGTTCGTTCTGCTCTTTATCATAACATAAAAATATGGTAGAATAAATACAAAATTTTGCGGAAGGAAGAGAACGCTATGGAGATCGAACGCAAATGGATGGTGACCGGCTGGCCGGAGGGGCTGCCCCTTGAGGAAGAATTCAGCATGCGGCAGGGCTATATCAGCGTGCAGCCCACGGTGCGCATCCGGGAGGAAGCACTGACCGGCGGCAGCACCGACTATATCCTCTGCTTCAAGTCTGCCGGTGGCTTGGCACGGGAGGAGATCGAGCGCAGCATCGACAAAGACCTGTTTGCGCAGCTGGAAGAGAAGATCATTGGCAAGCCCCTGATCAAGAAGGTGCGCCGGAGCTACCGCTTGCCGGACGGCGCGGTGCTGGAGGTGAACCATGTGGACGAGGGCCTGCCCACAGCGTTCTGGTACGCCGAGGTGGAGTACCCCACGGTGGAAGCCGCGCTCCGCTGGCAGCCGGAAGCCTGCGGCCTTGCGGCATACCTCAACGATGAAGTGACGAACCAGCCCGGCCAGAGCATGGGCGCATACTGGGTGCAAACCAGAGGGTAAAGCCGATAATACTGTGAAGGGAATGACTGTTTACGAAAAAGATCAAGCTGAAGCTGGAGCTCCAGTATAACTCACCGGTGATCCTTACCTTTTTTCTGCTGTCCATGCTGGTGCTGCTGGCAGACGGCTGGACGAACGGCTGGAGCACCATGAACCTGTTCTGCGTGTACCGCTCTTCGTGGCGGGACCCGCTGGGCTACATCCGGCTGTTCGGCCATGTGCTGGGTCATGCCAACTGGGAGCATTTTCTCAATAATATGCTGCTGCTGTTGGTGGTTGGCCCGCCCATGGAGGAAAAATACGGCAGCATCCCGCTGCTCAAGGGCATTCTGTTCACCGCGCTGGTCACCGGCGTGCTGCAATGCATCCTGTTCCCCCACACGGGGCTGTTGGGTGCGTCCGGCATCGTGTTCATGCTGATCATGCTGTCCTCGCTGGCGGGCTTTTCCGGCGGCATCCCGGTCACCATGCTGCTGGTGGCGGCGCTGTACTTCGGCCAGCAGGTGTATGATATCATCTTTGTGCACGATAACGTGGCAAACTTTATGCACATCGTGGGCGGC
>CAKSZE010000106.1 GCA_934525325.1 uncultured Faecalibacterium sp.
TGAAACAGACAGGATGTGAAATCCTCTTATGAAAGATGGTTTTTTGAAAGCGGCTGCCTTTTCGCCCGTGCTGCGGGTGGCAGACTGCACCTATAATGCGCAGCAGATTCTGGAGCAGCTGCAAGCTGCCGCGCAGCGCGGGGTAAAGCTGGCGGTATTCCCGGAGTTTTGCCTTACCGGCTACACCTGCGGCGATTTGTTTTTGCAGCGCACTTTGCAGCAGGGCGCACTGGATGCGCTGGAATGGCTGCTTGCGCAGACCCGCACGCTGGATACCGTGGCGCTGGTGGGCTTGCCGCTGCTGGTGCACGGCAAGCTGTACAACTGCGCCGCCGTGCTGTGCCGGGGGCAGCTGCTGGGCATCGTGCCCAAGACCTACCTGCCCAACTACGGCGAGTTTTACGAAAAACGGCAGTTCACCCCCGGCAGCACCGAGGTGCAGACGGTGACCGTCTGCGGGCAGCAGGTGCCCTTTGGCACGTCGCTGCTGTTCCGCTGCCGCCAGATGCCCAGTTTTGTGCTGGGCGTGGAGCTGTGCGAGGACTTGTGGAGCGCGTTGCCGCCCTCCACCTTCCACGCACTGGCAGGCGCGACCGTCATTGCAAACCTTTCTGCCAGTGACGAGACCGTGGGCAAAGCCGAGTACCGCCGCGCACTGGTGGCAAACCAGTCTGCCCGGCTGCTGTGCGGCTACCTGTACGCCTCGGCAGGGCACGGCGAAAGCACCACCGACATGGTGTTTGCCGGGCACGACCTCATCGCCGAGGACGGCAGCATTCTGGCGGAGACTGCACCCTTTGTGGGCGACCACGCCGAGACCGAGTTGGACTGCCAACGCATGGAGGCCGAGCGTGCCCGCAACACCAGCTTTGAGCACACTGCCGAGGGCTACGTCACGGTGGAATTTGACCTTACACCGGAGGAAACGGTGCTCACCCGCCGCATCGACCCCGCCCCCTTTGTGCCCGGTGACCCGCAGCGCCGCGCCGCCCGATGCGAGCTGATTTTGAAGATGCAGGCTGATGGCCTTGCCAAGCGCTTGGAGCACGCCCATGCAAAAACAGCGGTCATTGGCATTTCCGGCGGCTTGGACAGCTGCCTTGCCCTGCTGGTGGCAGTGCGCGCTATGAAGCAGCTGCACCGCCCCGCCGCCGATGTGCTGGCGGTGACCATGCCCTGCTTTGGCACCACCAAGCGCACCCGCAGCAATGCCGAAATTTTGTGCGAGGAGCTGGGCGTAAGCTTTCAGGAAATTCGCATCGCCGACACAGTGCGCAGCCACTTTGCGGATATCGGGCAGGATGAGACCGTGCTGGATGTCACCTTTGAAAACGGGCAGGCGCGTGTGCGTACGCTGGAGCTGATGGACCTTGCCAACCGCACCGGCGGCCTTGTGGTGGGCACGGGCGACCTTTCGGAGCTGGCGCTGGGCTGGGCGACCTACAACGGCGACCACATGAGTATGTACGGCGTAAACGCCGGTGTGCCCAAAACGCTGGTGCGCTATCTGGTGCAGTACGAAGCTGAGACTGCTGCCACCGCTGCCTTGCACGATGTGCTGCTGGATATTCTGGCTACCCCGGTCTCGCCGGAACTGCTGCCCGCCAAGGACGGCGAAATTGCACAGATCACAGAGGATCTGGTGGGTCCCTACGAGCTGCACGATTTTTACCTGTATTATGTACTGCGCTGCGGCTTTGGCCCGGCAAAGATCTACCGGCTGGCAAAGGTTGCCTTTGCGGGCAGGGCAGAGTATACGGACGCCGTGCTGTACAAGTGGCTGCGCAACTTCTACTGGCGCTTTTTTGCTCAGCAGTTCAAGCGCAGCTGCCTGCCGGACGGCCCCAAGGTGGGCAGCGTGACCCTTTCGCCCCGGGGCGACTGGCGGATGCCCAGCGATGCCTGTGCCACCCTTTGGCTGGCAGAGCTGGAGCAGCTCAAGCCCGGGGAGCAGTAAGCCATGAAGAACAAAAAGCTTTTGACCAATATCCTGTTTGCAGTGGTGGTGCTGGCCATCGCAGCGGTGCTGCTGGCCGTGCGCAGCCACAACGCCACCGGCGGAAAACTGACTGCCCAGCTGATCTATGGCGATAGCAACGCTGTGCTGGACATTCCGCTGGAAAAGGACGAGACTTACAGTGTGGACACCGGTTATTATACGGTGCATATAGAGGTAAAGGACGGCAGAGCGCGGTTTA
Organism: uncultured Faecalibacterium sp.; assembly: GCA_934525325.1. GTDB lineage: Bacteria > Bacillota > Clostridia > Oscillospirales > Ruminococcaceae > Faecalibacterium. Next base: position 2,199 of record CAKSZE010000106.1, read on the forward strand.
TTGAATCGCCCTGCCCGGATCACATCTGCGAGGGCTTTGGCTGGCTGTCGGCGGAGGATCAGACCGCCACCTGCCTGCCTGCCCGCGCCGTGCTGACCATCGTTCCGGTGGGCTGAAAAAGGAGTATTTTCATGTTGGACGAAAACGAGCATTCCCGCAAGGAGGATGGGCGTTCCCTGCACCGTCTTTTGCACAAGGCTGAGCAGCAGGACGCCACTGTGGAGGTGGACAGCGCCGCGTTTTTCTCGGAGCTGCCGCCGGAGCAATCCGCGCCGCCGCCCCGCCGCCCGCAGCAAAACACCCGCCGCAACACTGCTGGCGGGGAGAATGGGGCGTATCTGCCCCCGAAACGAGGGAAAATTTTGCTGATCGTACAGGCAATTTTAAGCGTTCTGGTGCTGGTGCAACTCTGGCGCACCCAGATGCTGCCGGTGCTGTATCTGGTGGTGCTGGCGGCGCTGCTGGCGCTGCTGTGGCTGCTGGTCAAGCGCTGTCAGGAGTACAAAACTGCAGGCACGGTGTCCCGGGTGTTCTCGGTGGTGCTGTGCGCCGCCATGGCAATAGGCTGCGTGTGGGCGCAGCAAGGCCTTGCTGCGCTGGGCGATATGACCACCGGTTTTTTGAGCGACGCCGAGGCGAAAAAGATCACCAAAGAGCCTTTTGTGGTGTACCTGAGCGGCGTGGATACCCGCGGTGATCTGACGGAAAAAGCGCGCAGTGATGTGAATATCCTTGCCGCAGTGAACCCCGTTACCAAGCAGGTGGTGCTGATCAACACCCCGCGCGATTACTATGTGGACCTTGCCGGAACGAACAGCAAGGATAAGCTGACCCACGCCGGGCTTTACGGCGTGCAGACCAGCATGGACACCCTTGGCAACCTGTACGGGGTGGACGTGCAGCACTACATCCGCATCAATTTTGCAGGGTTTATCAACATCGTTGATGCGCTGGGCGGCGTGGATGTGTACTCCGATCAGGCGTTCACTTCGGTGGGCAGCCCCGGCTACTACGACCCCACCACCTTTGTAGAGGGCTGGAACCATCTGGACGGCAAGGCTGCGCTGGCTTTTGCCCGCGAGCGCCATGCTTTTAAGACCGGCGATGTGCAGCGCGGCATCAACCAGATGAAGGTGATCGATGCCATGCTGAACAAGATCAAGTCCCC
>CAKSZE010000107.1 GCA_934525325.1 uncultured Faecalibacterium sp.
CCGTTGACCGCCACCTGCCGGAAGCTGCCCTCCCGGTCTGCGGTCAGCAGCTCGATCTGCACGCTGCCGTCCTCCTGTGTGGACATCAGGATCAGATCCTGACTGCTGCCGCCGGTGATATTTTCTACCAGATACTGCTCGTACTGCTGCTCCAGAATGGTGGACAGGGTGCCGTCCTGATAAGAGTACACCGCCAGATAGTGGTCATTCTGGGCGGCGGTATAGCCCACCACCAGCTGGCAGCTGTCTGTATCCTGCAACTGGGCAAGGCTGACGTTCTCCACCGTTTCGGCAAGGCCTTCCACGCTCTGACGCACCTGCCAGCTTCCGGCGTCGTCCCGCTGCAAAATGGCCACGCAGACGTTGGCGGTCTGGGCGGTGGTATACAGAACCGCCGCATCCTGCTGGCCGTCGCCATCCAGGTCCTGCAGCACAAAGGGAGAAAGCAGTTCGCCCTGAATGGGATATTTCAGCTGGGCGCTCTCTCCCAGCCAGTCGTTCAGGGCAGTTTGCAGCGCGCCGTAATCACCGGAAAGCTTGGGCGCACGCAGCAGCTCCTCTACCTGTGCCTTTTCGTTGGCCGGCAGCACTGTCTGGCAGCTGCACAGCACAAAGCACAGCAGCGTGCACAGCACAAGCCGCAGCCTGCGGGTCCTGTTCATACCGGTCAACCTCCTTCCGGGCATAAAACGCTATTTTCAGTATACCACACTTTGCGGACACAAAAAAGGGGGTGGACATATCTGCCGCTTGCGCGTGGGACGATTTGGAATGCGCTCCGCGTTGCTCTGCGCATATTCAGCGGAAAGATTATTTTTATTTGTAGTTTCGAAACGCCTGCGGGCGTTTCGAAACTACTTTTTCACGGGAGGGGTCGTGGAGGAAAACGGCAGGTGCAGCGCCGCTTTCTGCGAAAGCGCGGCGCTGCGGAATCAACTTTCTGCTTGCTTTCAGCGTACAAAGACGCTCCGCTGGGCCAGAGGTAGGGAGGGGTGTTCCGACTCCCCCCTCCCTACCTCTGGACTCCACCCACCCCGCAATGCAACAACTGCGACCGCCGCCAGCGGCGGAAACAGGGAGCAGTTGTTGGGGCAGCGGCCAGCAAGACGCGAGTGCCGCCTAAGGCACGAAGCGGATGCTGGGAGCCGCAACCCGTCGCCAAGGGCTACTCGCCCTTAACAAACCTAAAGAAGAAGTCGAAGCACAAAAAAGCTAGCGCTGCGCCAGTCTGCGCTATCGCTTTAACGCTTTTTTCGCTTCTCCATTTATAGCCCCTCAGTCGCTGCGCGACAGCTCCCCCAAGAGGGAGCAAGCACGCCCGCAAGCTTTGCGGTTTCGCCGGAAACTTTCCCGCCATGCCAAGGGCTCTCCCTTTGGGAGAGCTGTCAAGCCCGACAGGGCTTGACTGAGAGGGCGCACGCCGTTAGCCCTGTCGTTAAAATTTCAAACGCAACAAAAAACTTTACCGCTATGCCAAAGGCTCCCTCCCAGAGGGAGCTGGCAAAACCGTCAGGTTTTGACTGAGGGAGTACCCCCTATAACAAAAAAGAAACCACTGCACAAAGCTGTGCAATGGTTTCTCTTGTTACTGTATCAAACAGTCAGAGCAGGATCAGACGAGCTCCAGAACTGCCATCTCAGCTGCGTCGCCGCGGCGAGCGCCGATCTTGATGATGCGGGTGTAGCCGCCGTTGCGGTCAGCGTACTTGGGGCTGATCTCATCAAACAGCTTCTTTGCAACATCTTCCTTGGTGATGTAGGCGTAGACCTGACGCTTGGTGTGCAGGTCGCTGGCCTTGCCAAGGGTGATCATCTTCTCGGCCATGGAACGAACGTCCTTAGCGCGAGTGACAGTGGTCTCAATCTTGCCATTCTCTAACAGGTAGGTAACCATAGCGCGCATCATAGCGTTGCGGCTGTCGCTGGTTCTACCGAGCTTTCTGGTACCGGGCATCCCGTTTCACTCCTTAAATTATTTTAGTTATTCGTCATCCGTGTTCAGCTTGAAGCCAAGGGAGTCCAGCTTTGCCATGACTTCCTCCAGGCTCTTGCGACCGAGGTTACGGACCTTCATCATCTCGTCCTCGCTCTTGCTGACCAGATCTTCCACCGTGTTGATCCCTGCGCGCTTCAGGCAGTTGAAGGAACGCACGCTCAGATCCAGCTCTTCGATGGTCATCTCCAGAGCCTTCTCCTTGTCATCGTTGGTCTTTTCTACCATGATCTCAGCGCCGGCGGCCTCGTCCGACAGGTTGACGAACAGGTTCAGGTGCTCGGTCAGCACACGGGCAGCCAGAGAAACGGCTTCCTGTGCGTTGATCGTGCCATCGGTCCAAACCTCAATGGTCAGCTTGTCGTAATCAATGGCCTGTCCAACACGGGTGCTCTCGACGTTATAATTCACCTTGAGCACAGGGGTGTAAATGCTGTCAACGGGAAGGGTGTTGATATCGTTCTTCTCGATGATAGCCTGTTTGTTGCGCTCTGCGGGCACATAGCCGCGACCCTTGTCGAAAGTCAGCTCCATAACGAGCTTGGCACCCTCGCCCAGAGTTGCAATGTGCCACTCAGGGTTCAGAATTTCGATGTCGTCGCCCTGCTTGATGTTGTCAGCAGTGACCTCACAGGGACCAACTGCCTCAACACGCACTGTCTTCGGACCATCGGTGTACAGCTTTGCAGCAATACCCTTCAGGTTCAGGACAATTTCGGTAACGTCTTCCTTGACGCCCTCAATGGTGGAGAACTCGTGGACCACACCGTCAATCTTGACGCTGGTCACGGCGACACCGGGCAGAGAGGAAAGAAGCACACGACGCAGGCTATTGCCCAGTGTGATGCCAAAGCCACGCTCCAGAGGTTCTGCCACGAATTTGCCGTAGCGGCCGTCCGGGGACAGGCTTGCCGTTTCGATCTTGGGACGTTCAATCTCCATCATATCTATGCCCTCCTTGTCAAACCGGTGTTTCCACCGGCCCATTATTGAATTCTTTCAAAAAAGAATGCGAAAGCGTACCATCCAAAAGGAAGGCACCGCCTTCTTAATGGATTACTTGGAGTACAGCTCGACGATGAGGTGCTCTGCGACTTCGTAGTCGATATCGCTGCGCTCGGGCAGCTTAGCGACAACGCCCTTCAGAGAACCGGTCTCGCGGTTCAGCCATGCGGGCAGAGCCACGACGGGAGCCTCGGCACCGGTCAGCTTTGCAAACTTTGCAGAGCTGCGGCTGGACTCGCGCACTTCGATCACATCGCCGGCCTTCACCTGGTAAGAGGGGATGTTGACCTTCTTGCCGTTGACGGTGAAGTGAGCGTGAGACACCAGCTG
>CAKSZE010000108.1 GCA_934525325.1 uncultured Faecalibacterium sp.
ATTGTGCTGTCCGTGGTGGCGCAGGAGCCGGAAGGTACCTACGGCTACAAGATCACCCAACAGGTCACCCACACGCTGGAACTAAGCGAATCCACCCTGTACCCGGTGCTGCGCCGGTTACAGAAAGACCAGCTGCTCACAGTCTACGATGCGCCCTTTAATGGCCGCAACCGCCGCTATTATCAGATCACCTCCGCCGGGCGGGCACAGCTTGCCGCCTACGCGCAGGAGTGGAGCCGCTACCGTTCTTCCATTGACACATTTTTCAGAGAGGTGGAATGATCTATGACCCGTACTGCATTTCTTGCTGCGCTGGAGCAGCTTCTTGCCCCCTTGCCGGAGGCCGAGCGCAAGGACGCTTTGAGTTATTACGAGGATTATCTGGATGCCGCCGGGCCGGAAAACGAAGCCCGCGCCATTGCGGAGCTGGGCAGCCCCGAGGAGGTCGCCCGCAAGATCCTGGACGAGCAGAGCCCGGCAGGCAGTTCTGCCGCCCCGGCATCCCCTGCCCCGCGTTCCCGCTGGCGCATGGTGCTGGGCGGCGGGCTGGCGGTACTGGTGCTGGTTTGCTTTTTCTTCCAGCACTCCAAAGCCACCCCGGTACAGCCGGTCGAGCCTGCGTCCTCGGCAGCGGACAGCAGTTCTGTCCCAGAGGATGCCAGCAGCACCTATCTCGCTGTCCCGGCCGATACTGTGCCCCTCACCATTCCCGCCGATGACCTTGGGGAAAGCACCCTGCAGATCCCGCTGGAAAAGCTGAACCAGGAACTGAAACTCAGCCTGAACTATGGCTCTGTGACCTTTGTCACCGACCCGTCCCTTACCTCGGACAAATACGCCACCTTCCAGTTCGACAACTTCCCGCATTCGCCCGTCCTGCGCACCACCGGCGGGGATGGCCGCACTGCCCTGACCTTTGAAATGCCGGAAAACTGGCAGGTAGCCGAGAATGCCCCGGAAGCCATGCTCACCGTCACCATCCCGGCAGACGCCCTTGCCCGGCTGATCATCAGCCTGGAGACCGGCGATGTCCGCCTTGCGCCCATGCAGCTGAAAACGCTGACTATTGCGCTGGCCAATGGCAGTCTGCGTGCCGAGGACCTCACCGTGACCCGCGACCTGCTGGTCGAGCTGCCTGCTGGCAAATGCGTGATCGATCACCTTTCCATTGCGGAATACGCCAGTATCGCTGCAACCCACTGCATCCGCCTGCATCTGGATGGCGACCCCGCCGACTACACGACCGATGCCCGCACGGATAACGTTGTGCGCATCGGCAGCAAGACATACGATAAACGCTATACCTCTACCGGTTCCAACGGGAGCCTGAATCTTTACGCCAAAGGGCTGATTGATCTGAACGTTGAGGAGCAACGCCCCGCATAACAGAAACCGCCCCTCTTCCATGGCTTGCGCCGGCGAAGAGGGGCGGTTTTGTGTTTATACCTGATGAAAATACTCGTAGATGGTCTGCGCCAGCTGTTTGCCCACACCGGGAGTGTTTTCCAGCTGGTCGGGGGTGGCGTCCTTCACCGCGCCCACGCTCTTGAACTGCGCCAGCAGGGCTTTGGCTGTTTTGGGGCCTACGCCCGGTACTTCGGTCAGGGTGGAAGAGTAGCTTTTCTGCTTCATCTGCTGCTTGCGGTAGGCGTTGGCAAAGCGGTGGGTCTCGTCCTGAATGGCGGTGATGAAGGTAAAGGTGCCGCGGTTCATATTGATGGCGATTTCCCGCCCGTCGCTGTCCACGATGGCGCGGGTGCGGTGGTGGTCATCCTTCACCATGCCGTACAGCGGCACATCTGCCAGCGCCGTACCGTCAAGTGCTTCCTTGGCGGCGCTCACCTGTCCCCTGCCGCCGTCCATCAGCAAAAGATCCGGCTTTTGCCCGAACCAGTTGCCGCTCGGCTGACCGTTTTCGGCCTGTGCGGCGTATTTTTCGTACTCTGCCGCCCGGCGGGAGACGGTCTCTGCCAGCGAAGCGTAGTCGTCCGTGCCCGCCACGGTTTTCATTTTGAACTTGCGGTAACCCGCCTTGAAGGGCTTGCCGTCCTTGAAGGTGACCATGCCGCAGACGCTGCTGCCATCGCCCCAGTTGGAGATATCGTAGCTTTCAATGGCGCGGGGCGGCTTTGAAAGCCCCAGCACCTGTGCCAGTTCGTCCAGCAGCTTTTCCTCCCGGGCGTAGCGGCCGCTCTCCCGCGCCAGACGCTCCACCGCGTTGGTGTGCGCCATCTCCACCAGATGCGCTTTATCGCCCCGCTGGGGCACATACAGCTGTACCTCGCTGCCCCGCTTCTGGTTCAGCGCCTGCTGCAAGGCATCCACGTCCGGCGGCAGCGCGTCCACCGCGATGATCTTTGGAATTTGTTCATCGTCCAGATAGTACCGGGGCAGAAATTCCTCCCGCACCGCGTCGATATCCGAGGTATCGTGGAACAGAAACTCCCGCTTGTCGGTCAGCCGTCCCTCCCGGAAGCGCAGCACCGCCGCGCACACGCTGTCCGGCGTGCCTGCCAGCGCCACCACGTCCATCTCCACGTCCGGGTCTACCACTACCTTCTGCCCTGCCGTCAGCTTGGTGATGGCGTTGATCTGATCCCGCAGAAGGGCGGCGGTCTCAAATTCCAGCCGGTCGGAGGCCTCCTGCATCCGCTCGTTGAGGGTTTTCAGGATATCCTTTTTGCCGTAGCGGATCAGGTGCACCGCGTTTTTGACCGCCTGATTGTAGGTCTCGCAGCTGATCTTGCCGCTGCACACCGCCATGCACTTGCCGATATGGGCGTTCAGGCAGGGGCGGCCCTTGCCGATCTCCTGCGGAAAACGCTTGGAGCAGCGCGGCAGCAAAAAGGCGTCCATAGCCGTTTCTGCCATCTGCCGCGCCGCAAAGCTGGAGGTGTAGGGGCCGATATACTCTGCCCCGTCCTCCTCCTTTTGCAACGTGAAGGAAAGGCGCGGCCAGTCCTCCCGGGTGACGCGGATATAGCTGTAACCTTTATCATCCTTGAGCAGGATGTTGTACTTGGGGGTGTGCGCCTTGATCTGGCTGGCTTCCAATACCAGCGCCTCGAACTCGCTCTGACAGACGATGACGTCAAAGGCGTAGGCGTGGGCGATCATCTGGCTGACCTTGTTATCGTGGGGCACGCCCTCGCGGAAATACTGGCTTACCCGGATGCGCAGGCGCTTGGCCTTGCCGATATAAATGATGGTGTCGCTTTTGTCCCGGATGATATACACCCCGGGCAGCAGCGGCAGCATACAGGCTTTTTGGTAGAGCTCGGCCTT
>CAKSZE010000109.1 GCA_934525325.1 uncultured Faecalibacterium sp.
GTAAAGCCCAGCTTTGCAAAGGCGTCCCGGATATGGTCGGCGCGGCCGACCTCGCCCTCCATCCAATAGCGCTGGTCGCTCTCCCACGGACAGTCGGTGGCTACCGCCATGCCCAAGGTGGCCAGCGCCAGCTGGTTGTCGTACTCTGTGGCAACGTGGTCGAACAGGCTGTCGCTGTAATAGTAGTCGTGCCGCAGGTCGGCGTTGCAGCGGTCGCTGCGGTACCACAGGGTATAGTAGTCGTCCGGCACAGCGCGTCCGACCAGCGCCGTAGCCGCCCCGGCCTGCGGCAGCGCCGCAGCAGGGGCAAGCGCTCCCGCTGCAAGGGTCACCGCAAGACCCTTACAAAAATCCCGTCGTTTCATGATTTCATCCTCTCACATCCACTCCTGCGGCTTGTACACCACAGGTTTTTTATAGTATAATCCTTTTTGCCGCCGGATGCAATTTTTACTTGCGGTGATGGATGTATTTTTTTAGGTGGGACGATTTTAAATGCGCTCCGCTTCGCTCTGCGCATCATCAGCGGAAAGAATATTTTAAATTTCGCGTTTGTCGCGCTCTGCGGAGCGCTCCAAACGCATTTTCACGGGAGGGGTCGTGGAGGAAAACGGCATTTGCAGCGCCGCTTTCTGCGAAAGCACGGCGCTGCGGGCGAGCGCTTGCTCCCCCTCGGGGGAGCTGTCGAGCGTAGCGAGACTGAGGGGATTCGAATCGGCGGAGCCGGAAAAAACGGTTAAAAGATCTTCACGCCGAACAGGCGTGAATCTTCAGTTTTTTCCGGTGCAGCCCTCTGCTTTGGGGTTAAAAGGGGCGAGCAGCCCCTTTTTCGTGGCTCCAGCGCGTCGAAATCGCTGGCACTTTTCTGGTTCTCTTTTGGTGTCAAAAGAGAACATCCCCGGCTACCACCTCCTGCCCCGCAGCGGCGCTGTAACTGCCGTTTGTCTTTACACTCCCCGTAAAAAATCAACCGGGAAGCTCCGCAGAACTTCCCGGTTGACAGATTCAAGAATATTTTTTATTACAGCGTAAGATCCAGCTCGTGGCAATACTCCACGATGTGGTGGAACATCTGCTCCACGGCGGGAGCCATGGACGCCGGACGCTGCACGGCCAAACCCACCACGCGGTACTCCTCCGGCTCGATGGGGTACACCTTGACGGCGGCCTTGCAGTCCCGCAGCAGCATCTGCGGCATGATGGAGATACCAAGCCCGGCTTCCACCATGGCGATGTTGGACTGGTCGTCGATGACGTGGCAGCGGCGCTCGGTGCCGATCTTATATTTCTTGAGGAACTGGCGCATTTCGGCATCGGTGGCGTCGCACTGCACCACAAAGCTCTGACCGTTCATCAGCGCCGGGGTCATCACGCCGTCCTGCGGCTCCGGCCAGTCCTGCGGCACGATGCACAGCAGCGGCTCCCGGAACAGCTCGGTGAGGTTGAATTCCTCCCGGCAGGTGGAGGACAGGAAGGCAATGTCCACCTGACCGGTGCGCAGCCATTCCTTGACATCATCGTAGGTGCCCTGATATACTTCGATCTCGATCTGCGGATAATGCGCCGCAAAGCTTTTCAGCAGCCCGGGCAGCAGCGATGCACACACCGAGTTGAATACACCCAGCTTTACCTTGCCCTTTTCCAGGCCGTTCAGGCGGGCGATGCTCTGCTTCAGCGCCTCGTCACTGTTGAGCACATCGCGGATAGAGGGGTACAGGGAAGCGCCGTAGCTGGTCATGGACACGCCGTTTTTGCCGCGGTTGAACAGGGCAAAGCCCAGCTCCTCCTCCATTACGGCAATGGCGTGACTGATAGCCGAGGGGGTCAGGTGCAGCTGCTGTGCCGCCTTGTTAAAGCTGCCCTGCCGGGCCACGGCATCAAAAATTTCGTAGGAAAAAAGCGTCATGCCCAAAGCCTCCTTCCGTCTTTACTGGTTCGGAGACGCCCGATTCTTTGTGAATCTTTTTCATCTTTCGTTTGAGTCAGTTCAATTATCTTCTTGATTGTACTATCCCGCGCCTTTTCTGTCAAGCATTTTGCCCCGATTTTTGCACGCCCTGTGCGGATTTTGCCGCAATTGCTGCAGGAAATGCCGCCTTTCTTCCGTTATAGTTTTTATAACGTTTTTTTATAACATGACCGAGGTGTTTTTTATGACCGCACTTTCCCCGCGCCGCAGCTTCAGCGGCACTACTCTTAAAACCATTGCCTGCATCACCATGCTGGTGGACCACATCGGTGCGTCCTGCATTGAGGCGGGTATCCTTACGCCCGGGCTGGACGCCGGCACCCTCTCGCAGGACGCCCTTTCCGCCTATCCGCTGTACCGGCTGGACATGGTGCTGCGCTTCACCGGGCGGCTGGCCTTTCCCCTGTTCTGCTTTTTGCTGGTGGAGGGCTTCGTACACACCCACGATGTCAGGCGCTATGTGCAGCGGCTGGTGCTGTTCGGCCTTCTGAGCGAAGTACCCTTTGATCTGGCCTTCTTCCGCACGCCCTTCGCCCCGCAGCACCAGAACGTTTACTGGACGCTGGCGCTGGGCGTGCTGGCTATGGCAGGGCTCAAGCGCTTTGAAAAGGAAAACGGCCTGCCCGGCTGGCAGGGGCTTGTGTGGGCAGGCGGGTGCGCCGCACTGGCGCAGGTTGCCAGCACCGATTACAGCGCCAGCGGCGTGATCATCATCTGCGCGCTATACCTGACCCGCGCAGACCGCAAGTGGCAGTGCCTTGCAGGCGCGCTGCTGTTTTTGTTCGAGCTCACCGCCCCGCTGGCCTTTGTACTGGTCTGGTTTTATAACGGGCAGCGCGGCGCGTGCAGTCCGCTGCAAAAAAAGGCCTTTTACTGGTTCTACCCGGTGCACCTGCTGGTGCTGGCAGGGATTACGAACCTGCTGCTGTAATTTTACCGATAAATAGCGCAATGCCGGACAGTCTGCGGGCTGTCCGGCATTGTTTTTATGGGGAGTACCCCCTCAGTCTCGCTACGCTCGCCAGCTCCCCCAAGGGGACGCCAACTCCCCCAGTCATCGCTGCGCGATGCCAGCCCCCTCTAAGATGGGGCCTTTGGCATGGCGGTACAGTTTCAGGCTTAAGTGCAAAGCTTGCGGGCGTGCCCGCTCCCCCTTGGGGGAGCTGTCGCGCAGCGACTGAGGGGTTTCAAATGGAGAAGCGAAAAAAGCGTTAAAGCGATAGCGCCGACTGGCGCAGCGCTAGCTTTTTTGTGCTTCGACTTCTT
>CAKSZE010000110.1 GCA_934525325.1 uncultured Faecalibacterium sp.
CTGCTGTGGCATTTCCGGGAGGAGAGCCTGTGACCGGGCAGACCAGCCTGTTCCCGCCGGAGCCTGCACCCGACCCGCTGCTGTGCTGGCTGTGGCTGTCGCAGGTGCTGGGGCCCGCCAGTCTCCACGCCGGAAAGGTGCTGGATGCCTTTGGCGGTGCACAGGAGGCATGGGAAGCGCGGGAGACCGAGAAATTCCGGCAGGCGGCAGGAGATACAGCCTTTAAGCGGGCGGCGCAGCTGGATGCAGAAAGCTTTCACACGCTGGTGATGCAGTGCGATGCCCTGCGGGTGCGCATCCTGCCCTTTGATGACCCGGATTACCCGCTGGCGTTTTCCCGCATCCCGGATATGCCGCTGGTGCTCTACTGCACCGGTGACCCCCGCTGGCTCAACGAGCCCGGGGCGGTGGGCATCGTGGGCAGCCGCAAGCCCACGGAATACGGCCTGAACGCGGCGGCAGATATCGGCGGGGAACTGGCAAAAAATGGGGCTGTTATCGTCAGCGGTCTGGCCGATGGGCTGGACAGCGCCGGACACCGGGCGGCAGTGAAAAACGACTGCCCCACCATTGCGGTGATGGGCGTACCCATCGACCGCACCTACCCGGCAGCCAATGCGGCATTGCGGCAGCAAATCGAGCGCAAGGGCTGCGTCATCAGCGAGTACCCGCCGTACAGTGAATATGTTGGCCCCAACGGCTTTTTGCAGCGCAACCGGTTGATCGCGGCGCTTTCCTCGGCTGTACTGGTGGTGGAGGCGCGGGAAAAAAGCGGCACCATGTCCACCGTTGCCCACGCCGAGCGCTACGGCAAGCCGGTGTACGCCGTTCCGGGCAGTATCTACTCCCCCAATTCGGCAGGCACGAACGGTCTGCTGCGGGACGGACGCGCCCGGGTCGTGGCAGGTGCCGCCGACCTGCTGGCGGCGCTGGGCTTACACACCCGGCAGGCAGCACCGGCTGCCGCAAAGCAGCCTGCACCCCTGAGCGATACCGAGCGCCGGGTGCTGGCGGGCATCGGGCCAAAGCCCGTGGGCATCGAGGAGCTGTGCGTGAGCACCGGCCTGCCCATGTCCGCGCTGCTGGGCACCCTGATGAAGCTGGAACTCACCGGCCGGGTGTACAAGCAGCCGGGGCAGCGGTATGTGCTGCGGTAAAATTGTGGAATATTTCCGCTGGTAAAGCACACAACAGCTGTGGTACAATAATATGAGCGAATGACCGTGCATCCCTTTGGGGGCACGTTGCAGATAGAGGAGAAAAGAAGAAATGGCGAAACTGGTTATCGTGGAGTCGCCTGCAAAGGCGAAAACCATCGGCAAATATCTGGGCGATGACTACGAGGTCACCGCCAGCATGGGTCATATCCGCGACCTGCCCGCATCTCAGCTGGGCATCGATGTGGAGCATGGCTATACCCCGCAATACATCAGCATCAAGGGCAAGGAAAAGCTTATCAAGGAGCTGAAGAGCAAGGCCAAACACGCCGACGGCGTGCTGCTGGCGACCGACCCGGACCGCGAGGGCGAAGCCATCAGCTGGCATCTGGCAAACATTCTTGGGCTGGACCCCCACGAGCCCAACCGCGTCACCTTTGACGAGATCACCAAAAAAGGCGTGAAGGAGGGTATGTCCCATCCCCGTGCCATCGACGAAGATCTGTTCAACGCCCAGCAGGCACGCCGTGTGCTGGACCGTCTGGTGGGCTACAAGCTCAGCCCGTTTCTGTGGCGCAAGGTGCGCCGCGGTCTGTCCGCAGGCCGTGTGCAGAGCGTGGCGGTACGGCTGATCGATGACCGGGAAAAGGAGATCGAAAACTTCAAGCCCGATGAATACTGGAACGTGGACGCCACCTTGGGTGCCGGGCACAAGAGCTTTGTGGCACGCCTTGCCACGGACGCCAACGGCAAAAAGCTGCTGCCCAAAAGCGAAGCTGAAGCCCGCGCCATCGAGAAGGGCCTGGAGGGCGCAAGCTATGTGGTGAGCGAGCTCAAGCGCGGCAAGCGCGCAAAGCAGCCCACCCCGGCCTTTATCACCAGTACCCTGCAGCAGGAGGCCTCCCGCCGCTTGGGCTTTACGGCCACCCGCACCATGCGCGCTGCCCAGACCTTGTACGAAGGCGTGGACATTGCCGGGCACGGCACCATGGGTCTGATCACTTATATGCGTACCGACAGTCTGCGCATCTCGGACGAAGCTGTGGCTGCCGCCAAGGAGTATATCGCCGGTGCTTACGGCGAGGCGTATATCTGCCCCTATAAGCGCACATGGAAGACCAAGAGCGCCACGGCAGCACAGGACGCCCACGAAGCCATCCGTCCCTCTGTGCCGTCCCTGACCCCGGACGAGGTGGACAAGAGCATCAGCGGCGACACCGCAAAGCTGTACCGCATGATCTGGAGCCGCTTTATGGCAAGCCAGATGGCAGACTGCCAGCAGGACACCGTGTCGGTCACCGTCAGCGCGGCGGATTACCACTTCAAGGCCAGCGGCTACACCGTGACCTTTGATGGCTTTACCGCCCTGTACGAGGAAGCCACCGACGAAAAGGAAAAGAAGGAAACGAACCTTCCCCCGCTGGAACAGGGACAGGTGCTCAAGCTGCGGGAGCTGAAGAGCGAGCAGAAGTTCACCCAGCCGCCCGCCCGCTACACTGAAGCTACCCTCATCAAGGCGCTGGAAGAAAACGGCATCGGCCGCCCCTCCACCTATGCGCCTATCATTACCACCATCATCGACCGCGGCTATGTGGAGCGCGACCAGAAAAAGCTTAAGCCCACCCTGCTGGGACGGGCTGTGGACGGGCTGATGCTGGAACAGTTCCCCCACATCGTGGACGTGGATTTTTCCGCGCAGATGGAGAAGAATCTGGATAAGGTGGAAAGCGGCAAGGCCGACTGGCGCAAGACCGTGGATGATTTCTATCAGGGCTTTGAGGCCAGTCTGGAGCAGGCCGAAAAGAACATGGAGGGCAAAAAGGTCAAGGTGCCGGACGAGCCTTCCAGCGAGGTGTGCGACCTGTGCGG
>CAKSZE010000111.1 GCA_934525325.1 uncultured Faecalibacterium sp.
TGGTACCAGAAGCTGGCGGCAAAGGCCGGGGCGGGGTCGCTGGTGCCCATCACCGGCTTTGCCAACGCGGTGGTCAGCGCGGCCATCGAGTTCAAGGCCGAGGGACGCGTACCGGGCACGGGGGCAAAGATGTTCCTCATCGCCGGGCCGGTCATCGTGTACGGCACGCTGGCGGCGGTGGTATACGGTGCAGTGCTGTGGCTGCTGGGGGCTTCTGCCTTATAATACGGAACAGCCCCGCCGGATATTGCAGCACCACAGCACCAGTATAGCACGTTCCGGGGCATTTTTTGCAGAAAAGGAGAAATTTTTTTATGACAGAGCGCCGGGGCGATACCCTGTTGTTCCATACCCCGCCGGTCATCGCCGCACAGGCGGCAGTGGGCGGCAAAAAAGAGAGCGAGGGCCCGCTGTCTGCGGGCTTTGACGAACTGACCACCGACAACCGGCTGGGACAGCGCAGCTGGGAAGCTGCCGAAAAGCATTTGCAGCTGCGGGCGGCGCGGCTCTGCCTGCAAAAGGCGTCTCTGCCCGCCGAGCGGGTGGACCTTGCGCTGGCAGGGGACTTACAGGCGCAGTGCACCGCTTCCGGCTACGCGCTGCGGGAACTGGGCGTGCCCTTTGCGGGGCTGTTCGGGGCGTGCAGCACCATGGCCGAGGCGCTGGCGCTGGGCGCGGCGCTGTGCGGCAGCGGCGCGGCGCAGAATTTGCTGGCCATGACTTCCAGTCATTTCTGCGCGGCAGAGCGTCAGTTCCGCACCCCGCTGAGCTACGGCGCGGTGCGCACCCCTACCGCCCAGTGGACGGCCACCGCCGCCGGGTGCTGCCTGCTGCGCCCGGCAGGGCAGGGGGTGGGCATTGCCGCCGCCACCTTTGGACGGGTGCAGGACTATAATATCAAGGATATCAACAACATGGGCGCAGCCATGGCACCGGCAGCCGCCGCCACGCTGCTGCACTATCTTGCCGATACCCATGCAGAGCTGCGGGATTTCGACTGCATCTATACCGGCGACCTTGGTCTGGTGGGCAGTCAGATGCTGCGGGAGCTGTTGGCGGCAGAGGGTCTGCTGCTGAAAAACCATGCGGACTGCGGCTGTCTGCTGTACGATGCCGAAGAGCAGCGGGTAAAAAGCGGCGGCTCGGGCGCGGGCTGCTGCGCCGCTGTGCTCTGCGGGCATATCCTGCCAAAGCTGCTGCGCCGCGGCAGCCGCCGGGTGCTGTTCATCGCCACCGGGGCGCTGATGAGCCAGACCACCTTTTTGCAAAAGGAGAGCATCCCGGCGGTGGCGCATTTGGTAGAGCTGACCGCGCCGGAAAAGGAGAGCTGAAATGAACTATCTGTGGGCATTTTTAGTGGGCGGCGCCATCTGCGCGGTGGGACAGCTGTTCATCGACCTGACAAAGCTTACCCCGGCACGCATCCTGACCGGCTATGTGGTGGCGGGGGTGGTGCTCTCGGCGGTGGGGCTGTATGCGCCGCTGGCAGAGTTTGCCGGTGCGGGGGCGAGCGTGCCCCTGCTGGGCTTCGGGCATCTGCTGGCAAAGGGGGTGCGCACCGCCGTGGCGGAAAAGGGTGCCATCGGCATCCTGACCGGCGGGCTGACCGCTGCTTCTGCGGGCATCACCGCAAGCCTTGTCTGCGGCGTGGTGTGCAGCCTTGTGGGCAAGAGCCACGACCAGAACTAAGCTGTTTTGTCCGCGCTGCTTCGCCATATTTTGCGCCCGGCGGCTGGTAAACTGGGTGCAAAACGGAGGTGGAGCGGATGAAACACAGCGGTCAGACCGTATTGTGGGAGCTGTGGGCAGCGCTGTGCCTGTGCACGGCGCTGGTGCTGCCGCCGGGCAGTCCGTGGCTGCACGAGCCGGCGCTGTTGTACCCGGGGCTTTCGCTGGCGGCGGTGGTGCCCGCCGCGTGGGCGGTGTGGTGGGTGGCGGTGCCGCCACAGCCCCTGCCGCCGGAGCAACTGCTGGAGCCGGTGCAGCGGCAGAGCCTTGCCGCGCTGTGCGGGACATAACAGCGGAAAAAACAAAAACCCCTGTGCCGGGTACCCGGTACAGAGGTTTTGTTCGTCAATCAAACTGCGCGATCAAGCGTTCTTGTTAGCACGCTTTGCCATACGGCTGATCTTGCGGCTGGCGGTGTTCTTCTTGATGACACCCTTAGCGCGAGCCTTGTCGATCGCGGAAACAGCAGCCAGGACGGTTGCGTCCTTGTCAGCGGCATTCGCATCGATGGCAGCGTCTGCCTTCTTGACGACTGTTTTCAGGTTGGTCTTAATGGCCTTGTTGTGAGCCTGCTCTGCAGCAGCCTGCACGACGCGGTCCTTCTGAGATTTGATGTTAGGCATTCGTTCCACCTCCTTGGCTACCTATAACAGCGCACCCTATGATACCATATTTCGCGTACCAGCGCAAGCGTTTTTTTGATTTTTGTTTGGAAAAGTTTTATTTTTCCCATACTTTCCGGCAAGAAAGCGGGCTTTTGCCCCAAAAAAGGAACGGAGAGTGTGGAAATGCGTACTACGGATATGGCCGACGAGCTGTTTTCAGGCGCAGCGCAGCCCCTGCCCGCAGGGGTGCGGCTGGCCACCGCCCGCCACGGCGGGGTGACAGTGACCCGGGTGGAAATTGCCCGCGAGGGGCTCAGCCGCCCCCGGGGCAGGTACGTCACGCTGGAAATACCCAGCGTCAGCGTGCTGGACGAGCGGGACGCCGCCGTTATCGAAGTATGCGCCCGGGAGCTGCGCGCCCTGCTGCCGCCGGAAGGCCCGGTGCTGGTGCTGGGGGTGGGCAACCGCCGCGTCACTGCCGATGCCCTTGGCCCGCGCACGGTGCAGCACATCCTTGTCACCATGGGCGCGGGCGCTGCCCCGCCGGTGCGGGGTCTGCGCCCGGTAGCAGCCGTTGCGCCCGGGGTGGCGGCAGCCACCGGACTTTCCTTACAGCAGCTGGCGGCGGCGCTGGTGGGGCAGCTGCACCCGGCGGCGGTGGTCTGCGTGGACAGTCTCTGCTC
>CAKSZE010000112.1 GCA_934525325.1 uncultured Faecalibacterium sp.
TTGATGCCGATGCCGCACAAAATGCCGCGCCCCTGCTGCTGGTAGCCGTAGCTCACGCTCTCGCACAGGATGCCCACGATCTTTTTGCCGTTCAGCAAAAGGTCGTTGGGCCACTTGATCTGGCAGTCCACGCCGTAGCGCAGCTGCAGCTGGCGGCGCACCGCAAGGCTTGCCAGCAGCGGCAGGGTGGCGGGCTGCGCCAGCGGCTCCTTGATGGCGACCGTGTAGTACAGCGCCTTGCCCTCGGCGTTTACCCAGCTGCGGCCAAGCCGCCCGCGCCCGGCGGTCTGGTTTTCGGTATACACCGCCGCCACCGGGCCAAACTCCTCGAAATGTTCCTTTACATAGGCGTTGGTGCTGCCGCATTCCGGCAGATAGCGCACCTCGTTGATGCTCATTGCTTGGGTACCTCTTTGTGCTCATAGGCGGTCACTGCGCCGTTTTCCAGCGTCAGCAGACCGTAGGTGTCCGGGCCGGTGTAGCAGCGCCCGCAGGAGCCGGGGTTGAACAAAAACACCTTGCCCCGCTGCTCCGCGTGGGGAATATGGGAGTGGCCGAACAGCGCCACCTCTGCGCCCCGGGCGGCGGCAGCGTCTGCCAGCGTATCCAGATCGTATTTTACACCGTACATGTGACCGTGTGTATAGAAAACCACCGTCTGATCAAAGGCCGCAAGGCCATCCAGAGGCTCCAGCGCACCGTAATCGCAGTTGCCAGCCACGGAATACACCCGCAGATGGGGGAAAAAGGCCAGCGCCTGCTCCAGATCCCGCAGGCCGTCCCCTAAAAAGATCACGGCATCCACGTTGTTCTGCTCTTTGTTCAAAATGCGCTTAATGGCGCTGCGTGCGCCGTGGCTGTCGCTCAGGACCAGTAGTTTTGTCACGGAAAAATATCCTCCTCTATACTCATTCGGCAGCCTGCTGCAACAGCAGCAGCTGCTTGTACACTTCGCTCTTGGAATAGGCTGTGCCCTGCGCAGCAGCCTTGGCGGCGGCAGAAGCACTGAAGCCCTCGCTGGTCAGCGCAAAGGCGCGCTGCGCCGCCTGTTCCAGCGTCAGCTCCTCCTCGTCGGCGGCAGCGGCGGGCGCACCCGCCATCACCAGCACATACTCGCCCCGGGGCTCGGCGGCGCGGTAGTGCTCCACAGCTTCGCCCAAGGTGGTTTTCCAAATCTCCTCGTGGAGCTTGGTCAGCTCCCGGCACAGGGTGACGCTGCGCTCTGCGCCAAAGGCGGCGGTCAGGTCGTCCAGCGTGGTGCGCAGCTTGTGGGGCGCTTCGTAAAAGATGACCGTGCGCTTTTCCTGCAAAAGCTCGGCCAGACGCTCCTTTTTCTGCTTGCGGTTCACCGGAAGAAAGCCCTCGAACACCCAGCGGGAGGTGTCCTGCCCGGAGACTGCCAGCGCCGTGACGCAGGCGGATGCGGCCGGAATGGGCACTACTTTAATGCCCCGCGCCAGCGCGTCCCGCACGATGACCTCGCCCGGGTCGGACACGCAAGGCATTCCGGCGTCACTGCACAAGGCGCAGCTCTCCCCTGCTTCAATGCGCTGCAAAATGGCTTCGCCCTTCTGCAAAGCGTGCTCGTAGTAGCTGACCATGGGCTTTTTCAGCCCCAGATAATTCAGCAGCTTCATGGTCACGCGGGTGTCCTCGGCGGCAATAAAGTCGGCCGCGCCAAAGGTGGCAGCCACCCGGGGCGGCATATCCTCCAGATTGCCGATGGGGGTCGCCACGATGTAGAGAGTTCCTGCCATAATTACCTCCTGAATTTATCGTCCGTACAGCGCTGCCCCGGCGCGGATGAGCACGTCCGGCTCCACCCGCAGGCCGGTCCTGCGGTTCTTCTGGGCTTCCACAAGGAACAGCCACGGGGCATTTTCCGGGGCGTTCTTCACAAAGGCCAGCCGCTTGGGTTCCAGCCGGTGGGCGCGCAGCACGGCAAGCACCTCGGCAAGCCGCTCGGGGCGGTGGCACAGCGCCAGCCGCCCGCCGTCCTTCAAAAGCCGGAAGCCGCAGGCACAGACATCCTCCAAAGCGCAGGTGTTTTCGTGCCGGGCAAGGGCGTGGGCGGCGTTTTTGCTCTGCGGCCCCTCGGTAAAATAAGGGGGATTGCACGCGCACACGTCAAATTGCCCTTCGTCCTGCCGCCATGTGCGCAGGTCGGCACAGGCGGGAGTGATGTGGGTGAGCTGCTGCTCTTCCACCGCTGCTGCCAGCAGGGCGCTGCCCTCGGGCTGCAATTCCAGCGCGGTGCAGGGGCCGCGATGCCCCCGGTCGTGCCATTCCAGCGCCACGATGCCGCAGCCGGAGCACAGGTCTGCGGCTTTCTGGCTGCGCTTCGGCTCACAGAAGCGTGCCAGCAGCAGCGCATCCGAGCCGAACCGGTGCTCCGGGGTGCAGTAGACCATAGTTCTATTATACAAAACTTCCGTAGAATGTTCCATAGACAGTGTGCCGTTTCCCTTCCAAAAAATGCAGGGTATTTTCCTGCGGAATTTGTGCATGAAACAAAAAGCGGGGCGGCTGCGCAGCGTTTTGTGCAGGGCCTCTTTTGCGATGGATGATGTGAAAAATATTTTTGATTTTGCGGGAAGAAGCAAGTTTACTTTATGATACCACAAAAAAGGACTGCTGCACAGTGTGCAGCAGTCCTTTTTGATGCGTTTTCAGCAAAAACTACTGATTATTCAGCAGCGATTGCACCAGTGGGGCAAGCACCCTCGCAAGCACCGCAATCGATGCAGGAATCAGCGTTCACAACTGCAGCGCCGTTCTCGATGGTGATAGCGCCAACCGGGCAAGCGCCCTCGCAAGCGCCGCAGCCAACACATGCGTCAGAAACCTTGTGTGCCATAATAAACTCTCCTTTTTATCCCGTGCCGATGTAATTATGAAGAAACGTACCTTGGCACGGCCACGCACGCCCCCCGGAATTTGTATCCTTGTCTGCATTCTAACAAAGCA
>CAKSZE010000113.1 GCA_934525325.1 uncultured Faecalibacterium sp.
CCCTATTCGCAGGGCATCGCTGCGGGGCAGACCGTCTATGTATCCGGGCAGCTGCCCATCGATCCGGCCACCGGCCTGATCCCGGAAGGTATCGCCGCCCAGACGGCACAGTCCCTCAAGAACATCCAGGCCATTCTGGCACAGCAGGAGATGACGCTGGCCAATGTGGTCAAGACTACGGTGTTTCTGGCGGACATCAACGATTTTGCAGAGATGAACAAGGTGTACGGCGAGTACTTTGCGCAGCCCTACCCCGCGCGCAGCGCGGTGCAGGTGGGCAAGCTGCCCAAGGACGCTCCGCTGGAGATCGAGTGCATTGCTGTAAAGTAAGCTCCCCCGCACGGGAAGAAAAGAAACGGTGAACCAAATGGATAAACAGATGTTCGTTCGCATCCTGAACAGTGAGATGGAGCTGGCCACCGGCTGTACGGAGCCCGGCGCAGTCGCTCTCACCGCCGCAGAGGCGGGCGCAGCACTCCGCAAGGCAGGCGGCACACGGGTAGAGGCCGTGACCGTCCGCGCCAGCATCAACATTATCAAAAACGCCATGTCGGCGGGCATTCCGGGCACCTCGTATCAGGGCATGGATTACGCCGCCGCCATTGGTGCCGTAGGCGGTGACCCTGTCCACCTGCTGGAGGTCATGAACTATGTGCCCCGGGAGCAGATGGAAGAAGCCGCAGCTCTTGTCAAGGCAGGCAAGGTCAAGGTAGAGGTGGCACAGGTGCCGCAGAAGCTCTACGTTGAAGTGCTTGTCACTTCTGACGGTCACACCGGCCGCGCAGTGGTGCGGGATCTGCACACCAACGTGGTGCTGGTGGAGCAGGACGGCGTGGCTACGCTGGACAAGCAGCACACCGACTCTGCCGCCGCCGGGGACAGCGATGTGGTGACCCCGGAGCAGATCGCAGAATTTCTGACCGTCCGCTCCATCTGGGATTACTGCACCGAGGAACTGGACCCCCTGCACGACCCCATCGACATCATCCGCAGCGCCGTACAGGTGAACACGACCATCAGCGATGAGGGGCTTTCCAAGGAATACGGCCTTGCGATTGGCCGCAATCTGGAGCTGAACTGCCGCAAGGGTCTGATGACCCGCGACCTGACCACCAACGCCATGGTCGCCGCTTCTGCCGGTGCGGACGCCCGCATGGCAGGTGCACCGGTTTCTGTTGTGGCAAACTCCGGCAGCGGCAATCAGGGCATTACGGCTACCATGCCTGTGGTGGCAACTGCCCGCTGGCTGGACATCGACGAGGAGAAGATGCTCCGCGCCGTGACCCTTTCCAACCTGATCGCGATCCGCATCAAGGCTAAATTCGGCCGCCTGAGCAACCTTTGCGGCGCTACCGTTGCCGGTACCGGCGCAGCCTGCGGTATTGCCTATCTGCTGGGCGGCGGCTACCACGAGGTGTGCTGCACCATCCAGAACATGGTGGGCAACATCACCGGCATGGTATGCGACGGTGCAAAGGCTGACTGCGCGCTGAAGATCTCCACCTGCGTCAACGCCGCCTGTCAGGCTGCTGCCATGGGCGTGCGCGGCGTGCGGGTGCAGAGCACCGACGGCATCGTGGAGCACAATGTGGAATATACGCTGGACAACTTTGCCACCCTGAGCACCCACGGCACCAGCGACAGCGTGATCCTTGATCTGATGCTGAACAAACACCTCCCGGAGACGGAATAAGTCTCCCCACCCAGCCCCTTTCCGGGGAAAAAGAAAGAGGTACTAAAGTTATGAAAAAGCTATTCAACAGTCTGCCCTTCCGGCTTTTGCTGGGCATTTTTGTTGGTATCATCCTTGGCCAGCTGTTCAACGAGAGCATCATGGGCGTTGTGGTGACCCTGCAGTACATCATGGGTCAGCTCATCACCTTCTGTGTGCCGCTGATCATCATCGGCTTCATTGCCCCGTCCATCACGAAGCTTGGCAAAAACGCCTCCCGCCTGCTGGCAGTGGCCATCGTCATCGCGTATGTGTCCTCTGTGTGTGCAGCCTTCATGAGCATGGGCGCCGGCTACGGCCTGATCCCTCACCTGTCCATCGACAACAACGTTGCCGGTCTGCGCGAGCTGCCGGGCGTCGTCTTTGAGCTGAACATTCCCCAGATCATGAGCGTTATGAGCGCTCTGGTGCTGAGCGTTCTGGTGGGTCTGGCTGCCACCTGGACCAACAGCAAGCTGACCTGCGATTTCCTTGCCGAGTTCCAGAACATCGTGCTGGACATCGTGAGCAAGGTCATCATCCCCGTTCTGCCCTTCTACATTGCCGCCACCTTCTGCGGCCTGAGCTACGAGGGCACTATCACCCATCAGCTGCCCGCCTTCCTGCAGATCATCGTCATCGTTATGGCTGGCCACTACATCTGGCTGGCTGTGCTGTACCTGCTGGCCGGTGCTTACTCCGGCAAGAACCCCTGGGAAGTGCTGCGTCACTACGGCCCCGCTTACCTGACCGCTGTCGGTACCATGTCCAGCGCCGCTACGCTGGGTGTGGCGCTGGAGAGCGCCCGTAAGAGCAAGGTGCTGCGTAAGGATATGGTGAGCTTCGGCATCCCCCTGTTTGCCAACATCCACCTGTGCGGCTCTGTGCTGACCGAGGTGTTCTTCTGCATGACCGTTTCCAAGATCCTGTACGGCAAGCTGCCCAGCGTCGGCACCATGATCCTGTTCTGCCTGCTGCTCGGCATCTTCGCCATCGGCGCACCCGGCGTGCCCGGCGGTACTGTTATGGCTTCTCTGGGTCTGATCACCGGTGTCCTGATGTTCGACAACGCCGGTACTGCTCTGATGCTGGCCATCTTTGCCCTGCAGGACAGCTTCGGCACCGCCTGCAACGTGACCGGTGACGGCGCGCTGACCCTGATGCTGACCGGCTACGCCGAGAAGCACGGCATCGCCGATACCGGCGACCT
>CAKSZE010000114.1 GCA_934525325.1 uncultured Faecalibacterium sp.
GTGATCAGCAGCAGGATACCCACGTGGAAGGGGTTGACCTGCAGGATCAGGGTGTAGAAGATCGACAGATACATGGCGCGGTACTGCTCGGTGAAGCAGCAGCCCAGATCGCCCAGCGTATAGCCGATCTTGTCCTTCATGGAGAAGGGTCGGACGGTCTTTTTCTGGTCCATTGTGTTTTATCCTCCTTAAAAACAGTGAAACCACGAGACTTTTCGCACAAGTCTCTTTTCTACGCTTTGCATTATACGTTAAATTTCCATCAATACATATCCAAAAAATGATTGAAAACTATCGCAAATTGATGTATTATGCAATTATAACAGTTGTACTTTTCTGTTGTGTACAACAATCTGTTACACATGACAGTTTCACGGAGGCTTTTTTGGTGAACTATACAGCCAAGCGTTATTTTTTCGAGCAGAGCGCCGTCCGGGAATTTTATTCCGGCGCGTATTATGATTTGTTTCTGGTCATGCGGGGCAGCGGCGTGTTCCGGTGCCCCGAGGTGGTGCTGCCTGCCCAGCAGCAGAACCTCATCATCTTCAAGCCCGGTCAGGGCGGCAGACTGGAATACGCCGGTGCTTACGGCCCGCTGGAGATTATCCGGGTGCAGCTGTCCCCCCAGACGCTGGCGCAGCTTTCGGACGCAGATACCGACCTTGAAAAAAGCTTCAACGTGGTGCCCTTCCGGCAGGTGGCTGTGCGCCCGGACAGCCAGATCTATATGCTGCTGAAAAACCTTGCCCGGAAGCTGCTGATGCTCCCGCAGGAGCGCACCCAGTTCGGCGCAGCGGTGTTCGAGCACGGCATTTTGCAGATGTTCGTGGTGCTGGCGCTGCGTGCCTGCATCCATGCGGAGTTCCACACCGCATCGGTCAGCCGCCACCACCTGATGCTGGATGAGGTTTTCCTGTTTATTCAGGCGCACCTTACCGAGGAGCTGACGCTGGAACGGCTGGAAAAGGAGTTTTTTGTTTCCCGGGAGCATATTGCCCGGGAATTCAAGCGCCAGACCGGGCAGACGGTGCACCGCTACATCGTAAAGGCGCGATTAGACCGCTGCTGCACCCTCATCGAGCAGGGGCTGCCCATTACCGAGGTGTACAAGACCAGCGGCTTTGGCGGCTACAACCACTTTTTCCGCGCCTTTAAAAAGGAGTACGGCATGACCCCCAAGGAATATTTCAGCACCACCCGGCAGGACGCCCGGGGGTGATCTCGGCAAAAGCAGCGCCGTCTGCCCCTGTGAAAAAAGCCGCCCGGGAAGATCCGCAGATCCTCCCGGGCGGCTTGCTTATCCTATTTTTTGCCCTTACTTGCGGCGGGTGAGGCAGTTCAGCGCCATCACCACCAGCACGAGAAAGCCGATGACCAGCAGGATACCGGTCATGCCGATGAGCATCATGGGCAGGGTGGTCATCCAGGAAGAAAGATGAAGCATAAAGGCACCTCCGTTAAGCCATCAGGGAAAGGATCAGTCCGCCTGCAAGGACGGATGCGATCTGCCCGGAAACGTTGACGCTGATGGAGTACATCAGCAGGAAATTCTGGCTGTCCTCGGCCAGACCCATCTTGTTGACCACGCGTCCGCTCATGGGGAAGGCCGAGATGCCTGCCGCGCCGATCATGGGGTTCAGCTTTTTGCCCTCGGGCAGGAACAGGTTCAGCAGCTTGGCGAACAGCACGCCGCCTGCGGTATCAAAGATAAAGGCCACAAGACCCAGCGCCATGATGAGCAAAGTGTCCGGCCGGACGAACTTGTCGGCGGTCATCTGCCCGGCCACGGTCAGACCCAGCAGCAGGGTGATGAGGTTTGCCAGCACGTTCTGGGCGGTCTCGCTCAGGGAGTTCAGCACCCCGCACTCCCGCAGCAGGTTGCCGAACATCAAAAAGCCCACCAGCGCTACGCTGGCCGGGGCTACCAGACCGGCGATCACCGTGACCACAACGGGGAACAGGATCTTGGTCAGCTGGGTGACGTTGCCTTTTTCGTAGGGCATACGGATGCGGCGCTCCTTCTGGGTGGTCAGCAGCCGGATGACCGGCGGCTGCACGATAGGCACCAGTGCCATATAGCTGTAAGCTGCCACCATAATGGCACCCAGATACTGGGATTTGAGGGTGTTTGCCACAAAAATAGCGGTGGGGCCGTCGGCAGCGCCGATGACCGCAATGGACGCGGCATCCTTCATATCAAAGAAGAACCCGGCCAGAAACAGGGTGAAAAAGATGCCGAACTGCGCCGCTGCGCCAAACAGCATGAGCCACGGCTTTTCCAGCAGCGGGCCAAAATCGATCATGGCACCGATGCCGATGAACAGCAGCAGCGGGAACAGCTCGTTGGACATCCCCGCTTCAAACAGGGCGGAGATGGGGCCGACGGTGTCTCCCTGCGTGATGGCACCGGATGCGGGAAGGTTGACCAGAATGGCGCCGAACCCCATGGGCAGCAGCAGACTGGGCTCCATTTTTTTGACGATGGCAAGGTAAATGAGCAGGGCACCGATGCCCCACATGACCACCATCTGCCATGTCAGCGCTCCGAAGTTTGAAAAGAGCGCGGCGAATGTGTTCCAGAAATTCATATTGTTTTCCTGCCTCCTTTTGTTCTGATGCTGCGGCAAGAAAAAAGAGACCCTTGCCACAGCGTACGATCTGTGACAAAAGTCTCAAGCGAACACATGACATCGGGCATTGCTGCCGTGATGACGCTGCCATGCAGCGGCCTGCCGG
>CAKSZE010000115.1 GCA_934525325.1 uncultured Faecalibacterium sp.
CATACAGCTTCCGGGACGATACCCTCATCATGGCGTTCGTGCGCAGCGGGCTGGGCGTGACCATCTCGCAGGAGCTGGTGATGCAGGCATTCGGCTGCCCCGGTGTGGTGTCCCGCCCACTGGAGCCTACCTGTTGCCGGACATTGGGGCTGGCGTTTTCCAAGACGGCAAGCTCGGTGGTGAGCCGGACACTGCTGGAATATCTGAGATCCACCCGGCAGCGAAAGGATGCACCGCAGATAAAATAAGAACAAAGAGCGGAGAACGGTATAAAAGCCGCTCTCCGCTTTCCAAGCAGCGGAGGCTTGTCCGGCTGACCTTTGCATGGTCGGCAAGCTGCTGACGGTTCCAGCCTTTTGCCTCCCGGTATATAGTTTCTAAAGTGTATGAGCCGGGGCGCGGATAGTTGCCGGATTTGTACGCAGAAGCTTTTCCGTAGGGAAAATAGCACCGAAAGAACCATCCGATTTTTGCGTGCATTGAGTGCCGAAAACAATCCATCTCCCTGCGTGCAGCGTATGGAACGTTCAGTGCGTCAACAGCTCAAAATGATTCCGCTTGGTGACCAGCAGCCCGTCCTTTTGCAGCTTGGAAAGCTCCACCGACATGGCGGCACGTTCCACGCAGAGAAAATCCGCCAACTGCTGACGGTCAAAGGGGATATCAAAGGAGAGGGAGGACTGCCGGATGGACTCGGCGGACAGGTAGGACAGCAGCTTTTCCCGGGTGGTCCGCTTGCTGACATGGGTGATCTTATCGTTAAAAAGCAATATTTTGTTTGCCAGAACGCTGACAAGATTGCGGATGAGTTTCTGGTGATGGTCGCAGGCGGTGGGACAGGAGGTGAGCAGCCGCTTGACGTTGAGCAGCAGGATCTCGCAATCCTCCTCTGCCACCACGCTGATGTTCAGGATGGCACCGGGAGTGGCGGCGTAAGGTTCGCCGAAAAAGTCTCCGGTGTTGCACTTGGACAGGATGTTGCGGTGTCCCCAAAGATCCTCCTGTATCACAAGGGTAGAGCCGGACAACATGAGCCCCATGACCTCTGTGGAATCTCCGGCACGGAAAATATAGGAGCCCCGGGGGCGGGTGATTTTCGCTGCACTGACACAGTGCAGGATGGACAAAATTTCATCGTCTGTAAGCCCGGCAAAGAAAGGACAGCGCCGCAGAACAGGCAGATATTTTTGCATAAAAGCCCTCCTTGTTGGAATTCAAACATACAAGTTGCCTTTAGTATACTATAATAAGGCTGCAAATGCAAAAAACACCCACAAGGAGAGTATAGATATGATTCGGAAGATCATCCATATTGACGAAGAAAAATGCAACGGCTGCGGCTTGTGCGCGACCGCCTGCCATGAGGGCGCTATCGACATCATCAACGGCAAAGCAAAGCTGGTGCGGGAAAATTTCTGTGATGGCTTTGGCGACTGCCTGCCGGGCTGCCCCACCGGTGCTATCACCTTTGAGGAGCGGGAAGCCCCCGCCTACGACGAAGAAGCAGTGCAGGAGAACAAAAAGAAAAAGGAACTGCAGGAGAAGATGAAGCACCTGCACGAGGGCGGCTGCCCCGGCTCCCGGATGCGGATGCTGGAGCAGCCGGAGGCCGCCGAAAGCGCAGCTTCTGCCTCCGTGCAGCCGATCTCCCGCCTGCGCAACTGGCCGGTGCAGATCAAGCTGGCACCTGTGCACGCGCCCTATTTTGACGGCGCAAAACTCCTGATCGCAGCGGATTGCACCGCCTACGCCTACGCCAATTTCCATCAGGAATTTATGAAGGGCAAGGTGACCCTTATCGGCTGCCCGAAGCTGGACGCGGTGGATTACAGCGAAAAGCTGACGGAAATTCTGCGCAATAACGACATCCAGAGCGTGACCATCCTCCGCATGGAGGTGCCCTGCTGCGGCGGCTTGGAGATGGCGGCAAAAAAGGCATTGCAGACCAGCGGAAAGTTTATTCCGTGGCAGGTGGTCACCATCTCCATTGACGGAAAAATTATGGATTAAAAGCACAGGGCAGACCGATACCGCCTTTTGCTTCACTTATTTCTTGCCTTGCGGTAAAATACCATAGATCCCATAAGCGAGTGACCTGAAAAAGGCCGCTCGCTTTTTATTGTCAGCGCTGTATTTTTGCCATAAATGGCTTTTGGCGGTAAGGGATGAGCGCGTTCTGTAAAAATAAGTGCTCTTTACGAGAAAAAAGTCTTGAAACGCTTTTGTTATAATGTTACAATTGTGTTATATAATGGCATAGATATTCAAAAAAAAGCTGCCGACAGCAGAACAAGAACGATTTGGCAAGCACCTTCCTGAATCCGGTGGAATGAAAACGAAACCGGAATAAGACCGTCTGGGGCGGAGAGGAATTGATAAAATGAAAAACACTGGAATGAGCGAAACCATGCAGACGCTTATGCGGAAAAGCGTCTGTGTGATGCTGAGCCTGCTGCTGTTGCTGTCAGCCGTGCTCCCTGTAAAAGCGGCCGCAGAGACTGCCCCTGCAAAGGTCGTCCGCGTTGGCTCGTTTGAGGACACTTTCAACTATGTCAACGAGAAGGGCGCAAGAAAAGGCTACGGCTACGAATTGCTGGAGACCTTATCCGGCTATACAGG
>CAKSZE010000116.1 GCA_934525325.1 uncultured Faecalibacterium sp.
GTGGGTCACAAGGTCTACCTGTCCCACCTCGTAGCCGTCCAGATAGACGGTGGCAGTGCCCAGCTTCTGGCCTTCCTTGACGGTAGCAGAGACGCTCTCGGGCAGGTCGAAGGAATAGCTCACCTTATCGTCGCTGTGGCCGTAGCCGCTGACCGGGGCGGCGGCATACAGTTCCACGGACGGCTCGGTACGGCACTTGTTCAGGTCTACGGTGGTCAGCACGGTCTGGGTATCCACCAGCGGACGGTCGGCAAAGCTGGCAAACGCCCAGTCGAACAGGTCGTCGCATTCATTAAACAAATGGTCCAGCGTGTCGCAGCCAAGGATCACCAGCCCGTAGCTGTGGCCGTCCTGCTGGGCAAAAGCCACGGTGCAGCGGCCTGCCAGCGTGGTAAAGCCGCCCTTGACCCACTGGACATACTCCCGGTAGTTGGCGCTTTCGCTGTTCATCAGGCTGTTGGAGCTGCTGATGGTGTGCTCTGCCTTGCGCAGATTGGTGGCTGGCATCACATAGCTGGCAGTGCCCGCCACCTGTGCAAAGGTCTGGTTCTCCGCGCAGGCGGCGGCGATCTTTGCCAGATCCTGCGCGGTGGACACGTTGCCGTAGTCAAACAGGCCGTGGGCACAGGTAAAGTTCGTGCCGGTGCAGCCCAGCTCCGCCGCTTTGGCGTTCATCTGCTGCACAAAGCCCACCACGCTGCCCCCCACGTCCCACGCAATGACGCTGGCGGCGTCGTTGGCGCTGACGATGAGCATGGCGTTCAGCAGGTCGATGCGGCGCACGGTCTCGCCGATGCGCAGCCCTATGGTGGTGCCGTTGGCGTTCTGGATATCCTTGAACTCCTGCGTTAAATCGGTGGGCACGGTCACTTCACCGTTCAAGTCCTTGCCGCTTTCCACCAGCAGCAGGGCGGTCATCAGCTTGGTCAGGCTGGCCACATATTTCTGCTGGTCGGCGTTCTGGCTCAGGATGGTCTTGCCGGTGTCCGCGTTGAACAGATACACCGCCTCGGTCTCGGTGGCGGTCTGGATGGGCATGGGGTATGCCGCAAACCCCGGCAGCGCTGCCGAAAGAGCCACTGCCAATGTGAGCACCAGCGCCGCCAGACGGCGGCAAAACGTGTTATGAAGCATGAGCGTACCCCCTAATCAACTTCTTCAGCGATAAAGCATATCACAGATACCGGTAAAAGAAAACCGGCTTTTTTCAGGCAGCGGCCTGCGGCTGCGGACAGCCCGCAAAGGCCCAGTCCAGAATGGCCGCAGCTTCGGCGTAGATATTTTTCAGGTCCGAGCCCAGAATGACCAGCCCGTAAATGGTATCCCCCTGCTGGGCGGCGGTCACATAGCAGCGCCCGGCTTTTGTGGTAAACCCGGTTTTCATGCCGTGAATGTAGGCACGGTAGCAGCTGTTTTCCGGGTCCAGCATCTTGTTGGTGGAGCGGATGCTGCGCGCCGCGTGCAAATTGGTGGCAGGGATCTCGTATTGCAGGGTATCGGCGATCTGGCGGTAAAGTTCGTACTGGGCACAGGCTATCGCGATCTTTCCCATATCCTGTGCGGTGGAAACATTTCCGTCATCGTACAGGCCATGCGGGCAGGAGAACCGGGTGCTGGTGCAGCCCAGCTGCGCCGCCCGGGCGTTCATCTGCTGCACAAAGGCCGGGATGCTGCCCGCCACGTCCCACGCGATGACGCTGGCGGCATCGTTGGCGCTGCACACCAGCAGTGCATACAGCAGGTCGATGCGGCGCAGCTGTTCGCCCGCCGCCAGCAGAATGGTGCTGCCGTTCTGACTGCGGATATTTTGGAACTCCTCCGTCAGGCTGGCGGGCACGGTGATGGTCTCGTTTAAGTCCTTGCCGCTTTCCAGCAGCAGCAGAGCGGTCATCATCTTGGTCAGGCTTGCCACGCAGCGCTGCTGATCAGAGTTCTGATCCAGCAGCACCTCGCCGGTGACGGCGTTGATCAGGTAAACACTTTCCTGCGCATTGGCGGTCTGGATGGGCATTGCGTATACCGCCCCGCCCGGCAGCGCCAGCGCCGCAGTCAGTGCCAGCGTGAGCACCCATGCCGCCAGCCGGCGGCAGCTTTTTTGTAGATCCATGAACTTCTCCCTTGATGATAACGCGTCAGCTTGCTAGAATAGAAACGGCGAGACCCGTCTTTATAAAGAATACCATAAACCAGCCAAAAGAAAAAGGGTGAAAGGTGGTTTTTAACAATGTTCTTGTCTTTTTGTGGAAAAAAGCCCCGCGATGAAGGCGCAGCCTTTGTAGCGCCCAGCGCTACCGTGCAGGGTGATGTGGTTTTAAAGCCCGGCTCCACCGTCTGGTACGGTGCGGTGCTGCGCGGCGATGACGGCACGCTGACCATTGGCAAAAACAGCAACGTGCAGGACAACGCGGTGCTGCACTGCGACATCGGCGGCTGCGTGACCCTTGGCGAAAACGTCACAGTAGGGCATTGCGCCCTGGTGCACGGCTGCACCGTAGGGGATGGCAGTCTCATCGGGATGCACGCCACCTTGCTGAACCACTGCGTGGTGGGCAAAAACTGCATCATCGGGGCAGGGGCGCTGGTGCCGGAGGGCATGGTCATCCCGGACAA
>CAKSZE010000117.1 GCA_934525325.1 uncultured Faecalibacterium sp.
AGCGGAAAGAATATTTATAATTTCGCAATTCTGGAAAATCTGCGGATTTTCCAGAATTGCCTTTTCACGGGAGGGGTTGGAACGAACTCCCTCAGTCAAAGCCTAACGGCTTTGACAGCTCCCTCCAGGAGGGAGCCTCTGGCGCGCCCGGAAACTTTACGCTTTAGCCAGAAACTGTACCGCTATGCCAAGGGCCCCATCCCAGAGGGGGCTGTCGAGCGAATGCGAGACTGGGGGAGTTTAGCCGGCGTGCGCCCTCTCCGTCATCGCTGCGCGATGCCACCTCTCCCAAAGGGAGAGGCAAGAGCACTGCCGGAAACCTTCTCATTGAACCTAATACTTTAGCGATAAACTTTACGGCTTGGCTCTCCCTTTGGGAGAGCTGGCGCGGGAGCGCCTGAGAGGGCGTGCTCCCCACAGAAAAAGGCTGCCTGCCGGGCGGCAGACAGCCTTTTCCAGAAGAAAATAAGGAAAACACGCGCCCAAAGGGGCAGAGTGAGTATCAGAACATGCTTTCGTCCTTGTAGCGCCCGGTGCGCACGAACTGCACCCACTCGGCTACGTTCACGGCGTGGTCACCGATGCGCTCCAGATACTTGATGACCATCAAAAGATCCAGCGCGGCGTCCACCTTGGCGGGGTCGGCGGCGATCTCCTGTGCCAGCGTGTGCTTGATGGCGTTGAAGTCGTAGTCCACGGCGTCATCTGCGGCGATGACGCGGCGGGCGGCCACCTCGTCCTCGGCGGTCAGGGCTGCCATGGCGTCAAGGATCATCTGGTAGGCCTTGCGCCCCATGGCGATGGCCTGACTGACGGCGGGGTCGCCCTCCCTGCGCACGGTGACAAGATGCGGGATGATCTCGGCGATATCCGAAGCGTGGTCGCCCATGCGCTCGATGTCGGTGACCACCTTCATAGCGGTGGAAATGTGGCGCAGATCGCCCGCTACGGGCTGCTGGCGCAGCAGAAGGGCCATGCAGCGGTGCTCAATGTCCCGCTCCATGTTGTTGATACGGTCGTCCCCCTGCACGATCTTCTGGGCGGCTACGGTGTCGGCGGTGCACAGCGCTTCCAGCGCGTTCTCCACGGCCTCGGCAGCGTTCTGCCCCATCTCCACCAAGGCGGTTTTAAGGGCTTCCAGATCGCTGTCGTATTGTTTGCGAATGCTCATTGCTTTGTTCCTCCCTGCATTAACCGAACCGGCCGGAGATGTAGTCCTCGGTGCGCTTGTCCCGGGGCGTGCTGAAGATCTGGTTCGTGGGGCCAACCTCCACCAGCTCCCCCAGCAGGAAGAAGGCGGTGCGGTCGCTGATACGGGCAGCCTGCTGCATATTATGGGTGACGATGACCACGGTGTAGTTCTTTTTCAGCTCGCTCATCAGCTCTTCCACCTTCATGGTAGAGCCGGGGTCCAGTGCGCTGGTGGGTTCGTCCATCAGCAGCACCTCGGGCTTGACCGCCAAGGCCCGGGCGATGCAAAGACGCTGCTGCTGGCCGCCGGAAAGGCCAAGGGCGCTCTTTTTCAGGCGGTCCTTCACCTCGTCCCACAGGGCGGCACCCCGCAGAGAGCTTTCCACCAGCTCGTCCAGTTCGGCCTTATTGCGCACGCCGTGCAGCTTAGGGCCGTAGGTGATGTTGTCGTAGATGCTCATGGGGAAGGGGTTTGCCTTCTGGAACACCATGCCCACGCGGCGGCGCAGGTCGGTCAGCTCCATCTCGCGGGCAAAGATGTCCTCGCCCTTCAGCCGTACATCGCCCTCGATGCGCACGCCCGGCACAAGGTCGTTCATGCGGTTGAGGGTCTTTAAAAAGGTGGACTTGCCGCAGCCGGAGGGGCCGATGAGTGCGGTGATCTCCCGCTCGCCCACGTCCAGCGAAATGCTCTTCAGCGCCTTGAAGTCGCCGTACCAGAGGTTCAGATCCTTTGCCGATATCACCGGCACATTCGTGTTTTCCATAGAGTACCTCATGTTTAAAAACTTCTCAAATCTCCATCCGTGAAAAGGCGTTTGGAGCGGCCCGCAGGCCGCGACAAACGCGAATATCAAAATCACTTTCCACTGAAGATGGCCAGAGCGTAAGCGGAGGCCATTTTTAATCGTCCGGCGGGCTGAGAGGTTTTACTGCTTCTGTTTCAGTTTCGTTTTCGCCAGACGTGCTGCCAGATTGATGAGCAGCACCAGCACCAGCAGCACTGCGCCGATGCCCCATGCGGAGGTGAAATCGCCGTCCTCAAAGGCGCGCAGGTACAGCAGCACCGACAGGGTAGCACCGTTGGCGGTGTAGGCCTTGAACACGCTCTTGGCGATCACCTCTGCCGCACCGGCGGTGAACAGCAGCGCGGCGCTTTCGCCCACGATGCGGCCTACCGCCAGAATGCAGCCGGTGACGATGCC
>CAKSZE010000118.1 GCA_934525325.1 uncultured Faecalibacterium sp.
GGTGGGTGGAGTCCAGAGGTAGGGAGGGGGGAGTCGGAACACCCCTCCCTGCCTCTGGCCCAGCGGAGCGTCCCTGCACGCTGAAGGCAGGCAGAAACGTTCCCTGCGGAGCACGCACTTTTCTGGTTCTCTTTTGGTGTCAAAAGAGAACATCCCTCGGCAAGCAGCCCCCCAGCGGAAGCCATTCCCAATCGTCTTACCCCCGGTTCGCCTTCTCGATCAGGGTGCGGATGTGGTGCGCAAGCATCTCCACGGCGGTGCTGTTCTCGCCGCCGTTGGGCACAATGATGTCCGCGTTGCGCTTGCTGGGCTCTACAAAGGCTTCGTGCATCGGCTTGACCGTGGTAAGGTACTGGTCGATCACGCTGTCTAAGCTGCGCCCGCGCTCCTTTACGTCCCGCAGAATGCGCCGCAGGATGCGCTCGTCTGCGTCCGTGTCCACAAAGATCTTGTAGTCGAACAGGGCGCACAGCTCCGGCTCTACAAAGGGCAGAATGCCCTCCACGATCAGCACCGGGGCGGGCTCGATGTGCTGCACCTCATTGCTGCGGTTGTGGTTGGAGTAATCGTACACCGGGCAGTCGATGGCGCGGCCTGCTTTCAGCTCCTGCAAATGGTAGATGAGCAGGGCGTTGTCGAAGGCGTCCGGGTGGTCGTAGTTCAGCTTGCAGCGCTCTTCAAAGGGCAGCTCATCGTGGCGCTTGTAGTAGCTGTCGTGGGAGATCAAGCGCACCTCATCCTCCCCAAAGCGCTCCTTCAGCCGCAGCGCAAGGGTGGTCTTGCCGCTGCCCGAGCCGCCCGCAATGCCAATGATCAGGTTGTTCATGATGCAAACTCCTTCTGCACAAAATCTGCCGGTTTCTGTGGAAAAACCGGTCAGAATCGATTATAATAGAATTATATCTGTTCTGCTGCCGCCCGGCAGCAGTTCTTCCCTTTTATCATAGCACAAAATGTGTCATTTGGACAGGGCTTGCAGGGTCATCCTCAGACACATTCCCAAAAAAGGACGGTCAAAATGCCAAAAGAAACATTGCAGCACACCATGAAAAGCAAGGTCCGGGTCTTTGAGGATGGCGGCATCCGCCTGCTCCGCAAAGGCCAGAAAGGACTCATCCACGCCATCTTCAGCCGCTTTGGGCTGGTGCTGGTGCTGCTGGTGCTGCAATTCGGGGCGCTGTTCAGCCTGATGCGCTGGTTCAGCGGCCTGCTGCCCCACTACTTGGGCGGCACTTTGCTGGTCACGGCGGCCATGATGGTCTACCTGCTCAATCAGGATATGAACAACAGCGTGCGCATCCCGTGGCTGGTGGTCACGGCGCTGGCGCCTGTGCTGGGCGTGCTGCTGTTCTGCTACACCAAGGAGGATGTGGGCCACCGGATGCTCAAAAAGCGCCTGATGGAGCTGGAAGGGCAGACCCGCAGCCAGCTGCCACAGCCCCAAAAGGCAGGCGCAGCGCTGGACGCAGACTGCCCCGGCGCGGCCTCTCTGGCGCAGTATCTGCGCGGACGGGGCGGTGGCTTCCCGGTGTACGAAAACACGCAGGTGACCTATTTCCCCAGCGGAGAAGCCAAATTTGCCGCACTGCTGCCCCAGCTGGAAAGCGCCACCCAGTACATTTTTCTGGAATACTTCATCATTGACGAGGGGTTAATGTGGGGGCGCATTCTGGAAATTTTGGCACGCAAGGCCGCGCAGGGCGTAGATGTGCGGGTGATGTATGACGGCACCTGCGAGTTCTCCACCCTGCCCCGGGACTACCCCAGACGGCTGGAAGCGCTGGGTATCCGCTGCAAGGTGTTTGCGCCGGTCACACCCTTTGTCTCCACCCACTACAACTACCGCGACCACCGCAAAATTCTGGTCGTGGATGGCCGCGTTGGCTTTACCGGCGGCGTGAATCTGGCTGATGAGTACATCAACCACGTTGAGAAATATGGCCGCTGGAAGGACGCCGCGGTCATGCTGGAGGGCGAGGGCGTGCGCACTATGACCGCTCTGTTTTTGCAGATGTGGAGCATCCAGCGGGAGCCGGAGTTCGCCCAGTTCCTCACCCGCCCCCTCCCGCAGACGCAGGCAAAGGGCTTTGTCATCCCCTACGGCGACTGCCCGCTGGACGGCGAGCGTGTGGGCGAGATGGTCTACATCGACCTGCTCAACCGCGCCCGGCACAGCGTACATATCATCACGCCCTACCTCATTCTGGACGGCGAGCTGGAGACTGCCCTGCGCTTTGCCGCCGAGCGCGGCGTGGATGTGCACCTGATCCTGCCCGGCAAGCCAGACAAGGTATTTGCCTATGCGCTGGCTAAAACGCATTACCTGCCGCTGCTGTCCTCCGGTGTGAAGATCAGCGAGTGGACCCCCGGCTTCACCCACGCCAAGGT
>CAKSZE010000119.1 GCA_934525325.1 uncultured Faecalibacterium sp.
GTGGAGTCCAGAGGTAGGGAGGGGGGAGTCGGAACACCCCTCCCTGCCTCTGGCCCAGCGGAGCGTCCCTGCACGCTAAAGGCAAGCAGAAAGCTGTCATTGCAACGCTGCTATTTGCCATAACGACCCACTCGTGAAAAAGGGGTTTTGAAAAGCCCGCAGGCTTTTCAGAACCCCAAATTTAAAATAATTCTTCCGCTGAAGATGCGCAAAGCAGCGCGGCGCGCATTCCCAATCATTTCCGCTGTTCCAGCATGGTCTGGATGCGGGTCTTGGCGCGGTAATAGGTCACCCGCGCCCATGCAGCATTGTGACCGAAAATGGCCCCGATGCGGTCAAAGGGCAGCTCGCCGAACACCCGCAGGCTGAAAACCTCCTTGTAAGGTTCTTCCAGCGCGTGCAGACACTGGTGCACCGTGAAGGCAGCATCCTTGTCCACCAACAGCTGCGCAATGTCCGGGGTGTCGGCGGCTTTTGTTTCGGCATCTTCCAGCGGGGCGGCGTGCTTTGCGCGGCGGCAGTGGTCGTAGTAGGCGTTGCGCGCCACCGTGAACAGCCACGCCCGCACATCCTGTTTGCCGTCATAATCCTTCAAACCGTCCAGCGCCCGGAAAAAGGTCTCCTGCGTCAGCTCCTCCGCCAGCGTTTCGCTGCGGGTAAGCCCCTGCAAAAACAGGCAGACGTCCCGGAAGTAGAGCCGGTAGATGGTTTCAATGTCCATAGTCAGCCCTTCTCAAACACGCCTTGTTCCTGTGTGACTACATCCTCGGATTCGTAAACATAGGTCTGCGTTCCATTCTCTTTTTTCAGGATGAACCGCTCCACCCGCTGACCGTCCCTGTAATAGCGCGTTCCGTCCGCGCACTCCACGGCCAGCACCTGGGTGCGGGAGACGGCGATCTCTGTGGACACGGTCTCGGAGCCGGTCAGCTTTGTCAGCGCGGCATGGAGGCCGGGGAAGGTATACCGCATGGCCCGGACGGTGATGTATTCCTTGCCCCAGCTGAACCCGCCCTCGGTCTCCAGCCGGACGTTTTCGCCCTGCACTTCCAGCACACAGAGGTTCGCTTCGTTTTCCTTTTTGTTGTAAGTCCAGATCTGCGCCTGTTCTGCCGTCACCGGCGTTTTTGCGCCGCCCATCCAGAACACCAGCCCAAAAGCGCACAGCACTGCCAGAACCGCTGCTACCGCTATGCGGATGCTCTTTTTCTGCAAGGTCTTTCGGATGCCCAGCAGGGGTGCATCCGGCTGGGGTTCCGGCTGCACCGGCACCGGCTTTTCCATCTGTTCCAGCTCTGCACGGCAGGCGGGGCACTCTGCAAGGTGCTGCTCCACCAGCGCACTGCTGGCGGGGCTGGCAAGCTTTTCGGCGTACAGGGGCAGTAAGTCGCGGATCACGTCACAGTCCAGTTTCATGGTCATTTTCTCCTTTGCGGGCTTTCGTGTGCCCTTTCACCCCAATAACGCACAAAGAGGAAAAACGTTACCGAAAAAAACGCAAATTTACCCGACCGCGGTCTTTTCCCGCAGCTTTTTCGTCCCTTTGAGGAAGAGCCACACCAGCACCCCCAAAAGCAGGCAGATGCCAACGTGCATGGCGGCCATCATGTAGTAACCCTGAAAATCGAACCGCACCGCGCCGGCCATCAGGTAGGGCTGGTGCCCTGCCTTATACAGGGTGACAAAACAGGAGATGGCGTTGTACAGGCCGTACAGCCCCGCCGCTGCGCACACGATGACCCGCAGCAGCCTGCTTGTGATGAATTTTACGAACATAATTGCAGCTCCGTTCTCTCTCCGTCCTTGTAGCAGTAGATGCCCCCTGCGCGGGAGAAGTCCTTGTCCACCTCCACGCTGTCGAAAGCGCTGAAAGCCTGTTCAATTTTTTCGGGCGTGCAGACAAAGCCCCGGATCTTTAGGGCTGCATCCTCGTCCACCACCGCGTTCCACAGATGGATCGACCAGTAGCTGCAATTTTTGTCCACCGTCCATTTATCGTGCTGTTCCATGTAGTCCTCGATGACCTTCAGCTGCTCCTCCCCGATATTGGTGCTCAGGGACAATCTGCCGGAGTAGCGTCCGTAATTGGCGATATAGCACGGTTCCAGATCGAACAGCAGCCCCGAAAGCCCCGACACCGCCCAGACCGAGAAGGTGACCATCTCGCCGTCCGGGATGGCGCGGTCTTTCAGGTAGACCGTGTGCCCGGTGCGGTTGTCCAGCCCGATCCATGTATGCCCGAAGCATTTGAGAAAGGGCTTGGATTCGCTCTTGCCGTCGAAGGTGGTGATGGAGAGGATAAGCCCCTCGTCCTCACAGGGCAGGGTGCGGGCAGTTTTGCCGGCGGCGGCGCTGCACCAC
>CAKSZE010000120.1 GCA_934525325.1 uncultured Faecalibacterium sp.
TTGAAATAGAAGGAGGAGGGCTTTTTCATGTACTCCTGCATAAACTCCTTCTGGCCGTAGTTCCCGGCGGGCAGAAAGCTGTAAACGTTCACCTCCGGCTCGGCGGTATCGGTCTGTACGCCCAGCTGCGCCAGCAGCTTTTCGGTGCGCTGGCCGCTTTTGCTGGAAGCCAGCGGGATCACCATCCAATAGGGTGCAATGACCAGATCGGCATAGTTCTTCTCGGCGGCTTCCACCATGCGGGCGGTAAAGGTGGGTTCGATATAATCATCGCTGTCCACGAACTGCAAATACTTGCCGTGGGCAACACGCATCCCGGCGTTGCGGGTAAGGGAAAGCCCCTCGTTCTCCTTGCTGATGACCACCACGCGGGGATCTTTTGCCCGGAACTGCTCACAGATGGCAAGGCTGCCATCCGGGGAGCCATCGTTCACCACGATGATCTCAAGGTTCTGGTAGCTCTGGCCGCAGATGCTTTCCAGACAGCGGGCAAGGGTCTTTTCTACCTTGTAAACGGGCACGATCACGCTGACGAGCGGGGTGTTCATGGGGTTCCTCCTTCACAGATTTACTCCGTTCTGAGCTTCTGTTTTTTCTTGGCAGTGGTCTTTCGTCCGCTGCGCTCGGCGGCAAGCTCCGCTTCCTCGTCGCTGCCGGCAAAAAAGGCATACCAGTACTCTGCCGCGTCGCTCAATGCTTTCTGGATGCTGAGGGTGGGGCTTACGCTTTCCGCCAGCCCCACCAGCGAGGCGTGCAGCTGGGTCTGTACCTCTTCGTAGAGGCCAAGCTTTGTGTAGAGCGCCTTGTAGTAGTCTATCATTTGCAGACGGTTCTGCATGATGGTGGACAGATTGATCTGGGTGTGGCAGATGCTCTGCGGGTTCTGGACATAGTAATAGCCCGGCTCTTCCAGCGAGACCACCCGCTCCACAAATTCCAGATACCGGATGTTGAACTGCTGATCTTCGGCGTGGATCATCTCGTTGGTAAACTCCAGCCCGTGGGCGTTCAGCACGTCCCGGCGGTAGAGCTTGTTCCACACCACATTATAGAAGAAGGTCACGGGCTTTTCCATCAGGTGCAGCGCGTAGCTTTTCTGGTCGTAGACACCGGCGGGCAGAAAACCGTATTCCCGGTACTCCACCTCCGGCTTTTTCCGGCGCAGCTTCTTTTTGGCGATATCCTCCGGGTTGCCAGCCTTGGCCTTTTCCCGCAGCTGTTCCTTCTGGATATCCCGGGGGATCTCCATCCAGTAGGGCGAGATGACCAGCGTGGCATCGTGCTGCTCGGCGGCAGTTACCATACGCTGGGTGAAATCCGGGGCAAGGTGGTCATCGCTGTCTACGAACTGCAAATATTTGCCCTGTGCCAGCCGCATTCCCACATTGCGGGTGATGGAAAGACCTTCGTTTTCCTTGTCCACCACCGTCACGCGGGGGTCTTTGGCACAAAACTGATTGCAGATCGTAAGGCTGTCATCCGTAGAGCCATCGTTCAGTACGATGATCTCCAGCTCTTGATAGGTCTGGCCGCAAATACTTTCCAGACAGCGGGCAACACTATTCTGCGCGTTGTAAACAGGCACGATAATGCTGACGAGCGGGTTTGTCATGACAGGGATCTCCTTTTGACGATAAGGTTTGAGGGATTTTTCACTTCACCAAAGCACGTCTTTGTAAAAAAGACGTAATTATTTATATTATCATACTCCTATGGCACGCAAAATGCAAGAGGATGGGCGTTTTATCCATCCAGGAGCAGGCAGTTTATACTTGCGCCCAGTCCAGCGCGGTCCAGTCCGGCAAAAACTGGTCGCATATCCGGCGCAGGGCGGGGGCATCGGCGGCACTGGTGGTGTCCTGAATGCCCACCAGATAGAAGCCGGCGTCATGGGCAGTCTGGGCGGCGTAGAGGGCGTCCTCGCACACGGCGCACCCGGCGGGGCTTGTGCCGCCAAGGCGGTGCAGCGCCTCCATAAAGGGTGCAGGACTGCTTTTGCTCATGGTGCCCCGCGCTTCGATATAGAAATCAAAGTATTCGTCGATGCCAAGGCGGGTCAGCACGGCGCGGCACTGGCTGCTCCATGTGTTGGAGCAAACGCACATCCGCGCGCCTTCCGCCCGCAGCCGGGCAAGGGTGTCCCGCACGCCGGGTTTCAGCTCCACCTTTTCGTACAGGGCGGCGATCACTTCATACATCACGTCCCGGTAGCTGTCCATATCCAGCGGCAGCGCATACTCCCGGATAAGGTACTGTGCGCCGTCCTCCATGCCCATGGTCAGCAGGGTCTCGTGCA
>CAKSZE010000121.1 GCA_934525325.1 uncultured Faecalibacterium sp.
AAAAGCCGTAGGGTGACAGGCGGCTCAATATTTCTTTTCCACAGGCACGATCCAGCCCTTGGTGTCGGGCAGCTTGCCCCACTGCATACCGGTCATGGTGTCGTACAGCTTCTGGGTGACAGGGCCGATCTTGCCGTCGCCGATAAAGGCGTGCTCGCCCTTCCAGACCAGCTCCTTGACGGGAGAGACGACAGCGGCAGTACCGGTGCCGAACACCTCTTCCAGCTTGCCTTCACGGGCAGCAGCCATGATGTCGGCAATGGCGATCTTGCCCTCGACGACCTCGTAGCCCCAGTCCTTCAGCAGCTCGATGCAGCTGCGGCGGGTGACGCCGGGCAGCACGGTGCCCACGGTAGCGGCGGTGTAAACCTTGCCGTCGATCTTGAACATGATGTTCATGCTGCCGACTTCTTCAACGTACTTCTTCTCCACGCCGTCCAGCCACAGCACCTGTGCGTAGCCCTGCTCCTCGGCCAGTTCGCCGGCCTTGATGGAAGCGGCGTAGTTGCCGCCGCACTTGGTAAAGCCGGTCAGACCCGGGGCGGCGCGGATGTACTCGTCCTCCACGTAGATGCGCACGGGGTTGATACCCTCGGCGTAGTAAGCGCCGGAGGGAGCGCAGATGATGCAGAAGATATAGTGCTTGGAAGCGTGCACGCCCAGACCCACATCATTGGCAAAGATGAAGGGACGGATATACAGGGAAGCGCCATCGGTGTGGGGCACCCAGTCGCGGTCCACGTCCACCAGAGCCTTGACAGCCTGAATGTAGTCCTCTACCGGGATCTTGGGGATGCACAGACGGTCGGCAGAATCCTGAAAACGCTTGGCGTTGCAGTCCGGGCGGAACAGCTGCACGGTGTCGTCGGCGGTGCGGTAGGCCTTCATGCCCTCAAAGATCTCCTGTGCGTAGTGGAACACCACGGTAGCGGGGTCCAGCTCAAAGGGGCCGTAAGGGACGATGCGGGCATCGTGCCAGCCCTCGCCCTCGGTGTAATCCATAACGAACATATGGTCGGAGAACTTTTTGCCGAAGCCAAGCTTCGTCTCATCGGTGGGCTTTGCCTTGGGCGCAGCCGTGC
The DNA here is from genome assembly GCA_934525325.1 of uncultured Faecalibacterium sp. GTDB lineage: Bacteria > Bacillota > Clostridia > Oscillospirales > Ruminococcaceae > Faecalibacterium. The sequence goes on from CAKSZE010000121.1 coordinate 1,083, forward strand.
GGGTGATCTTGATATCCAACATAGTGAGTTTCCCTCTTTCCTTTTATGCGCGTGCGCACGATTTCCGGCGCTTTATGACACAAATGTTGGTTTCTATTATAATATTCCCAGCCGGTTTTGCAAGGAATCGCAAAATGTTTCATCTTTCCACCCGGTAAGTTGCACCAGATTATGAGCACAGTGGTGTGCAAACTGCCAAATCTATGGTACAATAGGGGCACAGAGCACTTTGCGGGGCACAGCTCCGCTTTTCTACGGAAGGAGATACTGCCATGATCGACGGCGTTATTTTTGATATGGACGGCCTGATGTTCGACACCGAGCGGGTGTGGGCTACCCTGTGGGAGCCTGCGCTGGCTACCCTTGGGCTTTCTTATAAGGAAGGGCTGGACGTTGCCGCCCGCGGCACGGCGGGGGACACCATGCGGGCGGTGCTGCGCCGCTTCTACGGGGAAAACTGCGATACGGACGCCATCATTGCGGCGCTGCACGCACAGGCGGAAAAGGCGTTTCAGGCACCGCCGCCCAAAAAGCCCGGGCTGGACGAGATCCTGACATGGCTGGACGCGCAGCACATCCCCATGGCGGTGGCTTCCTCCAGCCGGATGGCGTCTATCCGGCATCATTTGGACGGCTGGGGGCTGACCCACTACTTCAAGGTGATCGTCTCCGGCGAGCAGTTCTCGGCCTCCAAGCCCAACCCGGAGATCTTTAAGCGGGCAGCGGAAGCACTGGGCACTGCGAATGACCGCACCCTTGTGCTGGAGGACAGCTACAACGGTGTGCGCGCCGGTGCCAACGGGCGTTTTATCACCGTAATGGTGCCGGATATGGCCCCCGCCAATGACGAGATGCGCCGCCTGTACACCGCCGAGTGCCGCGATTTGTACGAGGTGCTGGACGGGTTGCAGAAGGGAAGGTTCTGAGTGAGGGATGTTCTCTTTTGACACCAAAAGAGAACCAGAAAAGTGCGTGCTCCGTGGGGAAAGTTTCTGCTTGCTTTCAGCGCGCAAAGACGCTCCGCTGGGCCAGAGGCAGGGAGGGGTGTTCCGACTCCCCCCTCCCTACCTCTGGACTCC
>CAKSZE010000122.1 GCA_934525325.1 uncultured Faecalibacterium sp.
CACGACACAAGAGTGGGCGGAACGCGCAGCACTCAGGCTGCGAGCAACTGATAATTATTGTTGTCAGTTAATTTTTTTGGAGGAGTTATAGAGCAGTTCCCCCGCTGCTACCCGCTGCCCAGACCTTGCTCCCCCCGTCGAAACCTTTACGCCCCCTTATAAAGCACATCTTGCGATGTGCGGAAAGCCTGGTTTCTGCGGTGAGCCGCAGTCTGCAATTGGAATGTTTAGTAATACTTGCCGTTGGACTTCACAGCCCGGTCAATGGAGCGCTTTGCATCGCGCTGGGCGGCATCGGCACGCTTGTCGTACAGCTTTTTGCCCTTGCACAAGCCCACTTCCATTTTTACGCGGCCATGCTTGAAGTAAAGCGAGAGCGGTACCAGCGTATAGCCCTGCAGCTTGCACTGCTGGTGCAGACGCCGGATCTCACTTTTGTGCGCCAGAAGCCGCCGGACGCGCATGGGGTCCTGATTGAACAGGTTGCCGTGGTCATAGGGGCTGATGTGCATCCCCTTTACCAGCAGCTCGCCGTTTTCAATATCCACCCAGCTGTCCTTCAGGTTGACCCCGCCGGCCCGCAGGCTTTTCACCTCGGTGCCCTTGAGCTCCACACCGGTCTCCAGCGCTTCCAGAACAAAATACTCGTGGCGCGCTTCGCGGTTGGTGGCGATGGTCTTGGTCGCCGGGCGCTCCTTTGTGGGTGCCATGCTGCGCGCCTCCTTTCTCCGTTCCGTTTGTTGTTTCAGTATACCATTTTTTCAGGGCAATGCAAGGGCTGTTTCTGACAGAATTGTAAATTTTTACAGATTTACAGCTCTCCCCGGCCGGAAAGTGCCCGGTACAGGGTGGTCTCGTCGGCATATTCCAGACTGGCGCCCACCGGCAGACCGGAGGCAAGCCGGGTGACCCGGATGCCCAGCGGCTTGATGAGCTTTGCCAGATACATGGCGGTGGCTTCGCCCTCCACGGTGGGGTTCATGGCCATAATGACCTCCTTCACCGTGTCGTCCTTCAGCCGCGCCAGCAGCTCCTTGACGGTCAGCTGCTCTGCGCCCACACCGGCCAGCGGGTCCAGCAGGCCGTGCAGCACATGGTACAGGCCGTTATACTCCCGGGTGCGCTCAAAAGCCTGCACGTCCCGGGGCTTTTCCACCACGCAGATCACCGAGGTGTCCCGCTTGGCGCTGGCGCACACCGGGCACAGGTCAGCGTCCGTATAGTTCTGGCAGATGCGGCACCGGTGCAGCCGGGTGTGCGCACCGCGGATGGCATCGGCCAGCGCCGCAGCGTCCTTATCCGACATACTCAGCACCTGATAGGCCATGCGGGTAGCACCCTTGCGGCCCACGCCCTGAAACTTGCCGAACTCCTCGATCAGCTTTTCCAGCGGTGCGGCAGTGTAGTCCATGGTATCTCCCCTTCCCGGCTCAGAGACCCGGAATGTTCAGGCCGCCGGTCAGCTTGCCCATCTCGGCTTCTGCGGTCTCGTCCACCTGCTTCACGGTGGCGTTGATAGCAGCAGCCACCATATCTTCCAGCATCTCGATGTCGTCCGGGTCCACAGCCTCGGGTTTGATGGTGATAGACAGAACCTCATGCTTGCCGTTCATCTTCACGGTCACCATCTCACCGGCGGCGCTGCCGGTGTACTCGGCAGCTTCCAGCTCGGCCTGCTTGCTCTTCATGTCCTCCTGCATTTTCTGAGCCTGACGCATCAGGGCGTTCATATCGGGGCGGCCGTAGCCTGCGGGCATTCTTGCTTTCATAATGGCATTCTCCTTTATTATAAACAATTTTTATCGCTTTTTGCGGGCGGTATCCTCAATGCTGACCTCCAGCCCCAGTTTTTCCAGCGCCAGAAGGGACTGCTCCGCGTTGGAAGCGGTCTTTCCTGCCGTTTTTGGCTCGTAAGGGCCGATGGGCACCGGCACGCCGGATACCTCGGCGATCAACTTTTTGATCAGCTTTTGGCTGTCCTTGTTCACCCGGATAAAATCCCGGAAGGTCTTGCCGCCGTCGATCAGCACGCGGGTGCCGTCAAAGTAAGCCTTGGACTTGCGCAGATACATATACAGCATGGGGTCGATGCCTTCCAGCTTCTGCACGATCTGTCCCCAGTACGGGAAGGGGTTCGTGCCCTGCTGCGCCACGCTGCGGG
>CAKSZE010000123.1 GCA_934525325.1 uncultured Faecalibacterium sp.
AAAGAAGTCGAAGCACAAAAAAGCTAGCGCTGCGCCAGTCGGCGCTATCGCTTTAACGCTTTTTTCGCTTCTCCATTAAAAGCCCCTCAGTCGCTGCGCGACAGCTCCCCCAAGGGGACGCCTTTCGGCGCTGCCGCAAAGTTTCCCGCCACCGCTAAAGCCGTCCCCTTGGGGAAGGTGGATTGCCGCGCAGCGGCAAGACGGAAGGGGTACTCCCGCAAGCTTTGCGGTTCAGCCGGAAACTGTACCGCCATGCCAAAGGCTCCCTCTCCGAGGGAGCTGGCAAAACCGTCAGGTTTTGACTGAGGGAGTTCGTTCCAAACCCCTCTCGTGAAAAAGTAAATCGGGAAAATCCGCAGATTTTCCCGATTTACAAATATAAATAATCTTTCCTCTGACTATGCGCAAAGCGAACGCGGAGCGCATTTAAAATCGTCCCACTTAAAACAAAGGGCACCCACAGCCATCCGGCTGCGGGTGCCTTTTTGCATACGGGTTTAACGGACAGAGGTACGTACCAGCGCGCGCTTCAGGCGTGCCTGTGCCAGCTCGTACTCACGGTCGTTCAGGTTCTTGCGGGCAAGGGTCTCCTCGGCGCGCTTCTTGGAAGCTTCCGCACGCGCCTGGTCGATCTCCTCCGCCCATTCCCAAGTGGTAGCCACCAGACGCACGTCCCCGTCCAGCACGCTGAGCAGGCCGCCCATGCAGGCTGCACGGCGGCGCTGACCGTCGGCATCCACAATGTGCGCCTCGCCCATGCCCAGTGCCGTGCAGTAATCGCCGTGCTTTGCCAGAATGGCGATATCGCCGTCGATGGCGCGGCAGACGATGCGCTCGGCCTGACCTTCAAAGGCGCAGCCGTCCGGCGTGACCACCGTCAGATGAAAGGTCGTCATGGCTTACCCCTTCTTCGCTTTTGCGAACACGTCGTCGATGGTGCCCGCGAACAGGAATGCGCTCTCGGGCAGCTCGTCGCACTCGCCGCTCAGGATCATCTTGAAGCCCCGCAGGGTCTCCTTCAGCGGCACATACTGGCCGGGCATACCGGTGAACTGCTCTGCCACATGGAAGCTCTGGCTCAGGAAGCGCTGCACCTTGCGGGCGCGGCTGACGGTACGCTTGTCCTCCTCGCTCAGTTCATCCATGCCCATGATGGCAATGATGTCCTGCAGCTCCTTGTAGCGCTGCAGCACCTTCTGGACGGCACGGGCGATCTCGTAGTGCTCCTGACCCACGACCTCCGGGCTGAGGATGCGGCTGGTGGAATCCAGCGGGTCCACAGCGGGGTAGATGCCCTGCGATGCGATGTCACGGCTCAGGACCGTGGTGGCATCCAGATGGGTAAAGGTGGTGGCAGGGGCGGGGTCGGTCAGGTCGTCGGCGGGAACGTAGACGGCCTGCACCGAGGTGATGGAGCCCTTGCGGGTGGAGGTGATGCGCTCCTGCAGTGCACCCATCTCGGTAGCCAGCGTGGGCTGGTAGCCAACGGCAGAGGGCATACGGCCCAGCAGTGCGGACACCTCGGAACCGGCCTGTGTGAAGCGGAAGATGTTATCGATGAACAGCAGCACGTCCTGATTCTTCACATCGCGGAAGTACTCCGCCATGGTCAGACCGGACAGTGCCACGCGCATACGGGCTCCCGGGGGCTCGTTCATCTGACCGTAGACCAGCGCGGTCTTGTTGATAACGCCGCTCTCGGTCATTTCGCCGTACAGGTCGTTGCCCTCACGGGTGCGCTCGCCGACGCCGGTAAACACCGAGTAACCGTTGTGCTCGGTGGCGATGTTATAAATCAGCTCCTGGATCAGGACGGTCTTGCCGACACCGGCGCCGCCGAACAGGCCGATCTTGCCGCCCTTGGCGTAGGGGCAGATCAGGTCCACGACCTTGATGCCAGTCTCCAGAATCTCGGTGGTGGACTGCTGCTCCTCGTAGCTGGGAGCGGGACGGTGGATGGGCCAGTAGGCATCCGGGGCAGGGGCGGGCTTGTTATCCACCGGCTCGCCCAGCAGGTTGAACACGCGCCCCAGACACTGGTCGCCTACGGGCACCTT
>CAKSZE010000124.1 GCA_934525325.1 uncultured Faecalibacterium sp.
CATGAGCAGAACTTGCAGCACGAGGAGCTGCTGGCCTGCCACCCGGAGCAGTGGGCGCATCTGGTAAAAAGCATTGCATTGTGAATGGTAAACAGAAAGAGGGTAGGGTTATGTCATTTTTTGAAAACACCCGCAAGCCCGTAGGTCTTGGTGGGAAGATTATGGTTGCTATGATGAACATCGGGCACAGCGCAATGGCAGCGTGGGGGCTGCGCTTTTTACAGCCTGCCCCGGATGCCATGGTGCTGGACTGCGGCTGCGGCGGTGGGGCGAACATCAAAACGATGTTGAAACTTTGTCCCAAGGGCAAGGTGCGGGGCATCGACTATTCGGCAGTCAGTGTAGAAAAAGCGCGAAAGGTCAATGCCAGTGCCATTGCGGCAGGGCGGTGTGCTGTGCAGCAGGCAAGTGTGGCAGAGTTGCCATTTGATGCAGAGCGGTTTGATGTGGTGACCGCCTTTGAAACGGTCTATTTCTGGCCGGAACTTGCGCAGAATTTCAAAGAGGTCTATCGGGTGCTGAAGCCCGGCGGAACCTTTTTCATCTGCAATGAAGCAAACGGCGAAACAGCAAAAGACGACAAATGGACGCAAATCATTAACGGTATGACCATCTATACGGATGCTGATCTGAAAGTGTATCTGGAGCAAGCAGGCTTTGGCAAGGTTCAGAGTCACAAAAATAAAAAGGGATGGCTGTGCGTTACAGCGCAAAAAGCGGTGAAATAGTGTAAGGAGGACGGACCATGGAACGAAAAGAAGCAATCCGCAGTGCCTATCGGCTGACAGGCGGCAACAATTTTTATGACGGTATGATCACTTGTTCCACCCTGAGCGGGAAAGCGGTGTGCCGCTTGGTGTGGGATATGAACAAGGCGGAAAATGATGCCTATCTGGAAAAGGCATTGTCCGGTATCCCGGAGCATTTTTCCGGCAGGCTGCTGGAGGTGCCGGTGGGTACCGGTATTTTGACCATGCCGCTTTACAAGACGCTGCCAAAAGCGGACATCACCTGTCTGGATTACTCGGCAGATATGATGGGACAGGCGCAGGAAAAGGCAGACCGCCTGCACCTGAAAAATGTGACCTTCCGGCAGGGTGATGTGGGGGCACTTCCGTATGCGGACGGCACATTTGATGTTGTTTTGTCGCTGAACGGCTTTCACGCGTTCCCGGATAAAGAGGCCGCTTACCGGGAGGTGTTCCGGGTCTTGAAGCCCGGCGGGACCTTCTGCGGCTGCTTTTATGTAAAGGGCGAGCAGAAGCGGACGGACTGGTTTGTCCGGCACGTTTATGAAAGAACTGGGTTCTTCACGCCGCCCTATGAGACGGCCTTCAGCTTGAAAAAACGGCTGGAGAAACGGTACGCCACTGTAACACTTGGAACAGTGAAGAGTATGGCATGGTTTGCCTGCCGGAAAGCAGAATAAGGAGAACAGGGATGGTTTTACAAATGATTCTGGAAGGTCTTGGGCTGGGGGCACTGCTGGTTCTGGTCTGCGCTGTGGGTATCCGTAAGGGGGCTGTCGGCATGGTGCATCTTTACAGCCCGGCGGTGCAGCAGCGGTGCGTGAAGCTGGGACTTACAACACACGAGAAAATCAAGCGCAATTCTCTACTTTTCAAAGCCGTCTGCGTCCCCGGCTATATCAGCTATGTGCTGGTCTGTGTCTATGGGATAAACGGTGCGCTCAGCTTTGCGGCGGGCTTCTGGCAGCTGCTCGTCATCTTATCCATTATGAATCTCACTGACCGCTTTTTGATCGATGGCTACTGGGTGGGGCACACGAACGCATGGGCGATCCCCGGAACAGAGGATCTAAAGCCTTACATCACCGCAAAAGACAAGCAGAAAAAATGGCTGTGCGGCACGGTGGGCATGGCAGGCATATCGGTGGTGCTGGCGGCAATGATGACTGCTTTTATTCATTGAGGAAGGAACCTATGAAATACAAAATCGAGAAAAACACCGTGCAGGAGACGCTGATCCTCCCGCTGTATTCCCGGAAGCTGTGCACAGA
>CAKSZE010000125.1 GCA_934525325.1 uncultured Faecalibacterium sp.
GGTGGGTGGAGTCCAGAGGTAGGGAGGGGGGAGTCGGAACACCCCTCCCTGCCTCTGGCCCAGCGGAGCGTCCCTGCTCGCTGACGGCAGGCAGAAACGTTCCCCGCGGAGCGCGGGGCATTTAAATCGTCCCACTGGTCGGAAAGGAGGTCTTGCCATGCGCAGCAGAGAGCCTTGGCGTCTGCCTGCGGGGCAGAGCAGGGCAGTACCCTTTTTGCAGGCTGCGGTGCTGTTTGCAGCGCTGTGCATCTTTGCCCGCAGCGCCGCGCTGGTGCTGGCGGCCTTTCTGGCAGCGCCGGTGCCTGCGGCGCAGACTTTGCTGCATCTGGGCCAGCAGGCGGTGGAGAGCCGCGCTGCGGCATCTGCGGAAAGCGTGCCGGAGGACGTGTCCGCGCCCTCTCCGGCGCAGGAGACTGCCGCCCCGGTGCAGACCGGGGTGGAGCAGTATTTTGTGGCCTTGCAGCCGGACGAAGCCCGCCCTGCCGATGCAGGTACAGTGACAGAGCAGCAGTTCGGGCAGGGCAGCGGCGAAAAGTACATTCCCTGCGGTGCGGGCAGCATCAAGAATAACACCCGGCAATCGGCGGCAGACATTGCCGCCGAGGCGGCGCAGCCCCTGCCCTTTGCCATCGAGAAAGACAGCGCCGCACCGCAGGTGCTCATCATGCACACCCACGCCACCGAGGACTACCGCCTTTCTGCCGGGCTGTGGTTCACCCCCGGGGACGGGGCGCGCAGCACCGACCGCAGCATCAATATGTGCGCGGTGGGGCGGGTGATGGCCGATACCCTCAACGCGGCGGGAATCTGCACCCTGCACGACGAGACGCTGAACGATTACCCCAGCTACACCGGCAGCTACGCCAACAGCCGGGCGGTGGTGCAGCAGTATCTGGCGCAGTACCCCAGCATCAAGGTGGTGCTGGACGTCCACCGGGACGCCATCGAGCGGGAAAACGGCACCCGCTGCGCCCCGGTGTGCACCATAGACGGACGGCAGGCGGCGCAGGTGATGATCATCTGCGGGTGCGACAACGGCACCAGCGTGCAGCTGCCCGCATGGCGGCAGAACCTGCGCTTTGCCGCTGCGTGGGAGCGCAGCATGGAGGAAAAGTACCCCGGCTTTACCCGCCCGGTGCTGTTCAGTTACCGGTTCTATAATCAGGACCTGACCACCGGCAGCCTGCTGATCGAGATCGGCGGGCACGGCAACAACCTAAATGAGGCCCTGTACGCCGGATATCTGGCAGCACAGGGCCTCGCGGAGACATTATTGGGTTGAGTTAGCCGCCAAGGCTGTGGATCATATCCCTTTTGGCAGACTGGTAGTAGCTCCATGCCTGATCGGCTAAGGTGCTGGGCTGGTTATACTCCCGCAGGATGCTGCGCATCTCGCTGACCACCGAGGAGACGGCACTGTCGTAGGTGCTCTCCACCGAGGAAAGATGCTTGTAGGCGATGCTGGCCTTGTTGATAAGGTTGCGCTCGCTGGCGGGCAGGGCGTGGTACTCGTCCTTTGCGCGCTGGATGGCGCTGCTGACATCCGACCGTGCTGCGGACTCCAGCGAGTACAGCTGGCTCATCAGCGCGGAGATCTTGGCGTCGCACTCCGGGTTTGGTGGGTCGTAGACGTGACCGTCCTCCACCGATGCGGAACCTCCTTCATAAGTGCTTTCCCCGGCGCTTGGGGGAGAGGGGAACCAGTCGCCGAACAGAAACTCGTTGTAACCGGCAATGAATTCCTCCTTGGTGCAGCCGCTCAGCAGGGCTGCCAGTGCGCAACTGACCACGGCGAGGGTCAAAAGACGGATGGCGCGGTGTGTGTGCTTCATGATCTCCTCCAGAATCTATTTTTGCGGAATACCGCTCTTTTCCATTTTACCAGAGAAAAGGCGTTCTGACAAGAAAAAAAGCGAAAATTTGCCCGATGCTGCACAGTAAGGTTGACAAAATGCCGCCAACGTGCTATTTTAAAACAACAAATGCAAGGAACGGGAAAAGTAGCGCGG
>CAKSZE010000126.1 GCA_934525325.1 uncultured Faecalibacterium sp.
CATCTCATCCCGCATCTGCACCAGAACAGTTTGCAGGCCGAAGGGCCAAAAAGCCAGCTCCAGCGCACCACCATGATGGTTCTGGCGGTGACGCTGCACAACATCCCGGAGGGCATGGCAGTGGGCGTAGTCTACGCCGGGTATCTTGCCGGAACTGCTCAGATCACCGCCGCCGGGGCGCTGGCGCTTTCCCTTGGCATTGCCATCCAGAACTTCCCGGAGGGTGCTATCATCTCCATGCCCCTGCGGGCAGAAGGAATGAAAAAAGGCCGGGCGTTCTGGGGCGGAGTGCTGTCCGGCATCGTAGAGCCCATCGGGGCAGTGCTGACGATTCTGGCGGCAGGCATCGTGGTGCCCGCTTTGCCCTATCTGCTCAGCTTTGCCGCCGGAGCCATGCTGTATGTGGTGGTGGAGGAACTGATCCCGGAAATGTCGCAGGGACAGCACTCCAACGTTGGAACGGTGTTTTTTGCGGTGGGCTTCAGCGTGATGATGGTGCTGGATGTGGCATTGGGGTGACGACTTAGGATTCCGATAACGAAATCTTTTTCAAACCCTTCGAAAATGTCTAAACTTCTTGACAGAGGCAACAGCAGGGCGTATTCTTTTGCCAGAAGAACCGCTGAGAAGCGGCTTTTTACAGAACAGAAAGTTAGCTTTATCTAACTATTCGGCGCCCGTATCCCGGAGGACGCATGGAAAAGGCGGAGCGTAAGGAGGACGGAACATGGAACGAAAAGAAGCGATTCGCAGTGCCTATCGGCTGACAGGCGGCAGCAATTTTTATGATGGCATGATCACCTGCTCCACCCTGAGCGGGAAAGCGGTATGCCGTCTGGTGTGGGATATGAACAAGGCGGAAAACGATGCCTATCTGGAAAAGGCGCTGTCCGGCATCCCGGAGCATTTTTCCGGCAAGCTGCTGGAGGTGCCGGTGGGCACCGGCATTCTGACTATGCCGCTTTACAGGACGCTGCCAAAAGCGGACATCACCTGTCTGGATTACTCGGCAGATATGATGGGACAGGCGCAGGAAAAGGCGAACTGCCTGCACCTGAAAAATGTGACCTTCCGGCAGGGGGATGTGGGCACACTTCCGTATGCAGACGGCGCGTTTGATATTGTTTTGTCTCTGAACGGCTTTCACGCATTCCCGGACAAGGAGGCCGCTTACCGGGAGGTCTTTCGGGTCTTGAGACCCGGCGGGATCTTCTGCGGCTGTTTTTATGTAAAGGGCGAGCAGAAGCGGACGGACTGGTTCGTCCGGCACATTTATGAAAAGACAGGGTTCTTCACGCCGCCCTACGAGACGGCTTTCAGTTTGAAAAACCGGCTGGAGAAACGGTATGCAACCGTAACCCTTGGAACCGTGAAGAGCATGGTATGGTTCGTCTGCCGGAAAGCGAGATAAGAGGAAACAGGGATGATTTTACAAACGATTCTGGAAGGCTTTGGACTGGGTGCTCTGCTGGTTTTTGTCTGCGCCGCGGGCATCCGCAAAGGGGCTGTTGGCATGGTGCATCTGTACAGCCCGGAAGTGCAGCAGCGGTGCGTAAAACTGGGGTTGACAAGTCCGGAACGCATCCGGCGCAACAGCCTGCGGTTCAAAGCCATCTGCGTCCCCGGCTATATCAGCTATGTGCTGGTCTGCGTCTATGGGATAAACGGTGCGCACGGCTTTACGGCGGGCTTCTGGCAGCTGCTGGTGATCTTATCCATTATGAATCTGATGGACCGCTTTTTGATCGATGGTTACTGGGTGGGGCACACGAACGCATGGACGATCCCCGGAACAGAGGATCTGAAGCCCTACATCACTGCAAAAGACAAGCAGAAAAAATGGCTTTTCGGCACGGTGGGCATGGCAGTCATAGCGGCGGTGCTGGCGGCAATGATGACGGTTTTTATTCACTGAGGGAGGACCCGACATGAAATACAAAATCGAGAAAAACACCGTGCAGGAGACGCTGATCCTCCCGCTGTATTCCCGGAAGCTGTGCACAGA
>CAKSZE010000127.1 GCA_934525325.1 uncultured Faecalibacterium sp.
TACATATCCTTGTCGCCCACCTGATCGAAGTTGTACTCCCGCTTGATGCTCATGGCCGGGATCTCCACCCAGTGGCCGTTCTCCCAGTAGCTGCCGGGTGCGGACACCTCGCGCAGGTTGATCTCGGGGTTGAAGTTGGTTGCAAAGGCGTAGCCGTGGTCGCCGCCGTTGCAGTCCAGAATGTCGATGGTGTCGATGGTATCGAACTCGTGCTTTTTGGCGTAGGCACAGTAAGCCTGGGTCACACCCGGGTCAAAGCCGCTGCCCAGCAGGGCGGTCAGACCGGCTTCCTCGAACTTTTTGGCGTAGGCCCACTGCCAGCTGTAATCAAAGTAGGCAGAGAAACCGGCCTCCTTGCAGCGCTTCTCGTAGATAGCACGCCACCCCGGGTCGTCGGTGTTCTCGGGCTCGTAATTGGCGGTATCCATGTAGTTGACGCCGCAGGCAAGGCAGGCATCCATGATAGTCAGATCCTGATAAGGCAGGGCGATGTTCATCACGAGGTCGGGCTGGTAAGCCTTGATGAGAGCGATGACCTCTTCCACCTTGTCTGCGTCCACCTGTGCGGTGGTGATCTTGGTGGCGGTGGTGGGAGCCAGCTCGGCAGCCAGCTTATCGCACTTTGCCTTGGTACGGCTGGCGATGCAGATCTCGGTGAACACCTCGGGCACCTGGCAGCACTTATGGATGGCAACGGAGGCCACGCCGCCGCAGCCGATGATCAGAACTTTGCTCATATCGGTTACTCCTTTATCTGTAAATTCTCTGTATTCTTATATCTGAAAGCCCGGCCAGCCCTTGTCCAGCGCGATCAGGGTCTCGCGCAGCACCTTGCAGGCGGTGGCGGTGGAAACGCCGGTGGTGTCCAGCGTGGGGGCAAGCTCGTTCAGGTCTGCGCCGATGATGTTGGCTTTCGTCACAGTGCGGATGGCATCCAGCAGCTGCAAAAAGCTTACGCCGCCGGCCTCCGGGGTACCGGTGCCCGGGAAGCAGGAAGGATCAAGGCAGTCCAGATCGATGGTCAGGTACACCGGTACCTTGCTCTCGCACAGCTGTGCGGTCAGTTCGGCAAGGCCGGTAAAATCGAACTTATGCATCTCGGTGTGCTGGGCAGCAAACTCGAACTCCGCCCGGTCTCCGCTGCGGATGCAGAACTGATGGATGCGGCCATCCCCTACCAGCTCGTGGCAGCGGCGCAGCACACAGGCGTGGCTCAGCTTCGCGCCCAGATAGTCGTCCCGCAGGTCGGCGTGGGCATCGAAGTGGACGATGTGCAGGTCGGGGTATTTTTTCACCGCAGCCCGCACCGCGCCCAGCGTGACCAGATGCTCGCCGCCCAGCAGCAGCGGGAACTTGCCGTCCTTCAGGATCTCCTCTGCCCGGGCTTCGATATCGGCCAGTGCCAGCTCACTGGAACCAAAGCACAGCTCCAGATCACCGCTGTCGAACACATCAAAATCGGTCAGGTCGGCGTTCTGGTAGGGGCTGTAAGTCTCCAGACCATAGCTCTCGTGCCGGATGGCCGCCGGGCCGAACCGTGCCCCGGGGCGGTAGCTGGTGGTGGAATCGTAAGGCGCACCGTACAGCACGATGCTGGCGGCGCGGTAGCTGCTGTCGCAGCCGATAAAATTCTCAACGTTGGGGTGCATCAGTGTTCCTCCACTTCCCGCAGCATCTCCTCCAGAAAAGCCGGCAGGTAGAATGCTCCGATATGCAGTTTGGTGGTGTAGTAGCGGGTACGCATATTCAGCGCCTTCCACGACTCTGCGTCCAGATCATCAATAGGATGGTATTTTTTGCTTGCAAAGCCGAACAGCCAGTAGCCCGCCGCAAAGGTGGGGATATGTGCCTGATACACCCGGCTGATGGGGAAGGTGGACGCAATGCGCTTGTGGCTGCGCTGCATGGCGCTGGCGTCCTCGGCGTAGAAGGGGCTGCCCTGCTGGTTGACCATGAT
>CAKSZE010000128.1 GCA_934525325.1 uncultured Faecalibacterium sp.
GGCTGACGCTGGAGCCCCTTCCCGCACCCGACCCCGAAAAGCCCTCCGCACCGCATGAGGAGTAAGGGCGCTGCATAGGATGGTAAGGGAACTCCCTCAGGCAAAACCTGACGGTTTTGCCAGCTCCCTCGGGGAGGGAGCCTTTGGCATGGCGGGAAAGTTTCTGGCTCAAGTGTAAAGTTTCCGGGCGTGCTCGCTCCCCCTCGGGGGAGCTGTCGCGCAGCGACTGAGGGGCTTTTAATGGAGAAGCGAAAAAAGCGTTAAAGCGATAGCGCCGACTGGCGCAGCGCTAGCTTTTTTGTGCTTCGACTTCTTCTTTAGGATTGTCAAGGGCGTGCAGCCCTTGACCCGTTGCGGGGTGGGTGGAGTCCAGAGGTAGGGAGGGGGGAGTCGGAACACCCCTCCCTACCTCTGGCCCAGCGGAGCGTCCATGCACGCTAAAAGCAAGCAGAAACCTTTCATCAGCAAAGGAGGCCACAGGATGCCAGAGCGGTTCATGCAGGGAGTCGAGACTTTGAACGGCATCGTGTGGGGGCCTTTGGGGCTGGGGCTGCTCTTCGGCACCGGGCTGCTGCTGACGGTGCGCACCGGGGGCTTCCAGCTGCGGCGGTGGGGCTACTGGATGCGGCACACCCTCGGTGCCATCCTGACCGACCGGAGCGTCACCGCCCATACCGCCCGCGAGGAACAGGCCATCAGCCAGTTCCAGAGCCTGTGCACCGCGCTGGCATCTACCATCGGCACCGGCAACCTTGTGGGGGTGGCTACCGCCATCCTTTCCGGCGGGGCGGGGGCGGTGTTCTGGATGTGGGTCATGGCGCTGCTGGGCATGATGACCAGCTACGCCGAGAACGTGCTGGGCATCTACTACCGCCGCAAAGACCCGGCGGGCGGCTGGCGCGGCGGGCCGATGTACTACCTGCGGGACGGCCTTGGCGGCAAGCCGGGGCGGGTGCTGGCGGTGCTGTTTGCCGCGTTCTGCGCGCTGGCAAGCTTTGGCATCGGCAACCTGAGCCAGCTCAATTCCATCGCGGGCAACCTGAAAGCGGCTTTCGGCGTGCCGGAAGCCGCCACCGGCGCGGTGCTGGCGGCAGTGTCGGCGGTGATTTTGCTGGGCGGGCTCAAGCGAGTAGCCGCTGTGGCGGAAAAGCTTGTCCCCGCCATGGCGCTGCTGTACATCGTGGGTGCGCTCACTGTGGTGGGGGTGCACATCACCGCCGTCCCGGCGGCGCTTGCCGCTATCCTGAAGGGTGCGTTCGGGCTGCGTGCCGCCGGTGGGGGCATCGTAGGCTACGGACTGTCCCGGGCGGTCACATGGGGCTTTAAGCGGGGCGCTTTTTCCAACGAAGCCGGGCTTGGCTCCTCGGTGATGGTGCACGCGGCTTCCAACGTAAAGGAGCCGGTGCAGCAAGGGATGTGGGGCATTTTTGAGGTGTTTGCGGACACCATGGTGGTGTGCACCCTGACGGCGCTGGTGGTGCTGACCTCCGGTCTTGTGGATCTGGACACCGGACGCATCGCCGCCGGGACGGCGGGCAGTGCGCTGGTGGGGCAGGCCTTTGACGCCGTGTTCGGCACGCTGGGGTCTAAGCTCATCGCGGTATGCATCCTGCTGTTCGCCTACTCCACCGTGCTGGGCTGGAGCTGCTACGGCTGCAAGGCCATGGAGTATCTCTTCGGCGCGGGGGCGGGAACATTTTACCGGGTGCTGTTCGTGGCGCTGATGCCGGTGGGCGCAGTGATGCGGCTGGACCTTGCATGGACGCTTTCC
>CAKSZE010000129.1 GCA_934525325.1 uncultured Faecalibacterium sp.
CCCTCCGGCACCTGTGCAAGGCCGCTTTCCACGATCTTGTGGGCGCGCACGCCCTTGATGCTTTTGCCCTTGTACAGCACATCGCCGGTGCGGGGCTTCAAAAGGCCGGAAATGGTTTTCAGGGTGGTGGATTTGCCCGCGCCGTTGGCACCGATCAGGGTGACGATCTCGCCCGCGTTGACGGTGAAGGAGATATCCTTTACGGCGTGGATGTTGCCGTAGTAGACGTTGATGCCGTCCACCTTCAGTAATGTATCAGCCATGGCTCAGCCCTCCTTTTTGCCCAGATAGGCTTCGATGACCTGCGGGTTATTGCGGATCTCGTCCGGGGTGCCCTTGGCGATGATGCGGCCAAAGTTCAGCACCGCAATGCCCTCGCAGATGCCCATGACAAGGCTCATGTCGTGCTCGATGAGCAGCACCGCAATGTTGAACTCGTCGCGGATGCGGCGGATGGTCTCGGTCAGCTCGGCGGTCTCGGAGGGGTTCATACCGGCGGCAGGCTCGTCCAGCAGCAGAAGCTTCGGGCCGGTAGCCAGTGCGCGCATGATCTCCAACCGGCGCTGTGCGCCGTAGGGCAGGCTGCCGGCCTGCGCGTTGGCAAGGTCTGCCATGTGGAAGATGTCCAGCAGCTCCAGCGCACGCTCGGTGCACCGCTTTTCCTCTTTCCAGTAGTTCGGCATCCGCAGCAGGGAGGACGCCAGATTATACTTCATGGACTCGTGCAGACCCACCTTGATGTTGTCGATGACGCTCAGCTCTTTGAACAGACGGATGTTCTGGAAGGTACGCGCCACGCCCATGCGGTTGACCTGATAGGTCTTTTTTCCGGCGGTGGGCATCCCGTCGATCAGGATGGAGCCGCGGGTGGGCTGGTAGACGTTGGTGAGCAGGTTGAACACGGTGGTCTTGCCTGCGCCGTTGGGGCCAATCAGACCGGCGATCTCGTTACGACCGATCATCAGGTTAAAGTTGTCCACGGCGGTCAAACCGCCGAAGTCGATGCCCAGCTCACGCACGTCCAGAATGGGCTTTTTGTCCTTATCGCGGTCGGTCAGAAAACCGCCGGAGGGCACACTGTGCAGTCTGGTCTGGAACTCACTCATGGTCAGCGGCCTCCTTTTCGGTATGCTTGCGGAACAGTTCGCCGTTCATGGCCTTTTCCACGATGCGGCTCAGGGAGAAATCGTAGCTGCCCAGCAGTCCGCCCGGGCGGAAGATCATCATCAAAATCAGCACCAGCGAGTAGACCACCATGCGGTAGCTCTCAAAGCTGCGGGTGGCCTCGGGCAGGATGGTCAGCACGGTAGCGGACAGGATGGAGCCCAGCATGGAGCCCATGCCGCCCAGAACCACCATGACCAGAATTTCGATGGACTTCATAAAGCCGAAGGTGGAGGGATCCAACACGCCCAGATAGCAGGCGTACAGGCCGCCCGCCAGACCTGCAAAGGCAGCGGAGAAGGCAAAGGCCATCACCTTATAATAGGTGGTCTGGATGCCGCAGCTCTCGGCGGCGATCTCGTTGTCGCGGATGGCCAGCACGGCGCGGCCGTGGCGGCTCTTCATCATGGCGTGGATGAGGAAACAGGTGATGACCACGCACAGGAACACGTTCCAGTAGTTGGAGTACTTGGGGATGTTCTTCAGGCCCTTTGCGCCGTAGAACAGCTTGAAGCCCAGCACATCATCAATGTTGTTCAGGGTGATGCGGATGATCTCGCCGAAGCCCAGCGTCAGGATGGCCAGATAGTCGCCGGTCAGGCGCAG
>CAKSZE010000130.1 GCA_934525325.1 uncultured Faecalibacterium sp.
CAGGAGGGCAAGAACATCAAGCTGGCCACCGGCACCCAGCTGATGGCGCAGGACCGCGCCATCGTGGACGAGGCCTACGCGGGCGACATCATCGGCCTGTTCGACCCGGGCATCTTCTCCATCGGCGACACGCTGTGCACCGGCAAAAAGAAGGTGCAGTTCGCAGGCATCCCCACCTTCTCCCCGGAGCACTTTGCCCGCATTGAGCAGAAGGACACCATGAAGCGCAAGCAGTTCGTGAAGGGTATGGAGCAGATCGCGCAGGAAGGCGCCATCCAGATCTTCCGCGAAGTGGGCGGCGGCATGGAAGAAGTGGTGGTCGGCGTGGTCGGCGTGCTGCAGCTGGAAGTGCTGGAGTACCGCCTGAACACCGAGTACAACGTGGAGATCCGGATGCAGCAGCTGCCCTTTGAGCAGCTGCGCTGGGTGCAGAACGACCCCGACACCTACAACCTGCGGGATCTGGACCTGACCAGCGACACCAAGGCTGTGGAGGACATGAAGGGCAACCGTCTGCTGCTGTTCACCTCCGACTGGGCGGTGCGCTGGGCGGAGACCCACAACGAGAGCTTGCAGCTGAGCGAGTTCGGCAACATCTGATAAAAGAGCGCTGCGGAGTGCATCTGCGCTCCGCAGCGCTCTTTTTTATAGAATAAAAAACACAACAAAGTATGCTAGACTAGAATGAGGGTTCCCATTGCGGGGAACACTGCTGGCATGGAGGGTAAAGTATATGCAGAACATCAACATTGGCAAAAGCGGCATTTCCGTGCCGTTTCTGGGCATGGGTACATGGGCCATCGGCGGCGGTGCATGGTGGGGCGATAACGACGATGCACTGTCGGTAAAGGCCATCCAGACCGCCGTAGAGCAGGGCATCCAGTGGATCGACACTGCGCCCATCTACGGGCTGTACCACAGTGAGGAAGTGGTGGGCGAAGCCATGAAGCACATCGACCGCGACAAGGTGGTGCTTTCCACCAAGTGCGGCCTTGAGTGGAGGCACGAGTCCCCCATCCTGCACAAGGTAGTGGACGGCGTGCAGGTGTACCGCGACCTCTCTGCCAAGGGCATCATCGAGGACGTGGAGGACAGCCTGCGCCGCCTGCACACCGACCATCTGGACGTACTGTACACCCACTGGCAGAGCCCGGACTTCAGCGTGTACCCGCTGGAAGAGACCATGGAAGCCATGATGAAGCTGAAGGAGCAGGGCAAGATCCGCGCCATCGGTGCTTCCAACGTCACCGCCGACATCATCCGGGGCTACTGCAAGTACGGTCAGCTGGACGTCATTCAGGAAAAGTACAGCCTGCTGACCCGCCGCATTGAAAAGCAGCTGCTGCCCACCTGCAAGGAGCTGGGCGTCTCGGTGCAGGCGTACTCTCCGCTGGAGCAGGGACTGCTGACCGGCAAGGTGACCATGGACACCACCTACCCGGAGGGCAGCACCCGCAACACGAACCCCTGCTTCCAGCCCACCCGCCGGGCACAGGCGCTGGAACTGCTGGCAAAGTGGAGCGACCTGACCGAGAAGTACGACTGCACCATGGCGCAGCTGGTCATTGCCCTGACCGCCCGCATGATCCCGGGGCTGCACGTTCTGTGCGGTGCCCGCAAGCCGGAGCAGGTGCTGGACAACGCCGGTGC
>CAKSZE010000131.1 GCA_934525325.1 uncultured Faecalibacterium sp.
TACGGTGATGAGCAGGTTGCCCCGCAGCCAGCGGCGGGTGATACCGCTTCGCATAACAGTGTCCTCCTTTCGGTGAGTATAGATAATAAAAAAATATTTTTTGTGATTCAGGAAAGTCCGCAGGACTTTCCTGAATCACATTTTTACTCTTCCCACCGGTAGCCATAGCCCCACACGGTCATGATGTGGGTGGGGTGGCTGGGCTCGTCCTCCACCTTCATGCGCAGGCGGCGGATGTTTACATCCACGATCTTTACGTCGCCGAAGTAGTTTTCGCCCCAGACCCCTTTCAGGATCTTTTCGCGCACCAGCGCGGTGCCCGGGTTGCGGAAGAACAGCTCCATGATCTGGAACTCCACCTGCGTCAGCTCGATGGGCTGACCGGCTTTCAGCAGCACGCGGCGGTTCTCGTCCAGCACGAAGTCGCCGCTGGTCAAAGTGCCCAGCGGGGTGTTCTCCCGGCTCTCCCCTTCCTTGGTGCGGATGACGCGGCGGCACAGCGCCTCTACACGCGCCAGAAGCTCGCTGACGCTGAAGGGCTTGGTCATGTAATCGTCTGCGCCGATGGACAAGCCGCGGATCTTATCCTGCTCCTGCCCCTTGGCGCTGAGGATGATGATGCCGATCTGCTGGTCGGTGCGGCGGATGGTCTCGCACAGCGAGAATCCGTTCATGCCCGGCAGCATCACGTCCAGAATGGCGGCATCACAGCCGGGCTTCTGCGCCAGCAGCGGCAGGGCAGCTTCGGCGCTTTCGGCCTCCACTACCTCCATCCCCGCATGGCGCAGGTTCAGGGCGATCATATCGCGGATATTGGCTTCATCTTCTACAACAAGCACTCGTACCATGCAGCATCCTCCATTCCTCAATTCAGCAGATACAACGCCTTGGAAAGGCGGTAGTTCGTGTCGGCAAGCAAAACGCCCGGGCCCATTTTGGCCTGCACCTGACGGGACGCCACCACGCCGAGCCTTGTCCAGCCGGTGGAGTTGGCCGAGGTCCTTGCCAGCCGTACCGTCAGTACCAGCTCATCCTCGTCTACTGTGCGCAGCTCCACTGCGCCGTCATATTCCTCGCTGTCAGTCAGTTTTAGGTTGCCCTCCCACTCGGCGGGCAGCTCGATATAACAGTTGGTCTCTTCGTCCAGCAGGCCAAAGCTTTTTTCCGGGTGGCTGCTGGTGTAGTCCATCCAGACGATAAAGTCCATGCGGCGGCTCTGGCTCAGGTTCAGCAGACCCGCCTCGTCCGGCTGGGTGGGGATCTCCACGATGCCGTCCCCGTCCAGATCCCGGCTGACCAGCGTGGGCACGTTGCGCAGGGAGGCGTTATACAGCCGCTGGCTGCTGATCCTTGTGGCGGGCACCATCTGCTGGCTGTTTTCATCGTAGCACAGCAGCACCGAGGCCAGATTGTTGCCGGAAATGCCGGTCCAGCCGTCCAGCACCAGATAATGCCGCCCGTCCGCGCCCGCGCCCGCCGCCACCGATGCGCAGCCGGAAAACTTATCTGCGGAAAGGCCGTTGACCGCCACCTGCCGGAAGCTGCCCTCCCGGTCTGCGGTCAGCAGCTCGATCTGCACGCTGCCGTCCTCCTG
>CAKSZE010000132.1 GCA_934525325.1 uncultured Faecalibacterium sp.
CAGTCCAGCAGCTGCACCAGCAGGGTGTGGTGGCGGGGTGCCTCGAAGTAGCTGTTGATGAGGTCATCCCAGCGCTCACGGTCGGCGTTGCTTACTTTGGCGTAGCCATAGCCCGGCAGGTCCACAAAATAGCAGTCGTCCACCGAATAGAAATTGATGGTAGCCGTTTTGCCCGGCGTACTGGACACGCGCGCCAGATTTTTGCGGCTGCACAGCTTGTTGATCAGGCTGGATTTGCCCACGTTAGAGCGCCCCGAAAAGCTCAGCTCCGGGCGGTCACTTTCGGGCAGCTGGCTGGAAATGCCATAGCTGGCAATAAAATCGGCTTTATTGAAGATCATGGCGTGTTCCTTTCTGTTTTTCAGCAGACAGCGCCCAGCTGGTTCTTCTCAGGCGCGGCGGGGATATGGCTCTCCCCTGCCTTGGACTTTTTGGTGCGGGGACGGCCTGCGGTGCTCTTTGCCGCCTTCGGCTTGAGCAGGGCGGCAGCCAGCACCTGCGAGAGGTTCTGCATGGGCAGGAAGGTCAGGTTCTTCTTGACCTCCTCGTCCACATCGTACAGATCAGGCTCATTGTCCTTGGGGATGAGCACGATCTTCATGCCCTCGCGGTAGGCCGCCATGCTCTTTTCCCGCAGACCGCCGATAGGCAGCACATTGCCGTGCAGGGTAATCTCGCCGGTCATGGCGACATCGCCGCGCACCGGTACCCCGGACAGGCAGGACACCAATGCCGTAGTCAGGGTGACGCCCGCACTGGGGCCGTCCTTGGGCACAGCGCCCTCCGGGGCATGGATGTGCAAATCGCACTTTTTCAGCCGCTCGGGGTCGATGCCGTATTCCTCGGCATGGACGCGCACCCAAGTAACTGCCAGCTGTGCGCTCTCCTTCATCACATCGCCCAGAGAGCCGGTAACCGTGATCTTACCGGTGCCGTTGTCCATGACCTGCACCTCGATGGGCAGGGTCTCGCCGCCCACACTGGTCCATGCCAGACCGTTGGCGATGCCCACGGCATTGGTGCGGTTGAGGAAGTCCGGCTTGACGATGCGGGGGCCCAGCAGCTCCTCCAGCATGGTAGCGGTCACTGCTACGCTCTCCGCCTCGCCGGAAGCGATCTTGCGGGCGCACTTGCGCAGCACACTGGTGATGGTGCGCTCCAGATTACGCACACCGGCCTCGCGGGTATAGCCGTCGATGATGCCGTAGAGTGCGCTCTGGTTCATGGTGACCTTGCCGGTCAGACCGCAGGCCTTGAGCTGCTTGGGCAGCAGATGCTTGCGGGCAATGTTGTATTTTTCCACGCGGGTATAGCTGGGCAGCTCGATGACGTCCATGCGGTCGCGCAGCGGGCCGGGGATGCTGCCCAAGTCGTTCGCGGTGGTAATAAAGAGCACATGGCTCAGGTCAAACGGGATATCAATGAAATGATCGTTGAAGGTGCTGTTCTGCTCCGGGTCCAGTGCTTCCAGCAGAGCAGCCGCCGGGTCGCCCCGGAAGTCCCCTGCCAGCTTGTCGATCTCGTCCAGCAGCATCAGGGGGTTGGAGGACTTGGCGGTGATCATGGC
>CAKSZE010000133.1 GCA_934525325.1 uncultured Faecalibacterium sp.
GCAAGCTGCCCGACACCAAGGGCTGGATCGTGCCTGTGGAAAAGAAATATTGAGCCGCCTGTCACCCTACGGCTTTTGAAGGGACTGTTGCACACCGTCTGGGGCAACAGTCCCTTTTGCATCACCGCAGATGCCGCGTGTTTCTCTAGCTGGCTCGCCCTCTCCGTCACGGCTTGCGCCGTGCCACCTCTCCCAAAGGGAGAGGCTCTGGCGAAACCGCACACTTTTTGGCTTTTCCGAAAACTTTGCCGCTATGCCAAGGGCTCTCCCTTTGGGAGAGCTGGCGCGTTAGCGCCTGAGAGGGCGAGCACGCCGACCACAGCGCCGCGCTTTCGCAGAAAGCGGCGCTGCAAATGCCGTTTTTCTCTACGACCCCTCCCGTGAAAAGGCAATTCTGGAAAATCCGCAGATTTTCCAGAATTGCGAAATTATAAATAATCTTTCCGCTGATGATGCGCAGAGCAAAGCGGAGCGCATTCTAAATCGTCCCGCCGCCCCTTTGCGCATAAAGATTGCAATTCCCGCCGCATGGTGCTACACTACCTATAAAGGGCGTGGGCTTGCCGCCTGTGCCCTTTGCAGGAAGATTTGAGAGGAAAGAAGCACCATGATCAAAAAATGGAGCATGAGTTACCCGGCGGTCAACGGCACCGAGCAGCGCCGGGCGTATGTCTACCTGCCCACCATGTACGAGGCACAGCCGGAGCGCCGGTTCCCCGTGCTGTATATGTTCGATGGGCAGAACGTATTTTTCAACGAGGATGCCACCTACGGCAAAAGCTGGGGCGTAGCCGATTATCTGGACTATACCGACACCCCGCTGATCGTGGCGGCCATCGAGTGCAACGCCGGGGCAAATAACGAGCGTCTGGTGGAGTATTCCCCCTACCGCTTCGATGACCCCACCTACGGCCACTTTGACGGCAAGGGACAGGCCACCATGAGCTGGTTCATCCATCGGTTCAAGCCTTTGATCGACCAGAATTTCCGCACCCTGCCGGACAGGGCACATACCTTTATCGGCGGCAGCAGCATGGGCGGGCTGATGAGCCTGTACGCACTGCTGCAATATAATGATACTTACAGCCGCGCCGCAGCGCTGTCGCCCTCTATCTGGGTGGCACCGGACAAGCTTTCCGGCCTTGTGGGGCGCGCAAAGCTTTCCCCCGGCACGGTGCTGTACATGGACTACGGCTCCCGGGAGATGGGCAACCACGATGGCATCCGCCGGGAATTTTCTGCCTTGAGCGGCAAGCTGATGACCCGGGGCATCCACCTGACCAGCCGCATCGTGCCCGGCGGCACCCACAGCGAAGCCAGCTGGGAAAAACAGCTGCCCTTCGTGTTCCACACCCTGCTGTATGAGGTGGAGGAATAAGAGAAGGGTAACACCATAACCACACCAAAGGAGGAAACACCATGGAGATGCAGTATTTCAAGGAGTACAGCCCGGAACTGGGACGGGATATGGAGTGCAAACTTTACGGCCACGCAGGCCGCCCGATGCTGTATATCCCCTGTCAGGACGGCCGTTTTTTCGATTTTGAAAACTTCCA
>CAKSZE010000134.1 GCA_934525325.1 uncultured Faecalibacterium sp.
ATGCGCAGAGCGAAGCGGAGCGCATTCTAAATCGTTTTACGACCGTCTCACAAAAGGAGTACCCCCATCATGATGCTGGACCGCATGGAAGGCAACGCAGAACTGAAAACCAGTGTGCAGCAGATGCTGGCCACCCGCCGGCTGACCCACAGCGTGCTGCTGGTGGGTGAAGCCGGGCTTGGCACCGGCTTTGCCGCCCGCTGCATCGCCGCCGACTACCTCTACCCGGCAGGCGGTGCCGCCGCCGAGGCGCTATTGCGCGGCGAGTGCTGCCGCGCCGTGGCAAAAGCCGGTAAGCGCGACAGCGGCACGGTGGAGACCGGCATCGTGCGGGAAGCCATCTCGGTGTCCGGCATGGGCAGCGGCGGGAAGTATCTGGTGGGTCAGGTCACCGCCATGCGCAGCGAAATTTTTAACACCAGCCTTTCCGCCGAGGGTCGTGCGGTGCTTTTGTACCATGTGGAGCGCATGAACGAGGAATCCGCCAACGCCCTGCTCAAAGTCATGGAAGAGCCCCCGGAGGGGGTGCTGTTCCTGCTCACGGCGGATTCGCTGGCCAGCGTGCTGCCCACCATCCGCAGCCGCTGCGTCAGCTTTGCGGTGGCGCCGGTGTCCCCCGCCGACTGCACCCGCTACTGCGCGGCGCAGGGTGTGGACAAAAAAACAGCCGCACTGTACAGTGAGCTGTTCGATGGTCATATCGGCACGGTGCTGGCGGTCGCCCGGGACGAAGCCCGCACCGCACAGGTGGAAAAGGCGCTGGAGCTTGCCCGCGCCGCCGCCGTCCGGGATAGCTATACCGCCGCTGTGCTGCTTGCCGCCTACGAAAAGGACAAGGCGGCGGCTTCTGCCCTGCTGACCGATTTCCGCGCCGTGGCAGCGGCTGGCCTGCGCAGCAGCCCCCGCGCCCCGGTGCAGGGCACACAGGCACGGCAGGCGGTGCGTCTGGCAGATGCCGCCCTGCAGCGGCTGGGCGCACAGGTGAACCCCAAGGTAGTGCTTTCGGTGTTCGCGGCAAAGCTGCGCACCCTTTAAAAAATAACGAAACAACAAGAAACCCCTCCGGCGCTTGCGGTACACCGGAGGGGTTTCTTGTTTGGGGTATTGCTTTGGTGTGAGGAGGAATCATGTGCGGGGAAGTGGTTGCGGCCCCACTGTCCCTGCAAGATACAGTATACCCGATTTTACGAAAAAAGTCATTACATTTTTGTGAAAAATCAAAAAAGTTCTTGAAACTTTGTACTGTGGTGCGAAAAAAATGCAAAATGAAACGTTTGAGAAGAAAAACTTAACTCCCTCAGTCAAAACCTGACGGTTTTGCCAGCTCCCTCTGGGAGGGAGCCTTTGGCGCAGCGGTACAGTTTCCGGCTAAACCGCAAAGCTAGCGAGCGCAGCCGCTCCCCTGGGGGGGAGCTGTCGCGCAGCGACTGAGGGGCTATAAACGGAGAAGCGAAAAAAGCGTTAAAGCGATAGCGCCGACTGGCGCAGCGCTAGCTTTTTTGTGCTTCGACTTCTTCTTTAGGATTGTCAAGGGCGAGTAGCCCTTG